>NZ_JAHLZY020000001.1:1238613-1548266 GCF_018967865.2 Hymenobacter siberiensis
CACGCTGACACACAGCGCGTAGGCCAGGCTCACGAGGCCAACGAGTTTTTTGAGCTTGCCGCGGCACTGCAAATGCGTCCCGCGCAAGGCAAAGCCGCGCCCTTTCAGGTTCTGAAAACAGGCTTCGATGGTCCAGCGCTTGCGGTAGAACTGGCCCAAAAAAGCGACGTTGGCCGTGCCGAAAAGGAACAGGTACTCGCCCCCGGTCAGGGCCGTGACCTGCGCCCCGCCCCAGACCCCGTCGACCTGGCACGCGGCCAGTTGGCGGCACTGGCCCGGGTGCAGGCCCCAGTCGGCCACGGCGTGACGGCGGCCGTGGCGGTCGGTGAGCAAGTGGTGCTTGGGCAGGCGCATGACGAAGAAAATACCCTTGTCTTTGAGGTACTTGAACCACGCATGGCCCACAAATTCCCGGTCGCCCACCACCAACCCCACCCGGTCGGGGCCCAGTACCCGGAGGCAAAAATCCAGCAGCGCGGCGCGGTCAGCCGCATTGGAATTACCGCTGCGGTTGTCGAGTAATTCCCAGTACAGCGGCCAGTGGCAGTCGCCGCGGCCCACCGTGACGAGCAGAATGTTTACCTGGCACTTGCCGAAGTCCCACTCCGTGCGGTCCAGGCACAGGCGCAGCTTGCCCGTGCCCGGCAGCAGGCCCACCAGCAGCACAGCCAGGGCCAGGTAATCCAGGTCGACCTCGCGAAAAAAGTCCTGGATGCGCGTCTCGTTCGAGGCCAGTTTTGCGCCGTCGTTGAGATGCTGCGCCACTTCGCAAAATTGTACGTTTCGACTTTTGAAGAGACCCAGCACGAAGCGGGCAATGAACTTCTTGCGGGCCAGGTTCCGCACCAGCGGGGCCGAATGCAAAAGGGTCGTAATTTTGGCAACGAGGCAATGCTTCACGGGAAGGGGTGCTTTTGGCAGTTGAGGAACTACAAAGGTCGAACCTTCCCGTTTTTATGCCCGATTTTTAGTAGGGTAGAGTACAATATTACTTAACAAGCCCCGCTAAAGTGTCCAGTTTTTGGGGAGTAGTACAATTCGACTATCTTTGTGTCTCAGCCCTTAATCTATGGATTCTAGTATTCCCTTTAACAAACCTTACCTCTCAGGCAACGAAACCCGTTATATCGAAGAGGCTGTGCTATCCGGCAAAATTTCTGGTGATGGCATGTTTACCAAGCGGTGCCACCAGTTTTTTGAGCAGCAGCTGGGTTTTAAAAAAGTTCTGCTGACTACATCCTGTACTGATGCTCTGGAAATGGCAGCTCTGCTGCTCGACATCAAACCCGGGGATGAGGTGATTATGCCATCTTACACGTTTGTGTCGACTTCCAATGCTTTTGTATTGCGGGGGGCACACATCGTCTTTGCCGATAGTACCGCCGAAAATCCTAATCTGGACCCTGCCCGATTAGAATCACTCATTACTGCTCGTACGCGCGCTATTGTACCCGTTCATTATGCTGGCATAGCATGTGATATGGACCCCATAATGGAGATTGCTAATCGGCATAATCTGTTTGTGGTAGAAGATGCCGCCCAGGCGATTGACAGCTACTATAAGGGAAAGGCTTTGGGCACGATTGGCCATTTAGCTGCTTTTTCGTTTCATGAAACCAAAAATATCATTTCGGGCGAGGGAGGAATGCTGGCCATTAATGACGAGCGGTTCGCTGCCCGTGCCGAAATAATTAGAGAAAAAGGGACAAACCGGTCATCTTTTTTTCGTGGTGAAGTAGACAAATACGGATGGGTTGACCATGGCTCGTCGTTTTTGCCTTCGGATATAATCGCAGCATTCCTGTGGGCGCAGCTTGAGAATTTGCGCGATATTCAGACTAAACGCGTAGCAATCTGGGAGCGCTACTATCGTGCACTGGAGCCCTTGGTAGCTATTGGGGTAGAAATGCCCTATGTACCGGATTTCGCAACCAAAAACGGGCATATGTTCTACTTGGTGTGCCGTAGCTTAGCGGAGCGTACCGCGCTAATCGAATACATGAAATCACAGAATATTAATCCGGTGTTTCATTATTTGTCGCTCCATACCAGCCCATTCTATTTCGAAAATCATGATGGCCGGGTGCTGCCCTGGGCAGACCATTATACCGACTGCCTGATTCGCCTGCCGCTTTACTATGAGTTGAGCACCGCGCAGCAAACCCGGATTATGGATGCCATTTTATCGTTCTATAAGCAGACGGGCTCATAAATCTATCTTTTTTGGGATTTGGTCGTCAGGCGAGCGCTGGGGCGGAAGACGTCAAGATGCGCCATTTCAGCAGTCTTTAGGCCAACGTTGGGCCGTTGCTATTCTTAAAGCAGTATTTATTAATTGCTACTATGTCCGCACGCGCTGAAATGAATTCTGTTCGTTCCCCTTTTAGCTTCGCTAATGCGGTGTTACCGCTGTTGCTGACGGGAGGACTGGTATTAAGACTACTATTTCTGTGGGTTGGGGCAGGTATTTATTACAGAGGTAGCAGCCCATTTATTAACGGCGATACCGATTCTTTTACGCGGAGCTTCCTAAACCTGTGGCAGCACGGGGTGTATAGTTTCAATCAACTAAATCCGGAAGCTGCCTTTGGGCGCCTGCCGGGCTATCCTTTCTTCTGGGGTAGCCACTACCTGATTTTTGGGGAGCAGCACGTATATCAGGCGGTGGCATTCAGCCAGTGCCTGCTCGATACGGTGGCCATCTACCTGATTTATGCAACTGCCCGTGCACTGACGCATGATATTCGGGCAGCCTGGATATCAGCAGCACTATACGCTTGCTATCCATTTGTGGTAGTGTGGCTTACGGTTTCAGGTTCGGAAGCTCTGGCTACTTTTGTAACTATCCTAACATTCTGGTGGTTGGCCACGCGCCCGGTCAGCGCCCGTAATGCGCTCATCGCTGGTCTGCTGGTTGGGGCCGGGCTGCTAGTGAGGGAGTACCTGGGGGCACTGTTGGTACCGGTCTTTATCTGGATATATTCAGCTAATAAGGGGTCGGGGAGCGTCATTCGGCTGAGCACGATGGCCGTAATGGGCTTCCTGTTGCTTTATGTGGGCTGGCCGGTCCGTAATTATGTTTTTCAGCATCGTTTCATATTGCTCAAGCCCACTACGGCAGGCTACGACCGGTATGCCGAGGATGTGAATACCGCCCGTGCGTGGGTGTACGGGTGGAGTCCGGACGCTGACGCCTATCTGGATGGCATTGCCGGTAAAGCGCCTCTTCCAGTCTTTCCACAACGGGTTTTCAAAGACAGTGCGGAGGGGGAACAGGCGCACCAGCTTTTTGCGCGGGCCCGGCAATGTGGTACTGGCTTCTACAATTGGCGCTATATGAAGCGCTATGACAGCCCTGCGAATTGCAATGCTGAGCTAGCCAGCGGATTTAAGTTACTCAACAACTCGTATAAGCAGCGACACTTGCTGCGGTATTGGACGGAGGTACCTTTGCTAAACCTGAAAAAAGCGTTTTTTAAGAACCAGCTGATGAATGCTGGTAGCAGCCGGCTTGTGGGCCTGCTATTTGGCTACCGGACACTTATTTTATTGCTATGTATTTGGGGAGCATTTCTTCTGCGTCAGAATCGGAATAGCTGGCCTGTTATGTTCTTTTTCGTCTTTATGTACCTTTTTATTTGCATTGGCTTGCGCCAGCTCGAAATGCGCTACCTGCTTCAGGCTGATGCTGCTATATTGAGTTTAGCCGGTACGCCATTCGTATGGCTGTTCAATCGGCTTAAAGGAAAGATAGCCTGATGCCACTGGAAGCAGAAGACTTCGCTGCTGGCTGCTGGGTAAAGTTTGTCCGAAAAACAGGGGAGTGTCGCCAGACGTTGTTGGCACAAGCCAAGTGGAGGAAAGCTACTTGGTTGGCGACTTTCTTTCCTAACGGATGAGCAGGTGATGGAAGCGGTAGAACAGGCGATAGTCTGAGGTGGTCGGGTAAATCCGGACAGAATAGAGGGCTTATCTTTCGAACGTTATGAAAGGCAGCCTCCAACCCGTTAAACGCCTGCGTTATGATGCCGCCTTCCAGGCCGAAGTATTACGCTTGGCTGAGCAAAGCCGCTGGACTAAGCCGCCGCCCGCGCCCTCAATATCAATCCCGAACTGATCTACAAGTAGCAGAGGGAGGCCCTCACGCTCGTGGCCGTTGCCCGCAGTGCCGAACTGGACCCAACCACGGACGGCGGCCGAACTGCGTCAGCGGCGTGCCTTAGCTCGGCGGCAGGCGCAAGAGCTAGGGCCACCTCGAGGATGGCAAACGGGTTGCTGGCGGGTAGTAATTCGGTTTTCAGAGTAATCCAGCCAGTTTCGGCTTGGGCGTTGTCGTAGGGATTGCCGGTCCGGCTGAAGCACGGCCCCAGCTTGGGGGATGCGTGCACGGCAGGTCGTGCTGGCGTACTGGCTGCCCCGGTCGGCGTGGATAATGAGACCCGGCACGGGCTGGCGCAGGGTCAAGGCTTTTTCCAGGGCGGTGAGCACGAGTTCAGTGGCCATCTGCGCGGCCAGGTGTCAGCCCACACGACCACGCTAAGTATTGTACACTGACTTCGAAACCGCTCCAGTTAGAAAAGGTTGGATTCGGTAGTATTTCCGCTATTTTGCGAACCGAAAACCGCTCAAATCACATTTTCCCACCCATTCGCTTTTTATGACGCCATTCCTCTACGCTGTGCCCTTATTGGGTGTTTTTGCCTTGCTCTATACCTGGCTGCGTGCCGGCTGGGTGACGAAACAAGATGCTGGTGACGCGCGCATGACCACCATTGCCGGCTACATTGCCGATGGGGCCATCGCCTTTCTTAAGGCCGAATACAAGGTGCTGGCCCTATTTGGGCTGATTGCCGGGGCCTTTCTTTTCTACCTGGGTAGTACGAGCGGCAATTCCAGCCCCGTCATCGTCATTGCTTTTTTAATTGGCGGGGTGTTCTCGGCACTGGCCGGTTTCATCGGGATGAAAATCGCTACCAAAGCCAACGTGCGTACGGCGCAGGCGGCCAAAACCAGCCTCAGTACCGCGCTCAACGTGTCGTTCTCGGGCGGCTCGGTGATGGGTATGGGAGTAGCCGGCTTGGCCGTGCTGGGTTTGGGCTCGCTGTTTATTGTGTTCTATAAAATGTTTGTGCCCAGTGGCATGGCTAATGGGCAGGAGATGGAAAAAGCCCTCGAAGTTCTCACCGGCTTCTCGCTCGGGGCCGAAAGCATTGCCCTGTTTGCCCGCGTGGGCGGCGGCATCTACACCAAGGCGGCTGATGTGGGCGCCGACCTCGTGGGCAAAGTCGAAGCCGGCATTCCGGAGGACGACCCCCGCAACCCCGCCACCATTGCCGACAACGTTGGCGACAACGTGGGCGACGTGGCCGGCATGGGAGCCGACTTGTTTGGCTCCTACGTGGCTACTATTCTGGCTACTATGGTACTGGGGCGCGAAGTAACCGTGACCAATGACCAGTTCGGTGGCCTCTCGCCCATCTTCCTGCCGATGGCCATTGCGGGCATGGGCATCATCGCCTCGCTCATTGGCATTCTCTGCGTGCGGGTGAAGGAAGGTGGCAACGTGCAGGGTGCGCTCAATACCGGTAACTACATCTCGGTGGTCGTGTCAGCAGCCGGTGCCTATGGCTTGATTATGTGGATTTTGCCGACCGGTAATTTCACCATTCGCGGCATCAGCTTCGATGCCATGCACGTCTTTTACGCCGTGCTGGTGGGCCTCGTGGTGGGCACGCTGATGAGCATCATCACTGAGTATTACACGGCCATGGGCAAGCGGCCGGTCAATAGCATCATTCAGCAAAGTAGCACGGGCCACGCCACTACCGTCATCGGCGGGTTGGCCGTGGGCATGGAATCAACGGTGCTGCCCATTCTGGTACTGGCGGCCGGCATCGTGCTTAGCTACGAAGCGGCGGGCCTCTACGGCGTGGCCATTGCTGCTGCCGGCATGATGGCCACCACCGCCATGCAGCTGGCTATCGACGCATTCGGCCCCATTGCCGACAACGCCGGCGGCATCGCCGAAATGTGCGAGCTGCCCAAGGAAGTACGCGAGCGTACCGATATTCTGGATGCCGTGGGCAACACCACCGCCGCCACCGGTAAGGGCTTTGCTATTGCCTCGGCCGCGCTTACTTCGCTGGCCCTGTTCGCCGCTTTCATGGGCACCGCCAACATTACGTCCATCGATATCAGCAAAGCGCCCGTGCTGGCCGGCATGTTCATCGGGGCCATGATTCCGTTCATTTTTTCCTCGCTGGCCATTGCCGCCGTGGGCCGGGCCGCCATGGCCATGGTGCAGGAAGTGCGCCGCCAGTTCCGTGAAATTCCGGGTATTATGGAAGGCACCGGCCGGCCAGAGTATGAGAAATGCGTGGCCATTTCGACCCAGGCGGCTATCCGGGAGATGATTTTACCGGGCGCTATCGCCCTGCTCACGCCCATTATCGTGGGGTTTGGTTGCCGGGGCTTGTTCTCAAATGCGTCGTCGCCCGAGGTGCTGGGCGGCCTGCTGGCCGGCGTCACGGTGAGCGGCGTGCTCATGGCCATGTTCCAGAGCAACGCTGGTGGGGCGTGGGACAACGCCAAAAAATCCTTCGAGAAAGGCGTGATGGTGGACGGCGTGATGCAATACAAAGGCTCCGACGCGCACAAAGCCTCCGTCACCGGCGACACCGTGGGCGACCCCTTCAAGGATACTTCCGGCCCGAGCATGAACATCCTCATTAAGCTGATGAGCATCGTGTCGCTGGTTATCGCGCCGCACATTGCCGAAAAAGGCGGCGAGCGCGGCATGGCCCCCGTGCAGATGGAAAAGCAGCGTATCGAAGCCACTCTGCAGCCCCACGTTCGCTACGCCGAAGCCTTTGTGCCAGCTGCGGCCCGCGTGATTTACACGGCGTTGCGGACAATAGAGTAGGGGCGGTTTCATCCGCCGCGTCAATCTCACGGAACCACTGCGGGGCATGTTCCCTGCCGGGTACGGCGCTCTCCGGAAATGCGGGAGGGGGGTAAGGTTGACGTGGCGGCCGATTCCGGCTGTAGCTTTGCATCCTCATTACACCCCTCCCGCGCCGCATGGGCCACTCCCACATCACCATCCATAATAAGGAATTTCGGCCGTATCTATCGGCTGCTCAGTTGGATGAAGTCGTGGCCGGCCTGGGCGCGCGCCTCAGTGCCGACTATGCCGGGCAAAAGCCCTTATTCGTGGTCGTGCTCACCGGCGGGTTCATGTTTGCTTCCGATTTGCTGAAGCGCTTCGTGGGCGAATGCGAGATTGTCTTCATTCGCGTGGCCTCTTATGAGGGTACCGATAGTACCGGTGTGGTGCAGGAAATTCTGGGTCTGCGCGAAGAAGTGCAGGGCCGCCACCTCATCATCGTGGAGGATATTGTGGACACGGGCACTACCATGCACCACCTGCTGCCCACACTGTTGGAAAAAGGCCCGGCTTCGGTCGAGATTGCGGCGCTGTTTTTCAAGCCCGCCAGCCTGCGGCACGACCTGTCGGTGCGCTACGTGGCTCAGGAAATCCCCAACGACTTTGTGGTCGGCTACGGCCTTGACTACGACGGCTTAGGCCGCAATCTGGCCGATGTATACGTAGCTGTGTAGCAACGTTTCTGCCTCCGATTGAGTAACTTGCCCAAACCCACCTAAATCACCTCCCTCGCGCAACGCGTCTTCTACATGTTGAATATCGTGCTGTTCGGCCCTCCCGGCGCCGGCAAAGGAACCCAGAGCCAGAAACTCATCACCCATTACAACCTCGTGCACCTGAGCACCGGCGACCTGCTACGCGCCCAGATTGCGCAGGGTACCGACCTTGGTCTACAAGCTAAAAAGCTCATGGACGAAGGTCTGCTCGTGCCCGATTCTGTGGTTATCGGGATGATTGGCAGTGCGTTGAAAAATAATCCGCAGGTCGGCGGGTTCATCTTCGATGGCTTCCCGCGCACCGTGGCCCAGGCCGAAAGCCTCGACCGCCTCATGACCGAGCATAACACGCACATTGGCTGCATGATTGCGCTCGAAGTGCAGGAGGAAGAACTGGTGACGCGCCTGCTGGAACGCGGCAAAACCAGCAACCGCCCCGACGACCAGGACGAAACCAAAATCCGCCGCCGCGTGACGGTGTACAACACCGAAACCGCCCAGGTAGCCGGCTACTACGCCGCCCAAAACAAATTCCACGCCCTGAACGGCATTGGTCCGATTGACGATATTTTCGGCCAAATCTGCGGGCTGATTGACAAGAATAAAGTGGCTGCCCCCGAAACCCCGACGGCAGCGACTAAAGAAGTAAAGGCGTAGCAGGCTGCGCCAGTTATGAGTTAAAAGTTATGAGTTATGAGTTTCGGGCGCATAGCCCGGAGTTCATAACTCATTTCGTTACCCCAAAATCCAACTCATAACTTTTAACCCATAACCCATAACTCAATCCAGTGGCCTCCAATAACTTCATCGACTACGTCAAACTCATCTGCCGTTCGGGCAAAGGCGGTGCCGGCTCGCACCACTTTTTCCGGGCCAAGGGCCTGCCCAACGGCGGCCCCGATGGCGGCGACGGCGGCCGCGGCGGCCACATCATCCTCGAAGGCAACTCGCAGCTCTGGACGCTGCTGCACCTGCAGTACCAGCGCCACGTATTCGCCAAAGACGGCGACGGCGGAGGCGAAAACCTGCGCAGCGGCGCGCAGGGAGCTGATATCGTGCTGCAAGTGCCCCTCGGCACCGTGGCCCGCGACCCCGACGGCACCCAACTGCTGGAAATCACGGAGCACGGCCAGCGGCTCGTCCTCGTGCCCGGCGGGCGCGGCGGCTGGGGCAACGACCACTTCAAGAACTCCATTAACCAGGCCCCGGAGTACGCGCAGCCCGGTGAGCCGGCCATCGAGGCCATCATCATCCTGGAGCTGAAGCTGCTGGCCGATGTGGGCCTCGTAGGCTTCCCCAACGCAGGCAAGAGTACGCTGCTCTCCGTAGTGTCGGCCGCCAAGCCCAAAATTGCTGATTACGCCTTCACTACCCTGGTACCTAATTTGGGCGTGGTGGCTTACCGCGACTACAAATCGTTCGTGATGGCCGACATTCCCGGCATCATCGAGGGCGCGGCCGAGGGCAAGGGCCTTGGCACACGCTTCCTGCGCCACATCGAGCGCAACTCCATGCTGCTCTTCATGATAAGCTGCGACTCGCCCGATATCGATGCCGAATACAAGGTGCTAATCGGCGAGTTGGAGCAGTTCAATCCCGACCTGCTGGACAAGAAGCGCCTGCTGGCCATCACCAAATCCGACATGATTGACGAGGAATTGGAGGCCGAAATCCGCCAGACGCTCCCGGCCGAGGTGCCCGCCATCTTCATTTCCAGCCTCACGAATAAGAATATCACGCCGTTGAAGGACATGATTTGGAAGGCGCTGCATGAGTAGAGTTAGTTATTCATCGTCATCTTCACCATATGTATTATCATAAATAATACTGAGAGATTCACCGTTAAAAAGCCAATATGGGCAAGGGGCAACGTTGTATTGATTTCCAAGAACTTTGCGTGTAGCTGCCGTTAATGACATTTCTTCGCCATTCAGGTTCACTTTTTTGGAAGTCGTTACAACTACGGTTGCTTCATTGGACTTGCATGTTAGAAGCGAGCCAATGGCAATCTGCATCTCATCGAAATTTAGATTAGGTTTCTTCTTTTTGCTAAGTTGAATACCGGCATCGACTTCAGATTTTTCGAGTATTGTAGGTTGACTTTCTACTTCAGCAGTTGAATCATGGACATGAAGCAATTTCAGTATTGCGATGGCCTGTGTTGCCTCAATGGAAAAAAACTCTCGTTTAGGGTTGACACGATGAGGAGCAAAAGCTAGATGCAGTGCTTTCTCAACCTCCTCCGAGTTCGGTACCTTGCAAACAAACTCCAGTTTAAAGGGAACAGGGACACCAGTTGTATATAATTGGTCAATGCGAGTTTTCGCATCGTCATGACTCGTGCGTCCAATTTTGACCATCCCTGGCATTGCTGGGTTTGTTAAAACATAAACGACGCTCAATTGAGGAGTCATTTGGGAGAATTGATTTAATTGGTGGGCTATTATCTGTTGGCTTAACTGATTCATTAGATTATTGGCTGCTTTAGAAGTGCAAAAGTAAAGCTACTGCTAATGCCACTATGGCAGCCCGCGCCCCTTTGGCCCACTCCTTGCGCCCGAAGTCTGACTAACCGGCTAACCCCGTGAAAAACCCCTTTCGACGAATATTTCCGCAAATGGCTAACGAGCATAACCTCCCCGAGGACGACAACCTGACCGCCGACCCCACCCACGTAGCTGGCGAAATGGCCGATGGCGAAAGCACCGACCCGGACATGACCGCCACCGGCGCGCCCCAGCCCGAGGCCTCCCGCACCGACGCTGAGCTGGCCGAAATCAAAGACAAGTACCTGCGCCTCGCCGCCGAGTTTGAGAACTACAAGCGCCGCACCAGCAAGGAGCGCATCGACCTGTTCAAAACCGCCAATCAGGAGTTGATGGTGGCCTTGCTGCCCGTGCTCGACGACTTTGAGCGCGCCCGCAACGCCACCCAGGCTACCACCGATGCCAATGCCGTGCGTGAGAGCATCGAAATTATTCAGAGCAAGCTGAACAAAACCTTGCAGCAAAAGGGTTTGACCGCCATGGAAGCACAGGGCGGCGACTTCGATGCCGAGCTGCACGAGGCCATCACCCAGATTCCTGCGCCGAGCGATGACCTGAAAGGGAAAATCGTGGACGTTGTGGAGCAAGGCTATTATTTGGGCGACAAGGTTATTCGCCACGCCAAAGTGGTGCTTGGGCAGTAGTTTTAGGGTTTGAATTGAGTTGAAAAAATAGAAGAACGTCATGCAGAGCGCAGCGAAGCATCTTGCCCGCTTCGTTGAACGATTGAGTTGGTGACTGCCAGCAAGATGCTTCGCTGCGCTCTGCATGACGTTCAAACATAAAAAAGATGGCTACGAAGCGCGATTATTACGAGGTATTAGGCATTACCAAAACGGCGGAAGGCGACGTTATTAAGTCGGCTTATCGGAAGATGGCAATCAAATTCCACCCTGACAAGAACCCCGACGACCCCACGGCCGAGGACAAATTCAAGGAGGCGGCCGAGGCGTACGAAGTTCTCAGCAACGCCGACAAGCGCGCGCGCTACGACCGGTATGGCCATCAAGGTATGGGCGGCGGCGGTGGCGGTGGCCCGCAGAACATGGAGGATATCTTCTCGCAGTTCGGCGATATTTTCGGCGGTGGCGGTGGCTTCGAAGGCTTCTTTGGGGGCGGCCGCCAGGGCGGCGGCCGACGCCAGAAGAA
Source organism: Hymenobacter siberiensis (assembly GCF_018967865.2). Lineage (NCBI taxonomy): Bacteria > Pseudomonadati > Bacteroidota > Cytophagia > Cytophagales > Hymenobacteraceae > Hymenobacter > Hymenobacter siberiensis. The sequence continues at coordinate 1,249,971 of NZ_JAHLZY020000001.1, forward strand.
GGGCTCAAACCTGCGCATCAAGCTGAAGCTTGATTTAGAGGAAATCGCCAACGGGGTCGAGAAGAAAATCAAGGTGAAGCGCTACGTGGCCTGCCAGCCGTGCAGCGGCACCGGGGCCAAAAATGGCACCGATATGAAAACCTGCCCTACCTGCCAGGGCCAGGGCCAGATCAAACGCGTGGTGAACACCATGCTCGGCCAGATGGTGAGCAGCAGCACCTGCCCCACCTGCAACGGCGAAGGCAAAACCATTGTGAGCACCTGCGACGTGTGCAAGGGCGAAGGTCGCCAACTGCACGAGGAAGTGATTCCCATCAATATCCCCGCCGGCGTGGCCAACGACATGCAGCTGAGCATGAACGGCAAAGGCAACTTCCCCGAGCGCGGCGGCGTGCCCGGCGACCTGCTCATTCAGATTGAGGAGGAGCCGCACGAGTTCCTGAAGCGCGATGGTAACAACATCATGTTCGAGCAATACATCTCGTTTGTGGATGCGGCGCTGGGCGCGAGTCTGGAAGTGCCCACCATCGAGGGCAAGGTAAAAATTAAGGTGGACCCCGGCACCCAGCCGGGCAAAATTCTGCGCCTGCGTGGCAAAGGCATCAAAGACCTGAACGGCTACGGCCGCGGCGACCAGCTTATCCACCTGAACGTGTGGACGCCTAAAAACGTGAGCAACCAGGAGCGTGAGCTGCTGGAGAAGCTGCGCGACTCGGACAACTTCACGCCCCACCCCGGCAAGAACGAGAAAGGCTTCTTCGAGAAAGTAAAGGAGTATTTCGCGTAATCTCGCGCCTTTTGAACGTCATGCAGAGCGTAGCGAGGCATGACGTTCCTTACTCATAACTAGAGAGAAGTAAAGGGTCCCCTATACCCCCCCCACTTCTGAAACCCCGGCTGCGCTAACAGTCCGGGGTTTCTTCTTTTTCAAGAAAACCCGGTCTGGCTGGGGGACATACCAAACGCGCTTGGGCTAAAGATAGAGCCGTCATCCGAAACCCTGCCGAACTACCTTCGGCAGGGTTTATTGTGCCTCTGCGTTATCTGCGAAAGCCTCTGCGCCTTCTGCGGGCTAAAAAATGTTAGCCCGATGTAATGCTACCGTTATCCCGGCGATAAACTTCCTGAAACCATTACCCGCCGCATGGCCACCGCCACCCCGTCTGCTGATTTTGTTGCCGTGCTGCACGAGTACCAGCCTTTGCTGCGACGCGTGGCCCGCCTGTACTGCCAGGATACCGATGACCGCCAGGACCTGTTTCAGGAAATAGTGCTGCAGCTGTGGCGGGCGTGGCCGCGCTACGTGCCCCAGCCCAATGCCAAGCTCAGCACCTGGCTCTACCGTATTGCGCTGAACGTGGCCATCTCAAACCTGCGCCAGCGCACCCGCCATCCCGCGCCGGTGGGCCTCGATGCCGAAGCGCTGGCCGTGGCCCAGGCCCCCGATAGCGGGCCCGATGCCGACGACCGCGCCGCCCTTTACCGGGCTATTGGCCGCTTATCCGAAGTAGACAAGGCGTTTGTGCTGCTCTACCTTGAAGACCGGTCCTATGATGAAATAGCTGATATTCTTGGCATTACTCAAAACAATGTGCGTGTGAAAATGCACCGCGTGCAGGAAAAGCTGCGGCAGCAATTAGTCCCCTGCTAACCATTAAACCGGTACCATCCTATGGAACTTGATGACCTGCGCCGCCAATGGCAGCGGCCTGAGCCGGACAACGAACCGGCTGCTTTCGATGCCGCCGAAGTGGCCCGGCTACTGGCCCAGCGGTCGGGGGATAGTTTGGGGCAGCTGCAACATAATGCCCGTAAAGACCTGTTAATCAATGCCGGTTTTCTGGTAGTGTCGCTGGGGTTTATTGTCTTTTCCCCATTTGCCTGGCTGCGAACAATGGGGTGCCTGCTGGCTTTGGTAGCGCTGCTGTGCATCTACTACTTTTATCGGAAGATGGGCTTGCTGCGCGGTATCACCAAGCCCGAGGGCGACTTGCGTACGCACCTTGTGCGCGTTACGAGTGGGCTGCGGAGCCTGATGCGCTTCTATTACCGGTTTACGATGGTACTGATTCCGGTGGCGGGGCTGGTGGGGCTGACTGCCGGACTGCTAGAACCCAAGAATGGCGTGGTGTCTATTCCGCAGTCGCGGCTGATGCTGGCTTTAGGCCTGGAGATTGTGGTAAGTCTGGCGTTGTATTGGCCCTTGACAAAGTACATCCGCTGGTACCTGCAACGGGTATATGGCCAGCATCTGGACCGCCTCGAAGCCAGTCTGCATGAGTTGAGCGAAGCCGAAATAGAAGCGGCCAGCTAGCCCAGGCCGGCCCGTTCATCCCCGTTATTCACCGTTTGGGGAGCCCCAGAACCCGCTTGGCGCCCAACTGCTGGCAAATGGGCCGGGTGGCCAACACATTTGCTCAGCTACATTCTTCTACATTTAACCCGCCAACTAACCTTTTTTTCTGTGAAACCTATACTGGAAGTCCTCAACGTGCACAAGGCCTACGCCAACCACGTTGCCCTCGACGGGGTGAGCCTTGAAATTTCCGAAGGCAACATTTTCGGCCTGCTCGGTCCCAACGGAGCGGGTAAAACCTCGCTCATCCGCATCATCACCCAGATTACGGGGGCCGATGAGGGCGAAATCCGCTTTCGTGGCGAGCGGTTGAACCCGAGCCATATTGCCCAGATTGGCTACCTGCCCGAGGAGCGCGGCCTGTATAAAAAGATGAAAGTGGGCGAGCAGCTGCTCTATCTGGCCCGCCTGCGCGGCCTGAGCCGCGAAGACGCCACGGTACGCATCAAGCAGTGGCTGAATCGGTTCGAGATAAAAGAGTGGGCCGGGAAGAACGTGGAGGACCTGAGCAAGGGTATGCAGCAGAAGGTGCAGTTTATTGCCACGGTGCTGCACGAGCCCAAACTCATTATTCTCGATGAGCCGTTCTCGGGCTTCGACCCGATTAACGCCAACCTGATTAAGGACGAAATTCTGGAGCTGCGGAACCAGGGCGCGACCATTATTTTCTCGACGCACCGCATGGAATCGGTGGAGGAGATGTGCGACAACATTGCCCTCATCAACCGCTCGCGCAAGGTGCTGGACGGGCCGATTGGTGTGATTCGCAACCAGTTTAAAACCAATACCTACGAGGTGGAGGGCACAGGGCATCCCATGCTGTCGAGCCCCGATTTCAGGGTGATTGAGCAGAAAAAGCGGGAAAATAACCATTTCTACCTGCAAGTGCAACTGCAGGAGGGCGTGCGGCCCAACGACCTGCTGCGCTACCTCATCGGTTCGGCAGGCATTGAAGTAGCCGCTTTCCGGGAGAAAATTCCGAGCATCAACGAGATATTCATCCGGCGCGTGCGCGAAACCATGCCCGAAACCCTCCTCGAAACCGCTAACGCGCTGCTTTAATCCATCATCATGGCCTCAAAATTTTTCCTCATTGCCCAACGCGAATACCTCACGCGGGTTCGCAAAAAGTCTTTCATCGTTCTCACGCTGGCTGTGCCGCTGCTGCTGGCGGCATTCGGTTTCATCATCGCCAAAGTAGCCAGTTCCGACAACGATACCACGGACGTGGTGGAGGTGCGCGACGACAGCGGCCTAAACATCGCCAGCCACTTGGTGAGCACTCCACAACTGCGCTTCGAAACGGCCACCGGCACGCTGGCCGAGGCTAAAAAAGGCTTCCTGAAGGCCAAACACGATGGCCTGGTGGTACTGCCCGCCGGCCTTGACGTGGAGAATCCCACCGGCGTGCAGTTCTTCGGCAAGGGCAACATCAGCCTCAAGAAGGAGCTTGCTGTAAAAAATGCGCTCGATAAGGCATTTTCGGATTTGAAAATGAAGAAATCCGGCCTCTCGCAGGAGCAGCTTGACCGGCTGCGCTCGAAGGTGGTGTTGCAGGCCGTGAGTCTGGACGAAACCGGGAAGGAGGCCGATAGCAACGCGCTGGCTACTTCGGGCATGGCCTATGCGCTGGCGCTGGCCATCTACCTGTTCATCTTCATCTACGGCGTGCAGATTATGCGCGGGGTGGGGGAGGAGAAGTCGAGCCGCATCATGGAAGTGATGCTGTCGTCGGTGAAGCCGTTTGATTTGATGATGGGTAAGATTGTGGGCATCGCGGCGGTGGGCCTCACGCAGTTTCTGCTGTGGGGTGTGCTTTCGTTCGGCGTGAGCTCGGTGGTGCTTCCCATGCTGATGGGCAAGGACAAGCCCAAAACGGAGGTAGCCGTTGCGCCAACAGCGCCCGGCGCGGCCGCTGCCAGCGCTGCCGACGAGCCGGAATCGGCGGTGGCAACTTTCGACAAGGGGATGGATAAGCAGAAGGACCAGGCCACCAATTCGGCCGGCCGTTTCGCCTTCTTCAACACAATAGCCAACCTGCCGCTAGGTACTATTCTCTTCGGTTTCATCGTCTATTTCCTGGGCGGCTACCTGCTTTATGGGGCGTTGTTCGGGGCCGTGGGCGCGGCCGTGGACGACCAGACCGATACCCAGCAGTTCATGTTTCCGATTACGATGCCGCTCATCCTGAGCTATATCGTGGGCGTGTCGGTCATTCTGCGCAATCCCGACGGGCCGGTGGCTTTCTGGATGTCGATATTCCCGCTGACTTCGCCCATTGCCATGGTGATTCGGCTGCCGTTTGGCGTGCCGGCGTGGCAGCTGGCGCTGTCCATCTTCCTGCTCATTCTCGGTTTCATCGGTACGGTATGGGTGGCGGCCCGCATCTACCGCGTGGGTATTCTGATGTACGGCAAGAAAGTGACGTACAAAGAGTTGGGCAAGTGGATGTTTTATAAGGGATAAACCAGCATTGTTTGACGAACTTTGAACGTCATGCTGAGCTTGTCGAAGCGTCTCTACTGCCCGAGTAATTCATTTACTATTAGTAGAGATGCTTCGACAAGCTCAGCATGACGTTCTTTTTACTATGATGACCCTCCGCCTGTTTATCCTTTTCTGCCTTGCATTCGCCAGTGTCGCTTTCACCAGTGACCGGCCGGCCTATCGCCTCTTCACTGCGGCCGGCCAGCCCGCCGACTACGACCAGATGCTGACTGAGCTGGCCCAGGCCGATGTGGTCCTCTTCGGCGAACAGCACAACGACGCCTTGGCGCATTGGCTGGAACTGCAAGTAGCCAAGGACTTGCTAAAGCTGAAAAAGCCCGGTGATTTGGTGCTGGGAATGGAAATGTTTGAGCGCGACGTGCAGCCCCTGGTGGCCCAGTACGCTGCCGGCACCCTGGCCGATACCGCTTTCGAGCGCCAGGCCCGCCCGTGGCCCAACTATGATACCGACTACCGCCCGCTGCTGCAATTTGCCCGCGAGAATCACCTCGCCGTCATTGGCACCAACGCCCCGCGCCCCTTCGCCAAAACCGTGGCCCAGCGCAGCCTTACCGCTCTCGACAAGCTGCCCGCTGCCGACCGTGCCCTACTCGCCCCGCTGCCCCTGAAAGTGGATTACGACCTGCCCGGCTACAAGAACATGGCTGCTATGTTCGGCGGTGCCGGCAGCGCCCACGGCGGCGGCGCCCAAAATATCATTCAAGCCCAGGCACTGAAGGATGCGACAATGGCCCATTTCATCGAAACCAGCTGCCAGCCCGGCGAAACCCTGCTTCACTTCAATGGCAGCTACCACTCCGACCACCACGACGGCATTGTGGCCTGGTTGAGGCAGTATGCGCCCAAGCTGCGCGTCCGCACCATCAGCGTAGTGACGCAGGAGGAGTTGAAGACCCTGGATAAAGAGCAGGTGAACGTGGCCGATTTCGTGGTAGTGGTGCCGGGCGATGCCAGCAAAACATATTGAGCAAATCAATGCATAACCGTAATGGATAAGTAGATATATTTGCTTTCACTCCAGCGCCAATGCTCATGCCTCATACCGATACCCAAAAAAGCGCCCTGTTCCAGCAAGTGGCCGCGCAGCTTCGGCAGCAAGGCTTCACTATTGCCAAAGAAGACCCAACGCGCCCGTGGGGTGGTTTTTTTGTGATTGACGAGGCCCAGGCGCAGGAATTTGCCAATACCTATTTCGATGGCTTGTTGGTGGATAGCTTGCGGATTTCGGGCCGACTGAGTCCCAAAATTCTGGTAGTGGCCCCGCACCAGCGGCTGAGCTGGCAGTACCACCACCGCCGCGCCGAAATCTGGCAGGTGGTGCAGGGGCCGGTGGGCGTGGCCGTCAGCGATTCTGATGAGCAGGGCGAAGTGAAAAACCTGCAGGTGGGCGAGCGGATTATTCTGCGGCAGGGTGAGCGCCACCGCCTCGTGGGCTTGAAGGATTGGGGCGTATTAGCCGAAATCTGGCAGCATACCGACGCGAACAATCCTTCGGACGAATACGACATCGTGCGCGTGCAAGACGACTTCGGCCGCTAGAAGCCGTTGTGGTACCAACAAAAAAGCTCGGTATTGCCGGGCTTTTTTGCTGTTCAGGAAAAAGCCTGGCTACGCTTCATCATCGCTGGGTTTCACCTTTTTCATCGCCTCGGCCAGCGACTGTTGCAGCTTAGTGCCGGAGTCGGCCGGGGCAGTTTCGCTGATGTTGTACTGCTTTTGCAGCCGCTCCCACTCCTCAATGGTGATGAACACGCCGGTGATTTTGCCTTTGTCGTCGGAGAGATACTTGATGTCCATTATCAGTAGGGGGTTAAATGATTTTTTCGGAACGTCGGGCTGCGTTGGTCGAGGCGTAACGCGCTTTCCTGGCACAAACGCCGCTTACTCGCCGGGGCGATAGGTTTTTTCGGCGTGGGCCTGCACGTCTTCGGGGTAGAAGCGCACCTCTTTAAAACGGCCGTTGCAGTATAAATCGGCCTGGTCGGTAAAGTGCGGCGTGCCGGGGCGGCTGCTCTGGCCTCCGGTCACCACTGAGCGTGCCGTGATGCGCGGGCCAAATTCCACCACCGCCACAAAGCTATTTCCCACGTTGCCGTAGCGTTTTTTCGTACCAGGATACGTGCGCGCACCAAACGCCGCCAGTGAGCCCCAGGCCGACGATGTGAAGGCCACCGGCTGGCTGGGCTGCTGGTCGTCGTAGGTTTCCTCGATGCGGCCGGTGAGGCGCTGGTAGCGGTTCACCTCGCCCCAGGGCATTTTCCAGGTGCCGAAATCGCGCGTCAGGTCGTCGAGGGTTTCGGAGAGGGTCGTGATTTTTTCCGATGGCGAAGTATTGGCCAGCGCGAAACGCACGAAGCTGATGTAGTCGAGCTGCGGCTGGGCCTCGGGTACGCGGGCGCGGGCTTTGGCCAGCAGCCGCTCGGCCCAGTAGATGGCCACCGTTTGGGCCACTGAAGTTTGGGCGTAGCTGTGGTCCCAGGCGCGGAGGGTGGCAATGGCTTCGGCCACGGCGGGCGCGGCGGCTTTTTCGGCCGAAGTGGGCTGGTAGGCAGCCAGCAGTGGCGGCAGCATATCATCGAAAGCGGTGAGGTGCGGGTCGTCGGCCGCCGTAATGAGCGTGTCGAGGCTGACCACGGCTTTGCTGCTGAGCACGCGCACGGCGTTCAGGCCGCGGTAGTTTTCGGCGTCGGGGGCTTCGTATTTGGGATATTTTGCGGCGGCCGGGCTGCTGGGGCCGCTCACGGTGAAGGGCGTGGAATTACAGTTCTGGATGAAGCCGCTGGCCGGGTTGTGCACCTGCACTAGCTCGCTCACCGGGTGGAAGCCCTGCCATTCGGTGGCCGACGTGCTGCCGTCTACCGGCTGGCTCCAATCGAATTTCGGGTTGCGCCGGGGCATGAAATTGCCGTGCCAGTAGGCAATACTGCCCTTGGTATCGGCAAAAACCGTGTTGTTAGAGGCGTTCCCGTTCAGCTTCATCACCTGCTGAAAACTGGCGTAATCGGTGGCCTTGGTGCGCAGGTACGACTGCTGCAAAGCGGCCAGCGGCGCGTTCATCATGCGCACCGCCACCCACTGCCCGTCCGATTTCTGCCCCACAATAGGGCCGTGGTGGGTGCGGAAGATGGTGAAAGTTTTGCGCAGCATCTTATCACCCGATTTGTAGGGCAGCGCCACTTTCTGCGCAGTCACGGCGCGCAGCTTGCCATCGTATTTGTAAAACGCCTTGCCGTCTTTTTCCTCAATCGTTTCGAGGTACTCGTCCATCGAATCGGCCTGGCTGGACGTGTGCATCCAGCCACAGTGCTCATTAAATCCCTGATAAATAAAGAACTGGCCCCAGGTCACGGCCCCGTAGGCGTTCAGGCCCTGCTGGCTCACCATCTGCACTTCGGAGCGGAAGTAAAACGAGGTATGCGGGTTGATGAGCAGCAGGGCGTGGCCGTTGGCGCTTTTGGCGGGCGCAATGGCAAAGCCGTTGGAGCCCACCGGCTCGCGGTCGGTGCGGCCAAAATCGGTATCAATCCAGGAGCTCGATTTCTTCTGGCTGTAAAAAGCCTTCAGCCGCTCCAGCGATACCACGCTGATATTGCCCCCAATGCTGCCCTCGCTGAACATGAGCGGCATCCAGGGCTGGAAGCGGCGCAGCAGCCGGGGCCGCACGGTGGGATGGGTGGCCAGGTAGTAGTTGGTGCCGGCCGCGAAGGCATCGAGCAGCAGCTTCATATCGGCTGGGCTCTTTTTATAGATGCTGAGGGCCTGGGTGCTGTCAAGAAACATGCGGGCACGCAGGTCGTGGTAAAGCTGGGCTTCGCCCTCCACTTCGGCCAGCCGACCAATGGCATCGAGGTAGTTGGTTTCGACGCGGGCAAAATCATCCTCGCACTGCGCGTAAAGCAGGCCGAAAACCGCGTCGGCATCGGTCTTGCCGTAAATGTGCGGCACACCGTAGCTGTCGCGCGTGATGCGCACCTGCCGCGCCTGCTGCTGCCAGTGCGCCACTTCGGCGGGGGTAAAGCGTTGAGCCAGTCCAGGCAAGCAAAGGCCGGCGCACAGGCTCAGCACAAACAGAAAGCGCATCATAGAAAGCAAAAAGTAAGGATGAAGCCATTGCGGCCATCGGCAGCCAGGGGCAGTAGTGGTCAAAGTACGGCGATTTGCCCGGCTCCGACGCGTTATGGCACCAGAGCCCGCGCACCGCAACCCACTGGGAAGCCCATGGCTGCCCCCCGCCAACTAACGCGGCAGCTACTTTCGCCGTCAGCTTTCCATGGAAAACCTGTTTTTTACCAGCTGGACCAGTTTGGTCCGCACGCTCATTATTGGTCTGCTGGCATACGTAGGGCTGATTTTGATGCTGCGCGCCTCGGGCAAGCGCCCGCTGTCGAAGATGAATGCCTTCGACCTGATTGTGACCGTAGCCCTGTGCTCCACGCTGGTCACGGTGCTGCTCAGCAAGGGCGTAGCCCTGGCCGACGGGCTGCTGGCTTTCGCCCTGCTCATTGGCCTGCAGTTCGGCATCACCTGGCTGTCGGTGCGCTTCAAAGCGGTGAGCCGGCTGGTAAAATCCGACCCCACGCTGCTGGTGTACACCGGCCACTACTTGCCCGATGCCATGCGCGCCGAACGCATTACGGAAGGTGAAGTACTGGCCAGTCTGCGCGAGCGCGGCATTGCGTCGCTGGCCGATGCCGCCGCCGTAGTCCTGGAAAACGACGGCACCCTGAACGCACTATCCAAAGCCTCATCGGCCGAAGGGTCGTCGCTGGGCAATGTGCCTGGTATACCCCAATAATATTTCGGGTAGATAATTGATTGTAATCTGAAGCTGCTTAGGGATTTCAGCAATAACAGAACGTCATTCCGAGCGCAGCCGAGGAATCTCGCTCGGGGTTGTTTGGGTGTCGTTCAACTATTCACGCGAGATTCCTCGGCTGCGCTCGGAATGACGTTTTTCTATTCTCGGGTACTTCCTAATCAGCTTCAATAACTAAAATAAAATAACCCAAGGATGCGAGCGATTGACATTCAATCGCTCGCATCCTTGGGTTAGCAAGCCAACCCGGGTTCAACCGGACCGGCTGGTTGCTTAGGCCGAAAATGACGAGCCGCAGCCGCAGGTGCTTTTGGCCTGAGGGTTGTTGAAAACGAAGCCACGGGCGTTGAGGCCATCCTGGAAGTCGACTTCCATGCCCAGCACGTACATGGCGTGCTTTTTATCCATGATGAGCTTCAGGCCGTCGAGGTCGTAGGTTTCGTCGGCATCTTTGGCTTTGTCGAAGCCCAGCAGGTAGCTCATGCCCGAGCAGCCGCCGCCCTGCACGCCGATGCGCAGGCCGTAGTCGGCGGGCACATTCTTCTCCTGAATGATGTTTTTCACCTCCACTACAGCGCGGTCGGTGAGGGTAATGGGGGCGAGGGTGGCAACAGCAGCCATAATAAAAATTGATTTAGCGGGAAGTTGGGAACAAAGATACGGCCGGAGCCGGCGTTGCCGTTGGTACGGCCGCAGCAGGGGAAACAGCGGTTGGGGCCCGGCGGTTCACGGCGTAGTTTTGTGGGCTATTTATGCACCTAGCACGTCATGCGGAGCTTGTCGAAGCATCTCTACCGCTTCGTTGCAATCGTCGTTGATTACTACTGCGGCAGAGATGTTTCGACAAGCTCCGCATGACGTTCAAAACCTTAAATAATTCCAATGGATTCAACTACCTATTTCTTCGACATCCTCAAGATTACCCTGCCCGCCATCATCGTGGCCGGAGTCATTTATATGCTGTTTCAGCAGTTTCTGGAGAAGGAGCAGCAGCGTCGCCTCATCGAGCTTCGCCTCGAAAGCAACAAAACCACGCTGCCGCTGCGCCTGCAGGCCTACGAGCGCATCGTGCTATTTCTGGAGCGTATCTCGCCCAACAACATCCTCGTGCGCCTGAGCAGCGGGGGCATTACCGCGCCCGAGTTTCACCGGCTGCTGCAGCAGGAAATCCGGGCCGAATACGAGCACAACCTCTCGCAGCAGCTCTATCTCTCGGCCGATGCCTGGACGCTGGTGAAGGAAGCCAAAGAAAACGTGCTCACAATGGTAAACCGCGCCTTCCACGGCATTCAGAACCCGGCCCAAGCCCGTGGCACTGAGCTGGCAAAGCGCATCCTTGAAGGCCTGATGATGGACGGGGCCGAGCCTACGGCGCAGGCGCTGGCCGTGGTGAAGAACGAGGCGGCCGGGCTGTTTTAACTTGTAGCACGTGCTTTAGCTTGTGCATGGTAGCGCCACCATGCACAAGCTAAAGCACGTGCTACAAGCCCTACGCTGTCACGCTCACTTCCTCAAGAGCCTTGCGGTAGCACTCCTCATACAGCGGCACGATGTTATCGACAGCGAACTCCTCGGCGCGGGCGCGGGCGGCGGCTTTGAAGCGGGGCAGGTTTGTGTCATCGAGCACGAAAAGGGCGTTTCTTACCATGTCGGGCACGTCGCCGATTTCGCTAATCATGCCCGTTACGCCGTGCACGTTCAACTCGGGAATGCCGCCGGCATTTGTACTCACCACGGGCACTTCGCAGGCCATCGCCTCGAGAGCGGCCAGGCCGAAGCTCTCGTTTTCGGACGGCATCAGGAACAGGTCGCCCACGCTCAGCACTTCCTCCACGGCTTCTAGCTTGCCGAGGAAGCGCAGGTCGCGGTGGCAGTCGAGGTCGCGGGCCAGCTTCTCCATGCGGCTGCGGTCGGGGCCGTCGCCCACTAATAGCAGCTTGGCCGGTATCTGGGCGCGCACGCCGCAGAAGATGCGCAGCACATCCTCGACGCGCTTCACGGTGCGGAAGTTACTGGTGTGGATGAGCAGCTTTTCGCCCTCGGGGGCAATGGCGGCCCGGAAGTGGCTTTTTTCCTGCTTCTTAAAACGGTGCAGGTCGATGAAGTTGGGGATGACGGTAATTTCCTTCTCGACGGCGAAATACTCGTAGGTTTCGCGCCGCAAATCGGCCGATACCGATGTCACCCCGTCGCTCTGATTGATGCTGAACGTCACCACGGGCTCGAAGCTGGGGTCTTTGCCCACCAGCGTAATGTCGGTGCCGTGCAGCGTGGTCACTACCGGAATCTGGATGCCCCGGGCACGCAGAATCTGTTTGGCCATGAAAGCCGCCGAAGCGTGCGGAATGGCGTAGTGGACGTGTAGCACATCCAGCTTCTCGTTCTGCACAATGTCAACCATCTTGCTGGTCAGGGCCAGCTCGTAGGGCGGAAACTGGAACAGCGGGTACGCCGGCACATACACCTCGTGGTAGAAGAGGTTCTCGTTGAAGAAGTCGAGCCGCACCGGCTGGCTGTAAGTAATAAAATGCACGCGGTGGCCGCGTTGGGCCAGGGCCTTGCCCAATTCCGTGGCCACTACGCCGGAGCCGCCAAAGGTGGGATAACAAACGATGCCGATGTTCATGAGATAATGCTGTTGCGCTTAGCGAACCAGATAAGAGGCGCATTGTTGCGCCAGCTGCTAGGTGTGGTGATTGACGTACGGGGTGTAATTTTACTTACTCCGGCTACCTTATACGGTAAAACTGATGCATCCGTAGGAGTGCGCATTCCAGCTAATTGATGGCTTGACTGCCTACAGTATAGTTTGCTCCATCAAGCTGCAACTGAAGCGGTAGGAAGCTGTGCGTTTATGATGGGGCAACGTTGACGCGTGCGTCAATCCATAAAGGATTCCGCGTAATCCTCACCCCATTTTTTGACGAATTGGTAATTTGTATCAAGTAGCAGCAATCATAATCCGCTGCTTGCCAAACTGTCAGCTGGCCTGTAATGCCAATGATAAAAGCCGTACTCAAAGTTGTGGAGTTCGGTAGTCTGACTGAACCCCGGCTGCGTAACATCAGTGAACCCTAAATCCATCATCTTCTTGCCGAACTCATTAAACACTGGCTCATCTTTAGTGAAAAGCAGTATTTTCTTATGTTCATCAAACGTAAGTTTCGTTTCACCCTGCTCGAAGTAAACAGCACATTCGATGAAGCCATCATCAAGAATGTTAGCCTGATTTTCCTGTAGAAAGCTAATGATTCCATTCTGAGAATGAATCGAATCATAGAAGCTGTTTAGAGAGTCCCCGAACGGTGATGCAGAGCGCAGCGAAGCATCACCGTTCGGGGACTCTCTAAACAGCTTCTATGCCTGTGGGTGGAATAAAAACATGCTCTTCTGGGTCAATAGGGTAAGAACAATTTTTAGAGCCCGTCATTACCGAGCCAGACAACTGAATCAAATTGTCCGGCTCTTCGAAATCTTCCAAGTTATCCAACCGAGCCGCTTCCGTAGCTTGAGGATTCAGAAAATCATTTTCTGCGGCAGCCTGTAGCGCATTAGCTAATACTTCGCCACAGTGTGAGCCATAGGCTTAGAAATTGCCCACTATTCCGGTAATGTCATCGGACTGGCCACCAATGAGGAAATACCAATATTGATTCTGCTCCTGCATTCGAAAAGGAAAGTAACTTAAAGCTGCTGCGTAGAGCTACTGTTAGCTAATTCATTGGCTTCCCTGAATTCTATATTTCCTTGATGCTTCCAGTGGAGCAGAAGCCCTTATTTCTGGCTGGCCGTAGCCGGCAGCTTCTTCGCGCTTTCCGCCGCCATAGCCTTATAAATAACCTCCTGAATGCGAGTGCGAATGTTGTACTGACGCAGCTTGTTATTGCCCGCGTCGGGGTACACGCGGTTGGAGAGGAAGATGTAGAGGATGTTATTGTCCGGGTCCATCCACACGCAGGTGCCCGTGAAGCCGGTGTGGCCGAAGGTGCTGGCCGGCGCGAGGTTGCTGGTGGGGCCTTCGGGCTTGCTGGGGTCGCCGTGGTCCCAGCCCAGGCCGCGCCGGCTGCCGGCCGTCTGGGGCCGCGCAAACTCCGTCACCACCGGCGACTGGAAGTAGCGGGTGCCACCGTAGTTACCGTTTTGCAGGTTCATCTGCATCAGCACAGCCAAGTCGTTGGCGGTGGCAAAAAGGCCGGCGTGGCCGCCCACGCCCCCTACGAGGGCGGCGGTTTGGTCGTGCACTGTGCCTTGCAGCTGCTCACGGCGGTAGTAGGTGTCGTTTTCGGTAGGCGCAATGCAGGTTTTGGGAAAGCGCAGCAAGGGGTTGTACGTCATGCTGCCCAGCCCCAGCGGCCGGTAGAAATTATCCTCCAGAAATTTTTCAATCGGCTGTCTGAGAAGCTTTTCGCACACCCGCTTCATCACCATAAAGCTCAGGTCCGAATATTCCGTGGGGTAGCGGCCCTTGATTTTGGGCAGCAGGCCGGAGCGCATGGTCCAGGCCCAGACGGAATCGTCGGCGGCTTTGGTGCTGTATTCGCCGGGCGCTACTTCGTTGGGGAAATCGTCGGAGCGGGCGCTGGCGTAGTAGACGGGTTTCAGATGGCCGTCGTGCAGGGTGCGTTCCCACGTCGGAATGCCCGGTTTGAGGCCGGCCTGGTGCAACAGCACGTCGCGCACGGTCATGTCGCGCTTGTTGGTACGGACCAGCTCGGGCAGGTAGGTGGCTACTTTCTCCTCGATATTCAGCTTGCCCTGGTCCTTGAGGTACATCACGGCTTGCAGCGTGCCGGCCACTTTCGTCACCGAGGCCAGGTCGTATAACGTGCTGCTGGTCACCGGTTGGGTCTGGTCGTAGGTGCAGTAGCCGTAGCTTTGGTCGAAGACCACGGTGCCGTTTTTGGCCACCAGTACCTGGCAGCCGGGGGCGGCGGCGTAGGTCTGGCTCTCTAGCGCGATATTGTCAATCTGGGCCAGCACCCGCGAGCTCAGGCCCTGGCTTTCGGGCACGGCGTAGCGCAGACGGTGCAGGTCGGCGGTGGCAATGCCAAGATTGGTTTTGAGCGTGGGCGATACCGTAACGGGCAGTTTGCCCCGGGCCGGCAGCGCCCCAAACAGCACCTGCGGCACCACCAGCTGCGCCGCATAATGGTCCTCGTAGCCGCACACCAGCGTGCGGGCATCTTCCAGAAATTTCAGCGAATAGGCGTTGCCCATGGCCACCACCACCGTTTTGATGCGCTTGTTGGCCTCCAGCTGCTTGATAAATTTCATCGCCCCATCGCCGATGCCGTAGTTGTGGCTGGGCGTGTTGTTCATCTGGTGCAGGCTCACCACCACTACGTTATATCCCTGCAGGCGGCTGCTGATGCGGGCAAACGTGGAGTCGGGCGCGTAGCGGTCGGGCACGGCATATACCGGGCCGGGCTGGTACTTATTGAAAATGGTAGCGTACGGCCCTTCCGCCTGCGTGCCGATGGTGATGGCCGCAATCCGCAGCGTATCGAGCCGCTGGAAGGGGAGGAGATTATCGTCGTTTTTTGCCACGGTCACCGCGTGCTCAAAAATGCTCTGGGCCAATACCTTTGAATCGGGCAGGTTCAGACTATCGCGCAGGGTACGCAGGTTCACGGGCTGGTAGTGATTTAGCCCGGCCCAGTACTTGGCCCGCAGAATTTTCTTGATGCGCAGGTCCAAATCGGCCTGCGTGAGCTTGCCGGCGGCCACCGCTTCGCGGATGCGCAGCAGGGCCGACGGCACGTCCTCCGAAAACAGCAGCACATCGTTGCCGGCGGCCAGGGCCAGGGCATCCAGCTCGCCATCCTTGTAGAGCTTGCTCACACTGCGCATGTTCAGCGCGTCGGTGAAAACCAAGCCTTTAAAGCCCATCTTGTCCTTCAGCAAGTCCGTAACCAGCGCGTGCGAGAGGGTGGTGGTTTTGGCATCCGTTGTGTCGAACAGCGGCATGTAGAGGTGGGCCACAATCACGCCCATCACCCCGGCCTCAAACGACTGCTGGAAGGGCACCAAATCCACCTTTGTAAGGCGGGCCATATCGGTATTAATAACCGGGAGCGAAACGTGCGAGTCGGTATCGGTGTCGCCGTGGCCGGGGAAATGTTTGGCCACGGCCATCACGTTGTTATCCTGCAAGCCCTTGATATACTGAATGCCCAGCGCGGCCACGCGGTTCTGGTCCTCGCCAAACGAACGGTTGCCGATGACCGGGTTGCCGGGGTTGGAGTTCACGTCGAGCACTGGCGCGAAGTCGATGTGTACGCCCAGCGCCCGCATTTTGCGGGCAATGTCGCGGCCCATCTGGTACACGTACTTGGGGTCATTCATAGCCCCCAGCGTCATTTGCTTGGCAAAGTGGGCCGAGGAGTCGAGGCGCATATCGAGGCCCCACTCGGCATCCATGGCGATGAGCAGCGGCACTTTGGCGGCGGCCTGCAGGCGGTTGGCCATCAGGGCCTGGCGCTTGGGGCCGCCTTGCATAAACATCACGCCGCCAATGCCCTGATTACGTACCAGCCGCTCGATGCGCTCTACGTGGCTGCGGTCTTTGTTCGAATACGCGGCCACCATGAACAGCTGGCCCAGGCGCTGGTCGGGCGTGAGCGCATTAAAAATGCTATCGACCCAGGCCGTTTCCACCGGGCCGGAAGGCAGCGGGTCGGCGGGCATTTTCTTTACATCGGCAAACGACAGCAACAGTCCCGCCGCCAGCAGCAAAGCCGCCATGGTAAGCTGGAAAGGGATGCGCATCAGCCCCGTAGGGTTGGTGGGTTGGTTCAAGGGGCAAACGGGCCGCGGGGGCCGTACTTTTGTCGTGAGTAGCAACGGAACCCGCCGGCCGGGTTTGGAGGTTCCAATCCTGGGCGGCTTCGGCACGAAACGCAACGGTGCGAGCCGTAAAATTTCGCTTTGGAACTCCGCTATTCGGCCGCGAAGGTACGCAACAAACCCCGTCGCGGGTTTACAACGCGGTGCTTTTTTGGTTATTGTTCAATACGTTTCGGCTTGTTGGCGTGCTGGTTAGCTGTTCGTTGTTCGCTCCTCAATTCTCGCTTTCCGCTTCCAGAAAATGCCTGATATCATTCACCTGCTTCCCGAATACCTTGCCAATCAGATTGCGGCCGGCGAGGTGGTGCAGCGCCCCGCCTCGGTGGTGAAGGAGCTGCTGGAAAATGCTGTCGATGCCGGGGCCACTCAGGTGCAGCTTATTGTGAAAGAGGCTGGTAAGCAGCTTGTGCAGGTGGTGGACAATGGCGCGGGCATGAGCCCCACCGATGCCCGCATGAGCCTGGAGCGCCACGCCACCAGCAAAATCCGCTCGACCGAAGACCTGTTCCGCATTCGCACCCTGGGCTTCCGGGGCGAGGCCCTGGCCAGCATCGCGGCCGTGGCCCAGGTCGAAATCCGCACCAAGCAGCGCGACCAGGACACCGGCAGCCTGCTGCTCGTGGAGGGCTCGCAAATCACCAGCCAGCAGCCCACCGCCTGCCCGGACGGTACCAGCATCGCCGTCAAAAACCTGTTTTTCAACGTGCCCGCCCGGCGCAATTTCCTCAAGAGCAACGCCGTGGAAATGCGACACATTCTCGATGAGTTTCAGCATGTAGCCCTGGCCAATCCGCAAATTGCGTTCTCGCTCTATCAGAATGAGCTGGAGGTGTTTGGTCTGCCGGCCGGTAAGCTGAGCCAGCGCATTGTGGCGCTGCTGGGCAATGGCTACAAGGAGCAGCTGGCAGCCTGCGAGGAGGTGACGCACTCCATTTCGGTGCGCGGCTTTGTGGGCAAGCCCGAGTCAAGCAAGAAAAGCCGGGGCGACCAGTTTTTCTTCGTCAATAACCGCTTCATTCGCTCGGCCTACCTCAACCATGCCGTGCTGGCGGCTTACGAAGGCCTGCTGGCCCGCGACACGCACCCGTTCTACGTGCTGTTTCTGGAGCTCGACCCCAAGGCCATCGATATCAACGTGCACCCAACCAAGACGGAAATCAAGTTCGAGGATGAGAAAACCGTGTACGCCGTGGTGCGCGCCGCCGTGAAGCAAAGCCTGGGCCTGCACAATATTGCGCCCTCGCTGGACTTTGAGGGCGATGTGAACTTTGCGCCCATCCGCCCGCTGCGGGCCGGCAAGGGCACCGGCGGCATACCTACCGAAGCCGACGACCACCTACCTGCCGCCACGCCTGCCGCCCGCGCCGCCGCCGCCAATGGCGATAGCTACCGCCCCGATGCCCTGGCCGCTGCCGCCTCGGGGGCGGCTCCGCGTACTGTTGGTGGCAGCTCCGGCTTCGCTAATTTCAACTCCGACACCCGCCGCGACGGCTTCGAGCGTGAGCTGCCGCCGCGCCCCACCGAGCAGGCCCGCCGCGACCTCGAAGCCTTTTACCGCGAGCTGGGCCAGCCCGTGCGCGACAACGCCAGCATCGACGCCGTGACCGCCCGTAGCTTTGATGGGCCCGCGCCGGCCGTGCCCGTCGAGTCCATTATCAATAACCTGCCTGGGCGGGGGGCTCCCGGCTCGGCTGAGCTATCGCTGGGCCTGAACGTGCCCGATGGTGCCCCGGGCCGGGTGGTTCCGGCCCGCGAGGGCAGCGGCGCGGGCAGCCGCGCCGTGCAGGTGCAGCAGCGCTTCGTGCTGGTGCCCGTGAAGTCGGGCGTGCTGCTGATTGACCAGGAAGCCGCCCGCGAGCGCATTCTGTATGAGCAGTACCAGCAGGAGCTGGGCCGGGCCGTGGGCACTTCACAAACGCTCTTATTTCCGCGCACGGTCACGTTTTCGCCGGCCGACTTCGCCGTGCTGCGCGAGCTCACGGAGCCGTTGCACGCGCTGGGCTTCATTTTTAATGAGTTTGGGCCGAGCACCATTGCCGTGGAAGCCATCCCGGCCGGCATGCCGGCGCAGGACGAAAAAGAGCTGCTGGAAAGTCTTATCGAGCAGTTTCGCACCACGGCCAGCCCGCTCAAGCTCGACCAGCGCGAGAGCCTGGCCCGCGCCCTGGCCCGCCGCGTAGCCGCTGGCACCGCCGCCACCCGCCTGCCCGAATCCGAACTCAACGCCCTGGCCGACCGCCTCTTCGCCTGCCAAACCCCCGGCTATACCCCCGACGGCCGTAAAACCCTCGTACTCCTTGACGGCCAGCAGCTAGCCGATTTCTTCCGTAAGTAAAGTAGCGCGGACTTTTAGTCCGCGAGTGAGTGAATCCCACCCATCTTCCCGTCACGCGCGGACTAAAAGTCCGCGCTACAGGTGCCCCGGCTAGCTTTGTGCGGCCAATTTCTGTTAAACATCACTCCAGCGGAACGTTGGAGCTATACCCCATTCATGTTCAATCTCACCCCCACGGTTCGCAATTTGTTGATTGCGAACGTTCTGTTTCTTGTTGCCCAGCAAAGTCTGCTGCCGCTCATCACCCAGGTCGGCAGCTTGTATCCCGTCGGTTCGCCGTTTTTCTTTCCCTGGCAGTTCTTTACCTATATGTTCCTGCATGCCGGCTGGGGGCATTTGATTGCCAATATGTTCGGTCTTATTTCCTTCGGGCCGCTGCTGGAGCAGCGTTGGGGCGCGTCACGCTTTCTTACCTTCTGGCTGATTTGCGGCGTGGGGGCCGGCGTGCTCTACGAAGGTGTGCGCGGCTACGAAATGCACAAGATGGAAGTGGCGCGGCAGGAGTTTCATCAGTCGCCCACCGGCGGAGATTTTGCCAATTTTTTCCGCTCGTACTTTCCCGATGCCACCGGCTACGAAAGCCTGGCTGGTGCGCTGGAGCGCAACCCGCAAAACCAGGAATACATCAATGCCGCCACCAAAGCCGTGGATGGGGCCGTTGTCGAAACCCGCGATTCTCCCAACGGCGGCATGGTAGGTGCTTCGGGCGCACTGTTCGGCATCCTGTTCGCCTTCGCCTACCTGTTTCCGAATACAGAATTAATGCTGCTTTTCTTTCCGTTTCCCATCAAAGCGAAGTATTTTGTGTTTCTATATGCCGCGTACGAGCTGTACAACGGTGTGCACCGCACCCCAGGCGATAATGTTGCCCACTTTGCCCACCTCGGCGGGTTGCTGATTGGTTTCATTGTCCTCAAGTTCTGGGAGGGCGGCCGGGAACGGTTTTACTAATAGTTGGTTGTTGAAATAAGCGGGCCGCGTTGGCGGCTATTCCGTTACATTCATTGAATCTGTTTACTCCCGATACATGCCATGAGCATCGTTCAAGATATTCGCACCGCCTTCAGCCGCCGCGACAATGCCCTCATCCAGCTCATCCAGCTCAATGTGCTGGTATTTGCGGGCCTGATTGTGGTGCAGGCCGTGATGACCATCAGCAGCACTAGCGGCTATTTCCCGCTGCTGCTGCGCCAGTTTGAACTGTCGTCGGCGCTGCCGGAGTTCATTCGCCACCCCTGGACGCTGCTCACCTACGCCTTCACGCACACCACCTACCAGAAGAGTTTCTTCGACGGCCTGCTCCATATCCTGTTCAATATGCTGAACCTGTACTGGTTTGGGCAGCTCATCCAGGAGTACCTCGGCAACCGTCGGCTCGTGAGCCTCTACGTGCTGGGGGCGCTGGCCGGTGCGGCGTTCTTCCTGCTCAGCTTCAACCTGATTCCGGCTTTCCAGTCCGGCCTGGGCAGCCCCATGAATGGGGCATCGGCGGCGGTTTCGGCCATCATCGTGGCCGCGGCCACGCTGCTGCCCGACTACACGTTCATGGTTATCCTCATCGGCCCGGTCAAAATCAAATGGATTGCGGCTGTAGTGATTCTACTCTCGCTCGCGGGCCTCAGCGGCGGCAACCCGGGCGGCATGATGGCCCACCTCGGCGGGGCCTTGCTGGGCTTCGTGTTCATCAAGCAGTTGCAGGCCGGGCGCGATTTGGGCCGGCCGGTGCAGGCCGTCGGCAACTGGTTCAGCCGCCTCGCCAGTCCGCGCCCCACCATGCGTGTGAGCAGCACCACTCGCCGCCCCGAGCCGGTAGCGGCCGCTTCTATGAGCAGCAGCAAGAAGCCCGCCGCCCCCGGCCAGCCCCTGCAGGACGAAATCGACACGATTCTGGATAAGATTTCGCGTTCCGGCTACGAGAGCCTTTCCAAGGACGAAAAGCAGAAGCTTTTCCGGGCCAGCCAGCAGTAGGCCGGCGCTGGTTAAGGCTTGGTCACTCTAACGGGTTTGAGTAGGCGTCATGCAGAGCGCAGCGAAGCATCTTTACCGCAATAGTAAATCGGATTACTGGTGGCGGGCAAGATGCTTCGCTGCGCTCTGCATGACGACCTTACGCGCTGCGCAGCCAGGCCTTAGCCAGTTCTAGGTCCTGAAACAGCCGAATCTCGAAGTTCTGGCCCACGCGCGTCACCAGTTCGGCGGCCGATGCCTGCCCAAAAATGCCCGGCGATACGATGTGCGCAAAGCGTTTCAGGCCCAGGGCCAGCGCCTGCGGCATCCAGTTTTCGGCAATCCATTCGTTGGCCGAGCTCCAGGAGCCGATGATTTTGCGGTTGTCGTTCAGCATATGGGCGCACGGGTTTTCCCGCAGGAAATCAATGGTCGCCTGGCAGCCCTGGATAACTTTCTCGGTGTGCAGCACCCCCACCCAGTTGTTGTAAATCCACTGGTTGGCTGCATCAAATTCGATGGTTAAGAATATTTTATCGAACGCGTTGACCAGGGATTTCTTCATGGGTAAACAGGGAGTAGTAGGTGATAGTGGAGTTGTTTAGAAAGTCACAAAAGGTACTCAAACGGTCATGCTTCGCGGCGCGCTGCATGACCGTTCGGGGACTTTCTAAACAGCTTCAATATCCAAAGGTAGCCATATTATTTCAGCAGTTCTCTGGTAAAGCAAAAGGGCCAGTGCTGCGAAGCACTGGCCCTTTTGTAAGTAGTTGGCAGGTATTACGCAGGCTGGGCGCTGCTCATTTTGTCGAGCGCATCCATCACCTCTTTCACGTGGCCGCGCGAGGTTTCAAGCATGGCTTTCTCTTCGTCGTTGAGCTGCAGCTCAATCACGCGCTCCACGCCGTTTTTGCCGAGGATAACCGGGGCACCGAGGTACACACCGTTGATGCCGTATTCGCCTTGCAGCTCCAGGCACACGGGGAACACGCGGCGCTGGTCGCGCACAATGGCCTCCACCATCTGGGCGGCAGCCGCGCCGGGCGCGTACCAGGCCGACGTACCCATGAGCTTCACCAGCTCGCCGCCGCCGTTCTTGGTGCGCTCCACAATGGCATCAAGCTTCTCCTTAGAAATCAGCTCGGTAACGGGAATGCCACCCACGGTGGTGTAGCGGGGTAGGGGCACCATGGTGTCGCCGTGGCCACCCATGAGCACGGCCTGAATGTCTTTCGGGCTCACGTTCAAGGCCTCGGCCAGGAAGGCGCGGTAACGGGCCGTGTCGAGGATGCCGGCCATGCCGAACACCTTTTCGCGGGGCAGCTTGGCGGTGAGGTGGGCCTGGTAGGTCATCACGTCGAGCGGGTTGCTCACGATGATGATAATGGCGTTGGGGGAGTGGGCCACCACCTGCTCGGTCACCGATTTCACGATGCCGGCGTTGATGCCAATCAGGTCGTCGCGGGTCATGCCGGGCTTGCGGGGCAGGCCGGAGGTAATCACCACCACGTCCGAACCAGCGGTGCGGGCGTAGTCGCTGGTTACGCCCACGGTGCGCGAGTCGTAGCCGATAATCGGAGCTTTCTGCCAGATATCGAGGGCTTTGCCTTCGGCAACACCTTCCTTGATATCAACCAGGACAATTTCGTTAGCAATTTCACGGGTGGCGAGCACATCAGCGCAAGTTGCGCCGACATTGCCGGCTCCGACTACGGTAACTTTCATAGGAAAAGAATTGGGGGGTTGGAGTTTCGCGGGTAAAAGTACGGACGGGCCGCTCAAGCTTGGGTGAAAAAAGCAAGTTTTTACCCAAGCCGGAGTTCGGGAGTTAAATCGATTGCCCAAAAAACACTACATCCGCTGCACCGTGAGCACGCGCTCCGAGGTTTCTTCCACCTTAAACCGGTCATCGACGCGCCAGCCCACTACCCAGCAGATTTTGCCATCGGCCGAGGTGAGCACGCGCACGTCATCCTTCAGGTTCAGCGGCACTTTCTGGTCGATGAGGAAGTCGCTGAGCAGCTTTTTGCCCTTCATGCCGAGGGGCATAAACCAGTCGCCTTCCTGCCATTTGCGCAGCGTGAGCGGGAATTTAATTTTGTCGGCATCGAGCGCGGCCGTGCTTTTGGAGCGTGGGATGATAAAGTGCCGGGCATCGTCGTGCAGTTCGGCTTTCAGGCGCATGCCGTCGGCCAGCAGGTCGGTCTGGCCCGCCGTCAGCTGGAAGGTACCGAACTGCGACAGCCGCCGCGGCGTGATAACCAGATGCTCCCGGTCCTTCACCAGCCGGTGCGTGGGCGAGTCGAACTTCCGGCCACTCTCGCCGGGGAAAGCGGCCACAATGTCCTTCACCACCAGCCACGAAAAACCGAACGGCCGCAGGATTTCGTGCAGCACCAGGGCCGTGGCGGCTGTTTTTTGCAGCGTACTGATATTTAAATACGTTACCTCCGCTTCGTCGCGGCGGGCCTGGGCGGCGGTTTCCTCCACGTAGCGGCGCACAATTTCCTCGGCCCCGCCCACGCGCTCGGCGGTGCCGTGCATGGTCTGGTCGAGATTGGGGTTGATTTCGCGCAGCACGGGCAGCACCTCGTGGCGCAGCAGGTTGCGCTGGTACACGGGGCTGGCGTTGCTGTCGTCTTCACGCCAGCGCAGGCCGCGCTCTACTAAGTATTCGTGCAGGGCATCGCGTCCCAGGCCCAGCAGCGGGCGGATGATGTGCCCGTTTTTCACCTGAATGCCGTGCAGGCCGGCTAGTCCGGTGCCGTGCGTGAGGTTGAGAATCATGGTTTCGGCCTCATCGCGCTGGTGGTGGGCCGTGGCGATGTAGGCCAAACCCTGCGCCTGCCGCACCTGCTCAAACCAGCGGTATCGCAGGAAGCGGGCCGCCATCTGGGTCGAAATGCCTTCCTGCTCGGCGTAGGTTTTGGTCTGGAAAAACTCGGCGAAGTAGGGGAGGTCGTACTGTTTGGCCAGCTTGCGCACAAACTGCTCGTCGGCGTCGGCATCTTCGCCGCGCAGGCCGAAGTGGCAGTGCGCCACCGCCACCTGCGCGCCCAGCTTGTGCAGCACATCCAGCATCACCACCGAATCGAGCCCGCCACTCACGGTTACCAGAATGGGGTCGTTTTCGATGGAAAATAGATTGTTTTCTTCAATGAAGCGGCGAACGGAATCAAGCATGGTGCAACGGGCAGCCCAGAGGGCTAATAAGTACTACAGTGCAAATATGGCCGTTAGCGCGGCCTCCGTCCGTACCTTTACACCCTCAATGGCCGTATTTCGCGTTTTTTTACTTCTGTGGCTGCTGATGCCACTGCTGGGGCAGGCGCAACGCGCCACGCCGCCGGCTGCTAAAGGCTCGCCCATCAAATTGCTGACGGCCGGCGAGCTGGTGGGTGGTGACTTTGAAGGGGTGAAAATCCGCAAGTTGATTACCAACGTCAGCTTTCAGCAGGACGACGTGTTCCTGTACTGCGACTCGGCCTACCAGTACCTGGAGCGCAACCAGGTGGAGGCCTTCAGCAACGTGCGCGTGGTGCAGAGCGACACCATGACCATAACCGGCGACCATGGCTTTTATGACGGGGCCCAGCGCACGGCCCGCATGACCGGCAATGTGGTGATGCGCGACCCGCGCATGACCCTGACCACGCCCAGCCTCGACTACGACCTGAATCGCAAAACGGCCTCTTACACCGAAACCGGCCACCTCACCGACCCGCAGAACACCCTCGATAGCCAGCAGGGCTTCTACGATACCAATACTAAAGTATTCGTTTTTAAGCAGAATGTGCACCTCGTGACGCCCGATTCGGAGCTGAACAATGACACGCTGCGCTACAACACCGTCAGCAAGATTGCCTATTTTAACGGCCCTACCCGCATCAAGGGTAAGCAGGGGAATCTGTATGCCGAAGGGGGCAATTACAACACCAAAACTCGCGTTTCGGATTTCAAGCGAAATGCCAAAATTGACACGCCCAACTACCTGTTGGGCGGCGACCAGCTGGTGTATGATGAGGTGAAGCAGTACGGCGTGGCGCGGGGCCACGTCTCGCTCACGTCCAAGAAGGACAACCTGGTGCTGCGCGGCGATGCCGGCAAATACTGGCGCGCCCTGGGCCGCACCAAGCTCTACGGCGGCCGGCCGGTGGTGCGCAACATCGGCAGTCAGAAAGACACGCTTTATATGGCCGCCGACACGCTCATCAGCGTCGAGGCCCGGCCCGGCCAAACCACCACGCGCACCATCCTTTACGCCTACCCGAAGGTGCAGATTTTTCGGGGTAACCTCCAGGGCATCTGCGACTCACTGACCTACGACCGCCAGGACAGCATCATCTACCTCAACCGCGACCCGGTGCTGTGGCAGGCCAAAAACCAGCTCACCGCCGACTCTATCCAAATCCGCTCGAAGGGCGGCAAGGTGGATGAGATGCGACTCTATTCCAATGCGTTTGCCGTGAATCAGGACACGCTCCTGAACTTCAACCAAACTAAGGGCCGCAACATGATGGCCTATTTCCGCGACAATAAAATGCGCCGCGTGGACGTGCTCGGCAACGCCGAAAGCATTTTCTACGCCCTCGACGGCGACACCGTTACCACCGGTATGAACCGCGTGCTCTCGGCCAACATGCGCCTGCTGTTTCTGGATAGCAAGCTGAATAAAATCTCCGTCCTCTCCAATCCCGAGGCCAAGTTTATCCCGCCCCACGAGCTCAAGCCCGACGACGAGCGTCTGAAAGGCTACCAGTGGCGCGCCAAGGAACGGCCCACTCGCCGCCAGGTGTTGGGCAAACAGTTCGACGACCGCCCCAAAAAGAAAGCCGTGAAGAAGAAAGTGGTGAAGAAAAAAACCACTTCCGCTACTAAACGCACCACCAAACCCAAGGCCAAAACGACCAGTCCCAAACCCGCCACCCCGGCCAAATCTGCGAAGCCGGCCATTAAATCCGTCATTTCCGCGCCAGCCAAACCAGCGGCCGCAGCTGCTCCCGCGCGGCGCTAGCTGCAACCTTTGGCCGGCTGTCGGGCATCTGGCTGGTAGCCGGGCCTGCCCGGCCGCCGGCCGGTTTGCCTCCGCCGGCTCAAATCGTTACCTTTGCACCCCTTATGCCGATTTCCCGCCTCACGGTTCTGTTTCTGCTCGTTAGTACGCTCATTCTGGGCTCCTGCGCCAGTGGCTACCAACGCCTGCTGAAAAGCACCGACGTCAATAAAAAATACGAAGCCGCCGTCAAATACTATGACAAGGGCGACTTTTTCCGGGCCGGTACACTGCTCGAAGACCTCATTCCGCTGCTGAAAGGCCGCCCTGAGGCTGAAAAAGCCCAGTTTTACTTCGCCAACACCAACTACAAGCAGCGCAACTACGTGCTGAGCGCGTTCTATTTCAAGTCGTTCACCGACACGTATCCCAACTCGGAATATTCGGAAGAGGCCTCGTACCTGCACGCCAAATCGCTGTTTCTGGACTCGCCTGGCTACGAGCTCGACCAGACCAACACGGTGTCGGCCCTCGAATCCATCCAGGATTTTCTGAACCGCTACCCCGAAAGCAAGTTCAAGCCCGAGACCGAGAACATGTCGCAGGAGCTCCAGCGCAAGCTGGAAAACAAGGCGTACGAAAGCGCCCGCCTCTATTACCAGCTCCGCTACAACCAGGCGGCTGTGGTGGCGTTCACCAACTTCCAATTGAGCTATCCGGCTTCGGCCTACGCCGAACAGGCCGCCTTTCTGCGCCTGAGTGCCCAGTATGCCTGGGCCAAGGAAAGCATCGAATCGAAGCAACGGGAACGTTTCCTTGATGCGGTGAGCTTCTACCAGCAGTTTCTTGATGCCTACCCCAAGAGCAAGAGCCTGAAATCGGCGCAGGATATGTACGATGTCAGCCAGGCCGAGATTGTTCGCCTGAAGGCCGTGCCCACGGCCGCCGCCAACTAATAATTTGTCACTAAATCAGCCCATGAAACCTAATCCCAACACCCCGTCGAGCTCCATCATCACGCGCAACGTGGCCGACATCACCGGCGACAACGGCAACGTGTACGAGGCCATTGCCGTGATTTCGAAGCGTGCCAACCAGCTGTCGATTAAACTGAAGGAGGAGCTGAACGACCGCCTCGCCGAGTTCGCCTCCACGGTTGATAACCTGGAGGAAGTGTTCGAAAACCGCGAGCAAATCGAAGTTTCCAAGCAGTACGAGCGCATGCCCAAGCCTACCAGCCTGGCCATCGAGGAGTTCCTGCAAGGCAAAATCTACTACTCCACGCCCGAGCCGGAAGAAGTTCCGGTGCCCCGCGAGCTGTTTTAGCGTTTAGTGCATGGTTGTTAGTACTTGGTGCCTGGTTTTAGCGAAATTTGCATTATGACTGCACCAGGCACCAGGCACCAGGCACCAGGCACCAATTTAGCTGGCCGGCGCATCCTGCTGGGTGTCAGCGGCAGCATTGCCGCTTATAAAGCCGCTCCGCTCACGCGTCTGCTCATTAAAGCCGGGGCCGAAGTGCAGGTCATCCTCACCGAAGCCGCCACGGCTTTCGTGACGCCCCTCACGCTGGGAACCCTCTCCAAAAAGCCCGTCCTGACGGGCTTTTTGCGTGATGCGGCCGCCGGCGAGTGGCACAACCACGTCGAGTTGGGCCTGCGGGCCGATGCCCTGCTGATTGCGCCCGCCAGCGCCAACACCATCGGGCAACTGGCCAATGGGCTGTGTCCTAATCTGCTGTGCGCGGTGTATTTGTCGGCCCGCTGCCCAGTGTTTCTGGCTCCGGCCATGGATTTGGATATGTTCGCCCACCCGGCCGTGACACAGAACCTGGCGCGGCTGCGCGCCTTCGGCAACCACGTTTTTGATTCGCCCAGCGGCGAGCTGGCCAGCGGCCTCAGCGGCCAGGGCCGCATGCTGGAGCCGGAGGATATTGTGGCGGCGCTGGAGCAGTATTTTGGTAGTATCGATTCTAAATGAACGTCATGCTGAGCGAAGCCGAAGCATCTCGCGTGTGGTAGTAAATCTTTTCGCAGAATGATTGAATTACCATTGCACGCGAGATGCCTCGGCTCCGCTCAGCATGACGTTCTGCAATCAATCTTTCCCGTTCAATAGTCGATGCACGTTCTCCTCACCGCCGGCCCTACCTACGAACCCCTCGACCCCGTTCGTTTCCTCGGCAACCGCTCGACGGGTAAAATGGGCTATGCGCTGGCCGAAGCCTTCGCGGCCCAAGGCGCTGAGGTAACGCTGGTGAGCGGCCCCAGCCACCTGCCCGACCCGGCCAGCCCGCGCATTCGCATAGTGCGGGTAGAAACCGCGGCGGAGATGTTTGCGGCGGCGGCCGAGGTGGCGGCCAAGACCGATGTATGGGTGTTTGCGGCGGCCGTGGCCGACTACCGGCCGGCCCACATCGCGGTCGATAAAATCAAGAAATCGGGCGAAACGCTGATGCTGGAGCTGGTGAAAAACGTGGACATCGCCGCTACCCTCGGCCAGCGCAAGCGGGCTGAACAATTTGCCGTCGGTTTTGCGTTGGAGACTACGAACGAGCTGGCCCATGCCCAGGACAAGCTGCACCGAAAAAACTTCGACCTCATTGTGCTGAATTCTCTGCGCGATGCGGGCGCGGGCTTCGGCCACGACACCAATAAGGTGACGGTGCTGGATGCGGCCGGCCAAATCGTTAATTTTGAGTTACAGTCCAAAGCCGACGTGGCCCGCGGACTGGTTAGCCTGATTCTGGCCCGTCTGACTCCTTCCTCATGATGCGAAAATTCCTCGCGGTCTTGCCCCTATTTGCCCTGCTACTCCTGGCTGGCCCCGCTGCCCGCGCCCAGGAACTGCTGGCCGAAGTGCGCGTATCGACCGAAAACGTGACGATTTCGGACCCCACCATCGTCACGTCGATGCAGAACGACATCCGTACGTTCCTCAACAACCGCGCCTGGACCACGCAGACGTACCGGCCCGAGGAACGGATTCGGCTCAAAATCTTTATCGGCATCACCGCCATCCCGCAGAACGGTACCTACAGCACCACCATGCGCCTGATTTCGACGCGCCCGGTATATGGCACCGGCTACGAAACCAACGTGGTGAGCATCGTGGACCGCAATTTTAACTTCAATTATTCGCAGCAGAACCCCCTGGATTTTTCGCCCAACAGCTTCGTTTCCAATCTGTCGTCGCTGCTGGGGTATTATGCTTATCTCGTCATCGGGATTGACCGCGACACGTTTGCCCGACTTGGCGGCACGCCATATTATGAGCTGGCCCGCAACGTGGTCAACTACTCGGCCAACCAAACCCAGACCAATGAAGCCGACGAAGGCTGGCGTGGCAGTGGCTCGCGTGAGCGCCACTTTATCCTCGATAATCTGACCGACCCGCAGCTCGAAGCCTTCCGTACCGGGCTGTATGGCTACTACCGGCAGGGGATGGACATCTTTATCGAAAAGCCTGAAGAGGCCCGCACCTCGGTGATGGCGGCCCTGACAGGCGTGCAGAAAGCCGCCCTTACGCGCCCGGGCACGTTATTCGCCCGCGCGTTTTTCGATGCGAAATCGGATGAAATCGCCAATATCTTCCGCACCAGTCAGGACCAGAGCCAGAAGCAGCAGCTCGTGACCATGCTCACGGAAGTGGACCCAACGAATTCGGCAAAATATCAAACGATACTCAAATAAATTAATTAAAACAGTTCTACTGAGCTTGTCAAAGCCTCGCTACTGCGCCAGTAGCTAATTGCTATTGCATTGAGAGGCTTCGACAAGCTCAGCAGGACGTTCTAAAGGCTTTATGCTCGTCGATTTACGGATTAATAACTACGCGCTGATTGAGCAGCTGGAGCTGCGTCCGTCGCCATTGCTGAACATTATTACGGGTGAAACCGGGGCCGGCAAATCCATTATGCTGGGCGCTATTGGCCTGCTGCTGGGCAACCGGGCCGATTCGCGCATGCTCTTCAATACCGAGCGCAAGTGTGTGATTGAGGGACAGTTCGATATTGCCAACTACCACTTGCAGGACATTTTTGAGGCCGAAGACCTGGACTATGATTCGCACTGCATTTTGCGGCGCGAAATCAGCCCTAACGGCAAGTCGCGCGCCTTTGTGAACGACACGCCGGTGACGCTGGAAGCCCTACGGAAAATCGGGGCGAATCTGATGGATATTCACTCGCAGCACGATACGCTGCTGCTGGGCGATGGGGTTTTCCAGTTGAATTTGCTGGATTTGTACGCCGGGCTGGTGCCGCAGCGCACCATGTACAGCCACGCTTTCCGGCAGTACCGCAAGCTCGAAACCGACCTGCAGGCGCTGGAAGGTCAGGCCGCGCAGGCCAGTAAAGAGCTGGATTACAATAGTTTCCTGCTGAATGAGCTGGAAGAATCCCGCCTCGACAATGAAGACCAGGACGCGCTAGAGCAGGAGATAAAGCAGCTGGAGCACGCCGAGGAAATTAAGTACAAGCTAAGCCAGGCGCTGCACGGCCTGCGCGACAGCGAAACCTGCGCCACCGGCAACCTCAAGGAAGCTGTGGGTCTGCTGGGGCAGGTAGCGAGCTACGCCGATAACTTCCGCGACCTGCGCGAGCGCCTGAGTTCTTGCCTGATTGAGCTGCACGACATTGCCGACGAGGTAGAAACTGCCGAGCGCCGCACTGAAGGCGACCCCGCCCGCGCCGAGGAGCTCCAGGACCGTCTGAACGTGCTCTACACTCTCCAGCGCAAGCACCAGGCCCGCGACCTGCCCGCACTCATCGCCGTGCGCGACGACCTGCGCCAGAAGGTAAGCTCCGTGCTGAGCCTCGACAAGGAAATTGCCCGCCTGCGCAAGGATTCCGATGCCGCGCTAGCCGCCGTAACCAAGCAGGGCAACAAGCTGTCGGAGAGCCGGCGCAAGTCGTTCCCGCACTTTGAGAAGCAGCTGGGGCTATTGCTGGCCGACTTGGGCATGTCGCACGCCCGCATCGTGGTGCAGCATAGCACCGGCGCACCAGCCACCAGCGGTATCGACGTGGTAAGCATCCTCTTCACCGCCAACAAAGGCGCGCAACCCCAGACGCTGAGCAAGGCTGCTTCGGGTGGCGAATTTTCGCGCCTGATGCTGTGCATCAAGTATATGCTAGCCGATAAAACGGCATTGCCCACGATTGTATTTGACGAAATTGACACTGGTATTTCGGGCGAAATCGCGGTGAAGGTGGGCCGCATGATGCAGCAGATGGCGCAGAAGCACCAGCTCGTGGCCATTTCGCACCTGCCCCAGATGGCGGCGGCCGGCGATGTGCACTACTTCGTGTACAAGGAGGACCGCGCCGACCGCACCGTGAGCCGCATCCGCGAGCTGAGCCAGGACGACCGTATCAAGGAAATCGCGCACATGATTGCGGGTGCTAAGCCCAGCGAAAACGCCTTCCAGAGTGCCCGCGAGCTGCTGGCGTTGCGGGGCGAGGTAGTGAGTGGTGAGGTGGTGAAATAGTGAGTTGGTGGGTGCGAGGCAAGGGTATTTGCTAACTTGCCGCGTGTTTGCGCCCAACGCCCGGGCGGCGGGCTACTCACTAACTCACCAACTCACCATTTCACCTCATGGCCAACAACCTCCTCGCCGGCAAAGTCGGCATCATTTCCGGCGCGCTCAACGAACATTCCATTGCCTGGAAAGTGGCCCAACGGGCGCACGCCGAAGGGGCGCGCTTCGTGCTCACCAACGCGCCGCTGGCCATGCGCATGGGCGAAATCAACAAGCTGAGCGAGGAGTGCAACGCGCCCATTATCCCGGCCGATGCTACTTCGACCGAGGAGCTGGAGGCGCTGTTTTCGGGCGCGCAGGAGCAGCTGGGTGGCAAGATTGACTTCGTCCTACACAGCATTGGCATGAGTGCCAACATCCGCAAAAAGAAGCACTACGGCGAGCTGGACTACAAGTTCTTCCAGCAGACGATTGACGTGTCGGCCATGTCGTTCCATAAGATGATGGCCGTGGCTGAGAAGCAGGACGCCATGAACGAATGGGGCAGCATCGTGGCGCTGAGCTACATCGCCGCCCAGCGTGCCTTCCTCGACTACACCGACATGACGCAGGCCAAGGCCATGCTCGAAAGCATTGCCCGCAGCTACGGCCAGCGTTTCGGCAAG
The DNA here is from genome assembly GCF_018967865.2 of Hymenobacter siberiensis. Taxonomy (NCBI): domain Bacteria; kingdom Pseudomonadati; phylum Bacteroidota; class Cytophagia; order Cytophagales; family Hymenobacteraceae; genus Hymenobacter; species Hymenobacter siberiensis. Next base: position 1,281,918 of record NZ_JAHLZY020000001.1, read on the forward strand.
CTGAAAAAGGTGCGCGTGAACACCGTGTCGCAGTCGCCCACCAAAACCACGGCCGGCACCGGCATCACCGGCTTCGATGCCTTCTACAACTTCGCCGACATGATGTCGCCGCTGGGCAACGCCCCGGCCGAAGCCTGCGCCGACTACTGCATCTCGCTTTTCTCGGACCTCACGCGCTACGTGACCATGCAGAACCTGATGCACGACGGCGGCTTCAGCACCACCGGCATCTCGGCTGAGATTGTGGACATGATGACCAAGGCAGCCGGCGTTTCGGAAGAGTAGAGTTGATTGATTTTGAATAGCAGAGCCCGGCCGTTTGGTCGGGCTTCCTGCGTTTGGGGGCATTAGTAACTGATGTTACGCAGTCGTCGGGGCGGATAAATCGTTTAAGCTGCTCATGCTGACTTGCACGCTGGACCTGTACACGGATTATTTACTGAGTTCGACGGGTCCGACCACGGCCACGGGCTTGTCGCGGCTGCTGGACGGGGCGTTGAGCCACGACCATGTCACGCGCTGGCTGAGCCAGTGTACTACTCCCCAAAAACTGGACAGTTTAGCGGGGTTTGTTAAGTAATATTGTTATGATTGAATGTTGTGTTGGTTTGGTAGACGTGGGCGGGCGTTTGGCCCCCGAGACTTTGATGGGGTCGGCGATGATTGTAGTAGGCAAAGTACGCGGTTAATTGCTGGTGCAGGTGCTGGCCGTCATCGGCCGGGATAAGATAGATATGTTCCCATTTGACCGTGCGCCAGAGGCGTTTGATGAAGGCATTGTCGGTGGCGCGGCCGCGGCCGTCGCGGCTGATGCGGCAGCCGGCGTCCAGCAAAGCTTGTTCGTAGGCGAGGCTGGTGAACTGGCTGCCCTGGTCGGAGTTGAAGATGTAGGGAGCCGGAGCATGGCGCAACGCATCACCCAGGGCTTGCAGGCAAAAGCCCACGTCGAGCGAGTTGGAGAGCTGCCAGCTGAGCACGTAGCGCGAGTGCCAGTCGAGCACGGCGGCCAGATAGAGAAAGCCCTTGGCCATGGGCACGTACGTGATGTCGGTACTCCATACCTCCTTCGGGGCGGTGGCCGGGCGGTCCCGCAGTAGGTACGGTTAGGGCGTAACGCCTTGACCAGGAATGGACAAGCGCGGTTTGGGGTAAATCGGCTCGTGGCCCATCAGGCGCACGAGGCGGCGCACGCGCTTGGCATTGACGGCGTGGCCGGCCAGGCGCAGGTGGTCGCGCAGGCCGAGCACTCCGTTGAAGTTGTGGTCGGTAAACTCCTCATTGAGCAGGCGCATGAGCTCCAGGTTGTAAGCACTTTCTCCGCAGGGCTGGTAGTAGAAGCTGCTGCGGGCCAGGCCTAGGGCCTGGCAGCGAGCGGCGACCGAGCTACCGGCCGGGTCCGAGGCCTGAACCAGGACCCGTTGTTGGGCCGAGCTCATCGGGGTAGCGTTTTTTTTAGCAGCGCGTTTTCCATTTGCAACCGACCGATGGCCGCGTAGGAGGGGCTCGACGTCGGGTAAGGGCGTACCGGCCGCAGGCGCTTCGGTGAAAACCTGGGTGGCCTGCTCACGCAGTTGCAGCTTCCAACGGGTGATTTGAGCGGTAGCCAATTGGGAGTGAGCGGCCAGCTCGGCCAATGGCTGGCGCTCGGTGAGGGCGGCTAGCGCCACCTCCGCTTTGAACTCGGCCGTATAGCGACGGCGGGTGCGTTTTGGGGTCATAATCGAGCTAAGCTAGCCCGCTTTAAGTGTCCAGCTTTTGGGGAGTACTACAGTTGTAGGCCAACAGGACGTTGCAAACGCCTTTGCGCAGGTATTCCTGGTGTTCTTTGGCGGTGGCGTTGGGTTTGGGTGGTATCGGGGTTAGCACCTGGTCGAGCAGTTGGCAGGGGCGCTCATCGAAGCACAGGCGCACCACGCCCGCTTCGGCCGGTTGCTGGTACACGTCGAGCACGTCCTCCATGTTGGCTAGGTATTCGCCCGTGATGGTGCCAATGCACCACATTTGTTTCAGCCAGGGTTTGAGTTTGCTTTTTTTAAAACTTGTCGAATCGATTCATTCGAAATCTTGTCAATGCAGTCGAGCGAAATCAGATTTTCGTTAAGCAGGGACAAGGTCCAACGGGCCGCGCCAGTCGGTAACTCACTGCAAGCCAAGCTTGTAATACGGGCCTCCAGGGTGGCCGTCACCTTTCGGGGCTGCCCGCTGCGGGGGCGCTCTTCCAGCGCCCTGTCCAGTCCTTCGGTCATGTAACGCCGCTTGATACGGTGATACTGGCTGTCGGAAATGCCCGCGCTGGTTTGCACCTGCGCCGCACTTTGTCCCTCCCCCATCAACAGCAGCGCCCGCGCCCGGGTGATTTTGCGGCTCTTGTGAGTGCCTTTTTTGACGATAGCCCGCAGTCGAGATACGTCAGAGGCAGGTAAACAAACCGGTTTTGCGAGGCGAGCCATCAGGGGAGCGTAAAATGAAAAATAACTAACAATTGGCATCGCAATTAAGTTGGTAGAGCACTAGACCAATTCACTGCCCGGACTTGAGATGGTTATTTTAGCAAGTAATCGCCAGCTTCAGCAACTTCGCCAATGCGACAGGGTTGCCATGCGGCTTCGCTACTGCATCACCGTAGCAGGAGTCTTCGGCTGCCGCTCCACTAACAGGTACGTAAACCATTCCTGCTTCGCAGCACGAATAACCGTAATTTTGTACTTTTTATTATTTAACAGCCTGGTTTCTACCCATTGCGGACAATCCAGGTAAGTATCCCACAAGTCGAAAGTTTGCAAGCCAGAATACAGCGGCTGGCACTTGTGTAAATAATTGGGCCGGTCCAGCACTAAGAAGCGGTCGTAGCGCGCCAAAAACTCGTCGTTGGTAAGGATATTGTTGCCAAACCGCTCCGGGAAGTTGCGCCGCCAGGCCTGCATGTGCTTAAACTCTTGTGGCGGAAATGTGCCACTGTACTTATTCAACGCCGATTCCCAGTCAAGTATGTAAAAATACTTGTTTCTTTCAGGTGAATAGAAATTTCGCTCGAGCAATTGCCCAGAAAGCGGCATTACTCTTGGTAAATCTCTATACGGCTGCATCTCAACTGCTTTCAAGTCATAAAATCCCGGCGACCCTCCCCCCCGATAATGAATTCCCCAGATAATCGGCTGGTAGAGGACAAACCCGAAGAAAGCCACTATTGCCAACATACTCGTTAAGCTGACTAGCACTTTCCGCTCACCCAGTCGACCCACAACTGTGGCCACTATTGGCAACCCGGAAATAGGGCGAGCCACCCCCATTGTTATAAGCACTATCCAACCCAGTGCAGTTGGAATCATATAGCGCGGATAAAATATGGGCTTAATGGTGAGCGAAATTATCCATACTGCCGTAGGGACTGCAATAAAAGCCAAGGCGAATAACAATAAATGTATTTCGCCAGCTAGTAATTTGATGCTCTCTTTACGCCTGTTCCAGATAATATATGCTGCCACAACAACGGTCAATCCCAAAACCAGAAACCTGGAAAAAAAGCTGGGAGCTGTGACATTGTAGATGTCGAGTAAATCTCTGAAATCAGGCGCGGGTATCCAAGTGCGCGGTTTGCCGGCATCGGCCTGAATGAGAAAAGTCGGGATGTAAAATATGATGGTCGCCAATCCTCCAATCACCGAAAGATAGAGCTTGGGCCGATAAAGGTGTCGCAACCTGTCGGCCAGAATAAAACAGCAAAGCATAGCGCCGCTGTAAAAAAATCCATATAGATGGGTGTGCGCAATAGCCGCGTGGGCGCATACATTCAGCCAGAAATCGCCTGTTGAGATGCGCGTTTTTTGGTAGGCTTGGTCGTACAGTTGGAAGGCGAGGGCAAGTGTTAAGATAAATAGGCCATACATCCGCGCTTCACCGTTCTGGGTAAGAATGATGGTTGATGTGCAAAACACCAGCAGCACCCCAATACTGGCCGGCCACTGGCCGTAGCTTCGCCGCAGGGTCGCCCAGGAAATGAGTAAGGCGGCACAAAAGCTAATAGAGGTAAAAATCCGTAGCGAAAGCTCTGCTGAGCCAAATAACTTGTCCCAAACCCAGCCTAGCAGGAAATAAAGAATAGGAGTATTATTTAATTTGTCTTGAAAGGCCGTCAGTAGTTTGCCAAAGCTTGGCTCCGACGTCATATAATATGAAAATAGTTCGTCATTCCAGTAATACTTTTTGGCTGATACTATCATGCAACTGGCCAGTAAAGCAATTGCCGCCAGCATTGGCACTAGGTAGCTCCATTTAGAAAAACGCTTTTTATTAGCCAGTTGTATATCGGGGGGGGTATGGTTGAAGTAACGCAGCATATCGTATATACTATCAGGCAAAAAGCAATTTTGGTGACTTTGAAGTAGTTGATGCACCCTTGACTAGGCAGCACTAGATTAGTGGCAACTATTATCTACACGGGTATAATTCAAAACTACGCGTTGCCCTTTTCATGAGTCATCGGCCCTTGCCTCTGGGCTACACTAAGGGCATCAGACACCAGTCCGAACTTCTGCTTGGCGGTGGCAGCACGTAGTTTTGAATTACACCCCATCTGCACTCAACTGAGGGAATGGCTTTGGCTTCGGCGAACCAAATATTTTCTGCACCCACAGCCTTCGCAGTACCTGCCAGTAACCACCTCCTACTTTAGCTAGCTTAAACGAGGAAACCCCCATATCGGCGGTGCGGTTAATCCAGGAAATAGGTACCTCCTTTACGCTGTAATTCATCAAAATCGGGAGTAGGCCTGTTTCGGCGTTAATAGAGAAACCTGGTTGCGTTAACAGCACATTTTGAATTACCGTCCGACGAACAAGCTTAAGGTTATTGGTGACATCCCGGAAGCGAGTATTGAGCAGCATGCGGGCAATGAGATGGAAAGCACGGTTAGCTACAATCTTTTGAAATGGGTAATTAACCAGCACGCTATAGCGCGAAAACCGACTACCAATCACCATATCAAATCCCTCGGCCGCCGCATCGAAAATATCCCGTAGCTCCGGCAATAAGTGCTGAAAATCGCAATCCATTGACAGGATATACTCCCCAGTTGCTTCTCGGTAGCCATCCATCAGTGCCCGACCTACGCCATTAGGTGGCGAACGCCTGACGGGTCTCACGACCGAATATTCTTCGTACAAGCGACTGATTACCTGCCATGTATGGTCGGTGCTGTTGTCATCGACTAGCACAATTTCCTTAATATAGTCGCTGTAGAGCGCCAGCAACTGGCTGACCAAGGGTGGGAGATTCATTTCCTCGTTGTGACAAGGTACGACCACCGAGATGGCCCCATATAATGAGCGGTGGTCCGCCAAGGAGGTAGCAGATGTAACCGTGGCATGAGCACCTTTCCGGGCGTGCACGAGCAGGGAACCGGACATGGTTTGCACGTAGGGCATGTTTTCAAGCAGGACCGACGCATTACGCAACAACCAATAGCCGTAGCTTGTCAGTGGGGCATAAGTAAAATCATGATAAGCTACCATGAGGCTTTCAAAGCCCGCATTAGTAACTAGTGTTTCGAGGGCCAATTTGTTGTGCAACTGACGAGTATCGGGTCGAGCAGTCATTTTCGACAATAGTTGATTAATTCGAAACAATGGGTTGCTGGGGTTGCTCTCGTAAAGCAGCAGTTGTCCACCAGGTTTTAGCAGAGCGTAGGCAAAATCTAATAGGCCAGAGCTATCCGAAGCATCGACTAAGTCCATGGCGACGATGAAATCGAATTCTTGCGTTGCCAGTTGGGCAGCACTTTCCGCGAACGAAACAAAATTTATCGCCGCATTTGCTTTCCTCGATGGTATTTCCTCCGAAAAGCTCACAGCGGTAATAGGATTCTCTCCCCGTGAAACTCTGGCCAGTGCTTCCGTAAAAAGTCCTTGCCCACTTCCCAACTCCAGAATGCTCTGATTGGGTAATAGATGCATTAGATGGCGAAAAGTTTGGGCACGCCACACCATTCTATCTTGATAGATGGGGTCTTTTTTCAACCAATAATTATCTCGTAATGCTTCTCGCTTTTGCAGTACCTCGGTTCCATGCAGTTGGGTCATAACGCTGAATTTAAGGAAAACGCTTCGCGCTTTGGTAGTAACAGGGGGAATGCAAAGCATCTTTTGCAATACATACGCATTCAGTTAGGTACGGGTGTAATTCAAAACTACGCGCTGCCCTTTTCATGAGTCATCGGCTCTTGCCTCTGGGCTCCACTAAGGGCATCAGACACCAGTCCGAACTTCTGCTTGGCGGTGGCAGCGCGTAGTTTTGAATTACACCCGTTAGGCACTTATAGCACGGTAGTTATGAACTATCTGTCTAATAGTTTCATCTAAAGAAATGCTGATATCCCAAGTGGGGTAATGGGTACGCATCTTCTCAAGGTTTGAGATGTAGCAAATATGGTCGCCTACTCTGTTCGTATCCTGGTAGTTGAATACCTGCGGTATGCCAGTATGCTTTTCGACCATAGTAAATGCCTCCAAAATAGAGCAGGAATTTGCGCGGCCACCGCCAATATTGTAGACCTGCCCTGAACGCGGTTTCTCAATGAATGCATCGATGAAGCGAGCGACATCATAAGCGTGAATATTGTCGCGTACTTGCTTGCCTTTGTATCCAAATACGGTGTATTCCCGGCTATGCAGATTGCACTGTACCAGATAACTGAGAAAGCCATGCAATTCGACGCCGGCATGGTTGGGACCAGTTAGGCACCCCCCGCGCAAACAGCAGGTCGGCATACCAAAATACTTCCCATACTCCTGCACCATCACATCGGCAGCCACTTTCGAGGAACCAAACAGTGAATGAACCGATTGGTCGATTGAAAAATCTTCCCCAATACCATTGCGAAATGCCTTGTCAGCGTATTCCCACCGGGTAGCTTGTTCAACCAACGGAATAGTATTTGGCCGGTCTCCATAAACCTTGTTGGTGGACATGTGCACAAAGGGCACATCCGTGCTGACGCGCCGCGCCGCTTCCAGTAGATTTAGCGTACCAACGGCATTCGTATCAAAGTCCTCGAACGGAATTGCGGCGGCCCGGTCATGAGATGGTTGCGCGGCCGTGTGCACAATAGCCGCCGGTTTCACGGCCTGCAACAGTTCTAACACGCCTTGACGGTCGCGAATATCCAGTTCGTGGTGCTGAAAGGAACCGCCCAGCCTTGTTGACAACCGATGCTGATGGGCCCGAGTATCTCCCTGCGGCCCAAAAAACACGGCTCGCTGGTTATTATCAACGCCGTGCACCAACCAGCCTTTGGCCGCGAAATATGAAACGACTTCGGAGCCAATTAGGCCCGAAGAACCGGTTACCAGTATGTTTTTCATACACTTGTCTATGCCCAGTCCAATATGTTAATCATCACTTGAGCTTATTTTTTCTTAGCAAAGGTATACTTGATTGCTGTAGAAAAACTGTCTTTAGCTGCAGATAAGTTTGAGATTTTACATGTGATGCGTATATCCGCCTAGAGCGTGAGGACAATTACCTTTGCTTTGGCAATCGTTTATAACGAAGAAATTATTTATGCGAAGACATGAGATTAGCGATGCTCAATGGCTGGCGGTGAGCCCCCTTTTGTCGGGCAAAGCCACGGATTGCGGGGTAACGGGCAAAGACAACCGCTTGTTTTTCAACGCGGTCGTGTGGATAATGCGCACCGGCTGCCCGTGGGCCGACCTACCCGAACGCTTCGGCAAATTCAACACCGTGTGCAAGCGCTTCCGGCGTATGGCGACCAAAGGGGTTTGGGAGCGGGCCTTCCAGGCCCTGCAAGCCCCCGAACTGGACTGGGTCATGCTCGATTCGACCGTCGTGCGGGCGCACCAGCATTCAGCAGGCCAAAAAAAAGTACCGCCGCCACCGAGTGCCTCGGACGCAGCCGCGGGGGCATCGGCACCAAAATTCACGCCTGCGTGGAGTCGCTGGGCAACGCCGTGCGGCTGATTGCGACCGAAGGCCAGGCGGGCGACAGCCCGCAGGCGCTGCCCTTGCTGGCGGACCTGCAGCCGGGCAAAGTGCTGGCCGACACGGCTTACGACAGCGACGCGACCCGCGCCTATTGCACCGAAAAGGGCATCGAAGCCGTCATTCCCAGCCATCCTAACCGGGTAGAACCCTTGGCAATGGACGAAGAAACCTACCGCGACCGCAACAAAGTCGAGCGCTTTTTTGGCCGCCTCAAGCAATACCGCCGCCTAGCCACCCGCTACGAAAAAACCGCCGTTTCCTTCCTCGCCTTTTAGCATATTGGTGCTACGCTAGATTGGCTTAGGTAAATAGACTTGTTGCGAAGTGAGTGAAGTGCGGAATTTTCGACAAACTGTACTTAAATTTAGAACATGAACTTTTCCGTAAAAAACCTCACTACTTCGCGTAAATGGCGTGCTGCCACGGGACTCACGGCGGAGCGTTTTGCGCAGCTTTTGGCGCATTTTAAGCAGGCGTATTTTCGGTTGAATGGAACAAATATGATTGAACGTGGGGCTTTTGCGCCGTATGAAGTAGCCCTTAAAACAGAAGAAGAATTACTGCTTTTCACCCTATTCAGCTTCAAAGCAAACTTGACGTATGATTTGTTGGGATTGGTCAGTGGGATGGACGGTTCCAACGCGAAACGCAACCAGGAATTAGGCATTACGGTGCTCCAAGAAGCGCTGGAGCAAACCGGGCATGCGCCAAAGCGGGAATTTACGACAGTGGCCGAATTTGAAGCCTATTTTCAGGAACACGAGACGTTATTGGTCGATGGAACGGAGCAACGCAAGCAACGACCAGGAAATAAAGAGATGCAAAAAGACTACTATAGCGGTAAAAAAAAATGCACGCCGTAAAAGAGATAGTTATTTCAACGACCATCCGCTGGATTGGTTTTATCAGCCGTTGTTACGGCGGAAGACACCACGACTACAGTGTGCTAAAAAGCGTTTTACCAGTTGATAAAGAGTGGTTTAAAAAGTTCAAGGTGCGGTTGGACCTGGGGTTTTTGGGCTTCGCGAAAGACTACGTTTGCCGGAAATTTTTTATTCCTATCAAAAAGCCGAAAGGGAAAGAACTCACCGATGAACAACGAGAAATAAATACAAAACAAGCAAGTGAACGAATTACCGTAGAGCATAGCATTGGCGGATTGAAACGTTATCGAATTTTGGAAGACCGATTACGTTTGCATAATTTGAACCTGTACAATGACGTGCTGGGAGTGTGTGCGGGCTTGTGGAATTTCAGCTTAAATCTGTGATTAATAGCTCGCAACAAGTCTAATAGATAAATCTTTGATTGTCCTCACGCTCTAGGCGGCATAAAGGAAAGGCTGTCACCGTCTTACCAGAACTATTTCGAAATTCATCTGCTATCTACCAATTAGCGCGTGCCGACCAAAGTCGGTGGAACCGTCCGGACCCAGAATGGAATATTAGCTGTTGCGACGCTACCATGGCCGTCAAACACCCGCACATATAGTCGGTAAGGCCCTGGTAATTGAGGAGCTTTAATCAGAGCGCCAAAACCATACCCGCTTATAACGGCGTTTTCAACGGACTCAGGTGGAGTAGCTATAATCTTGGCATCGAACGTTTTTTCCACTTCGGGAAGTAGTTCCCAGTGTACGGTCAACGAATCGCCTTCCGGGTCTGACGCCTCAACTATCGAAGGTAATAACTGCCCGACCGTTGCTTCAATACTCGCGCTCGCCCGTCGCCCCGCCAATTGCAAATCCGTTATCAGAGGAGCCCGGTTAGTAGGATACTGCCCTCTCCACAGATAGTTCATCTCATCAACCAAGGCCGTTTTTTCGCCAGTAGGCTCAAATAAGCTGAACCAAGTGGAAGTATATTCAAACTTAGAACCCCAGAAAAAAAGGTAGCTACCTAAACACTTATTGCTATCAGGCTCGATTACCTGCCGGTAGAGGCTACTGACAAAAACGGCTTTTGCCGTACTAGTCTTTTCCAGTTGTGCCCCCCATTTTGTCTCGGCTTCTTCCCAATAGCCCGCGTTACCATATTCAGAAATGATGTAGGGGCCAAGCCAGCCACTGTTCCGCAACAGGGTGGGTAATATCCGAAGCTTTCCATATATATTAAATGACAAAATATCGACTTCTGGAGCCAGGTGATGTAACTCGGCGGCTCGGCTGTCCAAGTCTCCTAGGGTTGTCGTGACTGGATGATAGGGGTCTAGTTCATGAATCATGTGAGCAATGCGGCCGAGCGCGCTAAAAAGCCGTGGCCCTCTAGCAGAAATGTCTACTTCGTTTCCCACGTTCCACATCAGCAGAGCGGGGTGATGACGGTAACGTAACACCTGCTGGCGAATGCGCCCGAGTTGCGCTTCTACCATGGCAGGGTCATAATATGTAAAGTGGGAAGTCTCTGGTTCCATCCACAATCCAAGCATTACACTGAGGCCCGCCTGATGCGCCTCGTCCATGAACGGTTCCGCAAAATCGGAGCTCCAGAGCCGTAGGGTATTGCCACCGGCCTCGCGCAGACGGTCGATTTGCTGAACGCCCGCCCCACCCCTCAAATAGTATGGCTTTCCGCCACGTACTAGGCGAAACCCGCCCTGGGTTGGTTCTACCTTGGTAGGAATAACACCTTGTAAGCGGGTGGTGGATGGCGTAAGCCAGGTTGTATTTTCGGGGGACTTCGTATTGCATCCTTCTGCTGATAGTATAACAAGCAATAGAAAGGTCACCCATCCTCTTTTGAGAATTTTCACTTGTTTTTTTTGACCTGTATCCATTTAATCTCTGCTCAATGCATTTTCATAAAACATGCTTTTTCCTTTAAATCAGTCCAAGCAAAGACAATCAAACTATATCCCAACTCCAGCACCAAGCCAGATTTAATCAGTAATTTTTAACACCGTAGCCAACAGTTTTTACTGTATTATATAAATATAAAATATTTATTATATAAACATTGCCGCTCCTTTCTAAACAGAAATATTAGTGAATATTGCACAATTATTTGTACTTTCAATTTAAACATTTAATTCTAATGCCATTTTAAAACGCACAGAATTCTATGCAACATTGCAAACATTATCAATGCGGGTAATTAAATATATAATTAGCCGCTTTTGCATATAGCTACGAAAACATTATTTAAAATAATGAGCCTCATTCCAAATAATGTTTTATTAAGTTCTCATTAACAATATTTTCACACAATCTATTGTATCGCTTGCATTTTAGAATGTCGACTGGAGTCAGGACCATGAGGTGGCTGGTGGGCATCGGCATTATTAGCCTGATATATTTCGGGTGGTGGTTCTTCGCCAACCTACGGATTGGATTTCCCTTGTTGTTTTGGCCATTGGCATTGTCCATTGGCTTCAAACTGCTGTTGGTGCTGCACGAGTGGGCACACTATGTACAGGTGCGGGTGCCGGTTCCGCCTGCTTACACCCCGCCGGTACGGCGAGTAGATGTGATGACAACTGCTTTCCCAGGTGAGCCCCTCGACATGATTATTCACACATTGGAAGCGATGCAGGCCATTCGATATCCGCACACCAGCTACCTCTGCGATGAAGGTGATGACCCGGTACTGCGCGCGGCATGCTTGCGCCTGGGTATTATCCATGTCACGAGGCTAGTTAAAACGGATGCTAAAGCAGGCAACATTAACCATGCCCTGCAACAGGCCACAGGCGAGGTGTGCGTGGTGCTAGACCCAGACCATGCGCCTACGACCGATTTTCTGGACCAAGTAATGCCCTATTTCGAAGACGAACGTATTGGGTTTGTACAGGTAGTACAGGCATACAGCAACCAAGCCGAAAGTCTGGTGGCTCGCGCGGCGGCTGAGCAGACCTACCACTTTTATGGTCCTCTGATGATGGGGATGAATGGCTATGGCACCGTGCAAGCCATAGGCGCTAACTGCACCTTTCGGCGTGCGGCGCTTGATTCGATTGGCGGGCACGCCGTCGGACTCACCGAAGATATGCATACAGCTATGTGCTTGCATGCGGCGGGCTGGCGTTCGGTTTATGTCCCCGAAATTGTGAGCCGGGGCTTGGTACCAGCTTCGCTGGCTGCCTTCTATTCGCAGCAGCTTAAGTGGTCACGAGGGGCTTTTGATTTACTGTTTCGGGTGTACCCGAAGCTGTTTACGCGTTTTACTTGGTCCCAGCGTATTCATTATTTAGTGCTGCCGCTCTATTTCTTCTCGGGCGTAATTGCCCTCCTAGACCTAAGTATTCCGTTGGTATCACTCGGAATCAGCCAGTTTCCGTGGCTGGTATCACTCAATGCGCTAATCCGGCATGCATTTCCGCTGCTGGGTATGGCGTTACTTATCCGCTTTTACGCACAACGATGGATGCGCGAGCCCGGCGAAGGGGGCCTGCACTTAGCAGGTGGCTTTTTGCTAGTGGGCACTTGGTGGGTGTACACGCTAGGTTTCCTGTACGCGGTGCTGGGAATACAGGTGCCCTACCTGCCCACCCCCAAAGTAGGCCGCAAATACAACGAATGGGCACTGGCACTACCTAACATCTTATTTGCGTTGCTCCTGCTCGCGGCTTGTGTACATAGCCAACTGGTAGATGCCACCGGCTATGCCACCAGCCAATATATTATCACAATGATGGTGGTATCAGTAGCAAGCGCCGGGGTTTTACTGGCTGCTACGGTGATGGGGTTGCACCGAACAGTATTTCACTTTATGCGGGAACTGGCCAAGCTTCCCTTTCGGGGTATGGCTATGGGGCTGCACCGCTTACAAAATAAATTAGGGAGGTTGCTGGCAGGCAGCGTGAGTATGTATAGCTTACTGATAGCCCTGATTGGCGTATCCTCTGTATTTTTTTTCACCTATCGTCAACAGCAATGGCTATTGCAGGTCCCTCCTGAGTGGCTCCTAAATGGCGGCGGCAATGAAACGCATATAGGACGGGAAGCCACGCCAACTGTTGATTCCGATACCGAAGCTTCAACCAAATGGAAAATCGGGCTCCCTTTTAACTCATTCCAAACCTCGACCATCAATGCTCTTACACTACCTGCTATCGACCCAGCTACCCGATTGCCCCTACAGGTGTATAAGCTGGCCAGCAAGCATCAAATTATGATGATTACGTGGACGGTGAGTGCCCAGGAACTGCAAAACGCTAATTACTGGCCGCAGCTCGTTCGTCAACTAATGGTCGTTCCGGGGCCGTTGCTGTTGCGGCCGCTACTGCAATCGCCGTCACCCGACCGCTATCGTCGGGACTGGGCGCTCATGGCCAGCACCTTTCGAGCTGCCAAAGTACCAAATGTACTTTGGGTTTGGACGCCGGAAGCTGCGGACCCGTTGCTGAAAAAATTTCCCGGCGTGGCGAATGTGAACTGGATGGCTACACCGCTGGTCGCAGATACCCTCTCAATTAGTTTTGCGGAGCTGCGCCGACACTTGGTTTCAAATTTGGTCAACCAAGTTCCCGTGTTATTGCTGGCTCCCCCTGCCACCGGTAAGCTTAGTACGATAGCAAACCGTATTGCTTGGCAATACCCCGAAATCAAGATAGTAGTGTTTGCGGCGCCAAAACCGTCAATATCTACTTCTCCAATAACGCTTAACTCCACGAATCGCTCCTTCAACTGAACAGAGCGCGTTTACGGCAGTACCGTTTTACTTTTTAAGCACGCTAGTTAAAGCTATGCCCTTTAGGGCAAGACTTTAGTTGCTACTCACTTCCAGGCGTCGGGTACCTTTGTGAGATGAAGCAGCGAACAGGCAGCCATTCGGTTCACAAGCTGGAAGTGCATCTGGTGTGGAGCACAAAATATCGCTACCAGGTGCTGACGGGGGATGTGCAACTGCGCTGCCGGGACTTGCTGCGTCAGACGTGTAACACGCTGGATGTGGGCATCTTGAAAGGGGTAGTGAGCAAAGACCATATCCATTTGCACGTCTCGTATCCGCCCGCCTTGGCTGTGATCGAATTAATGCGTCGCTTGAAGGGACGCAGCGCCAAGTTGCTCTTGCAAGAGTTTCCCGAGTTGAAGCGGCGGTATTGGGGCGGTCATTTCTGGGGCATTGGCTACGGGGCCTGGAGTGTCGGTAACATCACAGACGAGCTACTCGAAGCGTATTTGAATCATCACAAGGACCAGCCCAATGGGGACGAGAATTTCATTCTGGAATAGCCCACTTACAGTGGTTGTCTTTCAGTCGGCTTGAGCCGAAACCCGCGAATTTCATTCGCAATCCAAACCTATGGACTTACAGTCCATAGTCGTTTAGTGAACACGGAGGCTTTCACTTTCCGCAGGTTGCTAGTTTGCTCAGGGTACGGCCCTGAAATTCAATAGGCGTTTAGGTGTCAGTCACTTCCATTAATCTTGCACTGCCCAAAGCCTTCCTGTTGCTTTGCTCATCTGCCCTTACTGCCCTGCATGGCCCCTTCTGTCTCCTCCACCCCCCAGCGTTACTATGAAATTGACTTGTTGCGCTTCCTGGCCGCCCTTGCGGTGGCGTTGTACCACTTGGCCTACAACGGGTTCCACTCTCATTCAACGCTTGTCGATTACCCATGGCTCGGCAAAATTTTCCGGTATGGCTACTTGGGCGTTCAGCTTTTTTTTCTCATCAGCGGGTACGTTATCCTCCAGTCGGTGTACGGCAAGACATTGGGTCAATTTTTTGTGGCGCGAGTAGCAAGATTATACCCTGCCTTCTGGGCGGCATGCGCCCTATTCTTTGCAGTGGTCCGCCTATTTGGGCCCGTCGCGGGGGAAGTCGGCTGGTCGGCCGAGTGGGCGGCGGACGCGCGGTGGTCGGTATTCTTATGCAACCTGACAATGCTGCATGAGTTTTTGGGCGTTCACAATCTGGACGGCGTGTGCTGGACCCTGACATATGAACTCATGTTCTACTTCTTAGTGGCGCTGCTCGTGGCCTTCCAGTGGCTAAATCACCTGCCGCTCGTGCTGAGCGTGTGGTCGGCTTACTGCGGGTTGATAAACCTAGGGCTGATAGTAAACGCGGGGCCCTTTGCTTCTTTCTTTTTTCCCAGCTATGCCCCCTTTTTCATCGGCGGCATGATGCTGTCGTTGATTCAGCGCCGACAGGACGAGTCTTGGAAACTCTACTCGTTGCTGTTCGTGGCGTACGTTTTAGGACTGCTCCCGGTGCTGCACTACACGGCAGGATTGCAGTTCCACTACGGCCAACCGTTTCACCCTTCCGTGGTGGTGGCAGTAGTCACGTTCTTCTTTGGGGCAATGCTGCTCATTGTCCACCGCAAAGTTAACCTAGGGTACGCTCCTGGGTTCGCCTGGTTCGGGGCGCTTTCCTACCCCCTGTATTTGTTTCACCAAAAAATGGGGTACGTGGTGCTACAACGCTTCGGCGGCACTGTGGACAAGCACTGGTTGCTCGCCACCTTTTTTGTGGGCGTGGGGTTGCTTGCGCTGTTCGTGCACGTGCTCATAGAACGGCCCGGCAGTCGGTTTCTGCGTCACGCACTGGCGCGCTTGGTGGCTACGGCCCCACGAGGTCAGGGCACGCCAGGTTGACTGGCAGGCAGAGCAATATACCGTAGGACCTAAATCAAGTACTCGTTTTGCTGATTGGAACACGTCTGAACTACCACCCTTTGGCTGAACCGAAGATGCACCGTCGCACACCTGTTGGCATCCGGTTGGCGGAGCGGTCCGGGGGCGGGGCGGGGATTTTTCCCGCTAGTTTAGGGTATGAAACACCTGCTCCTCGCCGCCGCGCTGCTCCTGGCCGGGCTGGTCCCCGGTTGCTCCCCAGCGGAACGCCCGCTCCCGCCGGGCGCGTTGGCGGCCCAGGTCGAGGCCCTGACGAAGGACTTCGACACGTGGTGGCGCAACACGTACGCCTACGTGTTGCTGGCCCGCGACTATCAGCCCCGGGACGTCGACGGCCGGCCGGTGCCCAAGCCGGACTTTCTGCGGCAGCTGGCCACCGGCCGGGTCCTGGCCCTGCGCACCGGCACGGCCCGCGGGGAGCCGGTGTACCAGCTGTGTGCCTACCCTGGGAGCCCCGACCCGGCGATTCGGTCCACGAGCAAGCAACTGGCCGAAGAGGCGCTGCGCAATGACGCGCGGGAAGGCCAGGCGCTGCCCGCGTTTGCGTGGCGGGACCTGAACGGCGGGGCGTACATCCCCACCAGCACGCGGGGCAAAATTCTGGTGCTCAAGTGCTGGTACACCAACTGCGTGGCCTGCGTCGACGAGATGCCGGCCACCAACGCGCTGGTAGAGCGCTACCGCCAGCGCCCGGACGTACTGTTCGTGAGCCTGGCCAAGAACGAGGCGCAGCAGCCACGCCCCTTTCTCAAAGGCCACCCAGTAGCGTGTACTACTCCCCAAAAACTGGACAGTTTAGCGGGGTTTGTTAAGTAATATTGTTATGATTGAATGTTGTGTTGGTTTGGTAGACGTGGGCGGGCGTTTGGCCCCCGAGACTTTGATGGGGTCGGCGATGATTGTAGTAGGCAAAGTACGCGGTTAATTGCTGGTGCAGGTGCTGGCCGTCATCGGCCGGGATAAGATAGATATGTTCCCATTTGACCGTGCGCCAGAGGCGTTTGATGAAGGCATTGTCGGTGGCGCGGCCGCGGCCGTCGCGGCTGATGCGGCAGCCGGCGTCCAGCAAAGCTTGTTCGTAGGCGAGGCTGGTGAACCGGCTGCCCTGGTCGGAGTTGAAGATGTAGGGAGCCGGAGCATGGCGCAACGCATCGGCCAGGGCTTGCAGGCAAAAGCCCACGTCGAGCGAGTTGGAGAGCTGCCAGCTGAGCACGTAGCGCGAGTGCCAGTCGAGCACGGCGGCCAGATAGAGAAAGCCCTTGGCCATGGGCACGTACGTGATGTCGGTACTCCATACCTCCTTCGGGGCGGTGGCCGGGCGGTCCCGCAGTAGAGTTGTTGCGAAGCAAAAAGCCTTGATAATCAATTAATTATGTCAAAAATAAAAACCGACAAAAATTGAAAAGAGAACGTCTAAGCCACATTGCCAATAAAATTAGCGCGATTTCATGCCTGTAATAGGCTGATTTTGAGCACAAACATTACGCAACAAGTCTAGTAGGTACTGGTAGGGCGTAACACCTTGACCAGGAATGGACAAGCGCGGTTTGGGATAAATCGGCTCGTGGCCCATCAGGCGCACGAGGCGGCGCACGCGCTTGGCATTGACGGCGTGGCCGGCCAGGCGCAGGTGGTCGCGCAGGCCGAGCACTCCTTTGAAGTTGTGGTCGGTAAACTCCTCATCGAGCAGGCGCATGAGCTCCAGGTTGTAGGCACTTTCTCCGCAGGGCTGGTAGTAGAAGCTGCTGCGGGCCAGGCCTAGGGCCTGGCAGCGAGCGGCGACCGAGCTACCGGCCGGGTCCGAGGCCTGAACCAGGACCCGTTGTTGGGCCGAGCTCATCGGGGTAGCGTTTTTTTTAGCAGCGCGTTTTCCATTTGCAACCGACCGATGGCCGCGTAGAGGGGCTCGACGTCGGGTAAGGGCGTGCCGGCCGCAGGCGCTTCGGTGAAAACCTGGGTGGCCTGCTCACGCAGTTGCAGCTTCCAACGGGTGATTTGAGCGGTAGCCAATTGGGAGTGAGCGGCCAGCTCGGCCAATGGCTGGCGCTCGGTGAGGGCGGCTAGCGCCACCTCCGCTTTGAACTCGGCCGTATAGCGACGGCGGGTGCGTTTTGGGGTCATAATCGAGCTAAGCTAGCCCGCTTAACCTGTCCAGCTTTTGGGGAGTACTACAACCTACGGCCCGGCCGACATCTGGCGGCAAGCCAAGCCCCTGATTCGCCAGGCCGAGGCCCGGCGACCGGCCGGCGAGTTCGCCGTGCTCATCGTCGACGATTCGGTGCTGGAAAAGGCGCATGCCGATGCCAATGAGTTGATTTGCAGTCATTGGGACCACAGCCAGCAGCGCTACGTCAAGGGTCTGAATTTCGTCACCCTGCTCTATCAGGCCGGCGAGTTGGCCCTGTCCATCGCCGTCGAACTCGTGCGCAAACCCGTGCCCGTCTACCATCCCAAGACCCAGCAGACCAGCTACCAGAGCCCGTTCACCAAAAACGAGTACCTGCAGCAGATGCTGCGCGTGGCGCAGCCGCAGGTGGCCTACCGCTACCTGCTGGCCGATTCCTGGTACGCCTCGGCCGAGAACATGTGTCTGGTGCGGGCCTTGGGCCATCATTTCGTTTTTGCCCTCGAAAGCAGCCGCACCGTCGCCCTGAGCGAAGCCGACCGTGCGCAAGGTCGGTTCCAGGCCGTGCAGACGCTGGTGTTTCCCGATACGCAACCCCTGCGCGTCTATTTGCGGTCCGTGCAAGAGGCGGTGCTCGTAACCAGGCAAGTCTTTACAAACCAAGACGGTAGCCAGGGTACATTGTATGTGGTCAGCAGCGATACCGACCTGGACCAAGCCCAACTGACCACGATTTACCAGGGACGGTGGAAAAGCGCATCAAGCTTTTTGTGTGGAAGAGTATCACAAGTCGCTCAAACAGAATGCCTCGATGGGCAAGGCGCCCACCAAAACCCTGGCCACGCAGGCCACCCATTTCTTCGCTGCCGTGCTGGCCTACACCAAACTCGAAGTCCTCAAGCTCAAATGCGGCATCGGCCATTTTCGCCTTAAAGCACAGCTCTATACCGTCGGTCTCAAAGCCATGTACCAGCAACTCGCCCTACTCCGTGCGTAACATCAGGTAGTAATCTGTCCGAAATGATTAGTGGTAGCACGCGAGATGCTTCGGCTGCGCTCAGCATGACGTTCTGTTAGTCACTAGACTTGTTCCTCAATTAAGAGAACGGTGATTTTCCAAGCCGTATTTGGCACCAGAAACGGGGGCTGCTCAAAGAATCCAAGGATACGGGCTTGGCTAAACCAAAAAGACCATTCAGGCGTCACAATCGGCTAAAATCTTTGACTACTTCTTATTCGGAAACAAGTCTACTCAATACCCCCGGCTCAAATCCACCAGATTCTCCAGTGGCTGGCCGTGGCGCAGGCGCTCCAGGTTGCGCAGCAGCACATCGACTTTGCTTTCGTCCTCGTGGTGCTGGCCGCCACCGGTGTGCTGGGTAAGTAGCACGTTGGGCAGGGCCCAGAGCGGATTGTCGGCGGGCAGGGGCTCCACGGCGGTCACGTCGAGCACGGCCCCGCCGAGGTAGCCGGCTTGCAGCAGCTTGATGAGGGCGGGCTCGTCGGTGGTGTTGCCACGGCCCACACTGGCGTAGATGCTGCCCGGGCGCATGGCATCCAGCAGCTCGGCCGAGAAAAAGCCCTCGGCGCTGCCCGGCAGAGTATTTATCACGATGTCGGTTTCGGGCAGGGCGGCTTTCAGGTCTTCTTTGGAGCGAAGCTGCGCCTTGGGGTGGGTGCGGGCCAGCAGCTGCACAGGGCACTCGAAACCGCTGAGTTGCTGCTGCACGGCCAGGGCAATAGCCCCGGCGCCCAGCACCACCACGCGCTTGCCGCGCAGCAGGCCCGAGCGGTTGCGCACGTAGGCCCCGCCCACCCATTTTTTCTCGGCTTGCAGCACGGCCAGCTCGCCCAGGTGGCGGTAGAGGGCCAACAGGCCACCTACCATGGTTTCGGCGCAGGGCCAGGCGAAAAAGTCGCCCATATTCGCTACTGGCACATTCAGGTGCAGGTGGCGGTAGCGTTCGAAGCCGGCCGAGTCAATTTGCCAGAAGCGCAGCAGAGGCGAGGTGCCAGCCGCTAGCCACACGGGCGGCGGGTTGCCGAGCAGCACCTCGGCCTCCTGGAAGGCGGGAAACTGGTCTTCGGGGGCTACGTCGTGGCAGAACGTGACGTTGACCTCGGCCGGAAGCTGCTGGTGCAGGTAAGCGCGGGCGGAGGGGCTGAGGGGCGAATAAACGAAAAGATTCATGGCGGAGCAGCCGGCACGGCCGCAAGCAGTTGACAAGCGTGAGCCCCAGAAACGGGCCGATGGACAAAGTTGCTGCCCAGGCGGCGTACTTTTCGCAAAGAAGCGGCCCGACCAGCCGTATTTGCCCGTTTTTTTGCGTATTCCGCCCGTTTCCTCTGCTCATGCGCGCCTACCTGCACCAGCACGCCCACCTCACCGATGCCGAGCTGGAACAAACCATGACGCTTATCCAACCCTGCACTTTCCGTAAAGGCACCGAGCTGTTCCACCCCGGTCCGCCGCCCGACCGGCTCTATTTCATCGAAACCGGGCTGGCCCGTGCCTACCGCCTTGTGCGCGGCGAAGACATCACCAGCGCCTTCTATGGGGCCGATTCCTTCTGTTTCGATACCCTGAGCATTGTGGCTCAGGTACCCACCGAGCTGTATTTCGAATGCCTGACCGACGTGCAGGCCCACGAAATCCTCATTCCCGACCTCAACCGCCTGTTCCGCCGGGTGCCGCCCATCGAGCGCCTGGGCCGCCGCATCAACGAAAACCTGGTGTGTGGCCTCACTGAGCGCCTCCGGGCCTTCCAGATGGACGACCTGCGCACCCGCTACCTCGCCCTGATGCGCCAGAACCCCGAGCTGATTCAGCAGGTGCCGCAGCGGCATATTGCTACGTACCTGGGTGTGAAGCCGGAAAGCCTGAGCCGCATGCGGGCGCAGCTGTGAGGGTGGCCTTGGCTTAGGACTGGGTATTGGTTGGCGCGCGTCTGCGACGCGTGCCGGCTGGACTCGGGTCTGTGACTCGTGCTGCGAACGACTCGCAATTACGCTGTTCTGCCGGCTCTGTACCCGAGCCGCAGGCTCGCACCCAGTCGGCACGCGTCGCAGACGCACGCCAGCGGCAGCCTGGGGATTGCGCATTTCTTAACCTAGGTCATTGGGGCCGCTGCCGGAACTGGGTACTTTTACCCGCGCTCCCTTCCCACGCAACTCCTTAGTCCTAATGGCCAAGCAAGCCTATTCCCGCCGCGACCTCGCGTTTCAGCTCCACGAAGTATTGCACGTTGAAAGCCTGAACCGCTTCCCGTACTTTCAGGACCACGACCGCGGCTCCATCGACCTGGTGCTTGATACCGCCGGCCAGTTTGCCGACCAGCTCCTGCGCCCCCTGCTCACCGAGCTCGACCGCCAGGAGCCGCAGCTCGTGGATGGCACCATTCGGGTGCATCCCGGCGTGAAGAACATCGTGCACCGCTTCGGCCAGGATGGCTGGATAAACGCCCTGTTTTCGTACGAGGAAGGTGGCCAGCAGCTGCCCGGCACCGTGTACAACGCGGCCGTGTTTGCCATGCAGGCCACCAACTATTCGGCCAGCGTGCCGCCCTTCCTCACACTGGGCGCGGCCAATCTGCTCCGTAGCTTCGCTACGCCCGAGCTCACGGCTGCCTTCACGCCGCACATGTACGCCGGCCGCTGGCAGGGCACCATGGCCCTCACCGAGCCCGACGCCGGCAGCTCCCTCTCCGACATCAGTACCTCGGCCGAACCCACGGAGGATGGCTACTACCGGATTCGGGGGCAGAAAATCTATATTTCCTCCGGCGACCATGATGCCTGCGACAACGTGGTGCACCTCATGCTGGCTAAGATTAAAGGCGGACCAGCGGGGGCCAAGGGCATCTCGCTCTTTGCCGTACCGCGCCAGCGCGTGGCGGCCGGGCTGCCCAACGAGGCCACAAAACCCGACGAATTAGTTTCGAACGACGTGGTCACGGCCGGCATCTACCACAAGCTGGGCTGCAAGGGCGCGCCCATTGCCCACCTCCTGATTGGCGGCGACGGCGACACGCGCGGCTACCTTGTGGGCGAGCCCAACAAGGGCCTCAGCTACATGTTCCAGATGATGAACGAGGCTCGGCTGGCCGTGGGCGTGAGCGCGGCGGCCATCGGCACGGCCGCCTACTACGCGGCCCTCGAATACGCCCGCGCCCGGCCCCAGGGCCGCCCCATCGCCAACCGTGACGTGGCCCAGCCGCAGGTGCCCATCATCCGGCACGCCGATGTGAAGCGCATGCTGCTCTTCCAGAAAGCTACCATGGAAGGCGCGCTGGGCCTGCTATTACAGTGCAGCTACTACATGGATGTGGCCCGGGTAGGCGATGGCGCAGAGAAGGAAAAAGCCGAGCTGCTGCTCGATTTGCTGATGCCCATCGCCAAAACCTACCCCTCGGAAATGGGCGTGCTGAGCACCAGCGCCGCCATCCAGGTGCACGGCGGGGCCGGCTACACCACCGATTTTCCGGTGGAGCAGTTCTGGCGCGAGTCGCGCATTCACCCCATCCACGAAGGTACCACCGGTATTCAGGGGCTCGATTTGCTGGGCCGGAAAATTACCCAGCACGGCGGCAGGGCCGTGGGCCTGCTGCTGGAAGAAATCCAGGCCACCATTGCCTCCGCCAATGCCGTGTCCGAGTTGGCTCCGCTGGCCGTCCAGCTCACCAAAAACGTGGGCATTTTGCAGCAAGTGACCGGCCATCTGCTGGGCGTAGCGGCCCAGGACCACGAGCTATTCCTGGCCGATGCCACCCTCTACCTGGAGCTGGCCGGCTTGGTGACGGTGGCCTGGCAGTGGCTGCGGCAGGCAGTAGTGGCCCAGGCCGCCCTGCCCGCCGCCCACCCCGACGACCAGAATTTCTACCACGGCAAGCTCATGGCCGCGCAGTATTTCTACGAATACGAGCTGGTACGCGCCCCCGGCCTGGCCAAGCGCCTGCAATCGGCCAATGCCGTGACGGTGGCCATGCAGGAGGCGTGGTTTTAGATAGTCAATACGGCCGGAACTATCATCCTGAGCGCAGCGAAGGACCTTATCACGGCTGAGTGGTACTCATTCAATCGTGATAAGGTCCTTCGCTGCGCTCAGGATGACAAACGATTTATTTCGCATTCCATGAAAAAACTCGAAAACAAGGTTGTCTTCATCACCGGCGGCTCCTCGGGCCTTGGCCGCGCCGCTGCTGTGGCCGCCGCTGAAGAAGGCGCGAAACTCGTCATCGCCGACCTGCCCGGCTCCGACCACGCCGCCGCGCTGGCTGAAGTGCAGGCGGCCGGGGCCGAAGCCGTTTTTATTCCGCTCGACGTGACCGATTCGGCCAACATTCAGCAGGCCATTGCCGCCACGGTAGCGACATTCGGCCGGCTCGATGTGGCGCTGAACAACGCGGGCATCGGCGAGGGGTTCTTCAGTTTTCTCGAAACTAGTGAGGAATCGTTTCAGCGCATCATCAACGTGAACCTGACCGGTGTGTTCACCTGCATGAAGTACGAGCTGGCGCAATTCATGGCGCAGGGCGGCGGCGTTATTGTGAACATGTCTTCGCTGGCCGGCCTCAAGGGCGCGCCGGGCCTGAGCGCCTACGTGGCTTCGAAGCACGGCGTGCTGGGCCTCACCCGCGTGGCGGCTCAGGAATTTGCCCGCCGCAACGTGCGCGTGAATGCCCTCTGCCCGTACTATATCGATACGCCGCTCATTAAGGAAGTCCCCGAGGAGTTGCGCAACCAGATGATTTCGGCCAGCCCCATGAGGCGCCTCGGGCGGGCTGAGGAAGTAGCCAAAGCCTTCATCTACCTGGCTTCGGATGATTCGAGCTATACCAACGGCACCCAGCTGGTGATTGACAGCGGCGTGATTTCGTGATGTAGCGCGGACTTTTAGTCCGCGACTCATTCCGTAACCCTTTACTCGCGGACTAAAAGTCCACGCTACACTATGGATTTCGCCCCTAGCCCTAAAACCCAGGACTACCTCGCCCGCGTGCAGGACTTCATGGCCGAGCACATCGCGCCCATCGAAGAGCAGTACCACCACGATAACCTCGCCGCCAACCCCGGCCCCGACTGGCAAAGCTGGCGGGTGCTGCCCGTCATCGAAGAGCTGAAAACGAAAGCCAAGGCCGCCGGCCTCTGGAATCTGTTCCTGCCCGATGCCGCGCACGGAGCCGGCCTCAGCACCCTCGAGTACGCGCCCATTGCCGAAGAAACCGGCCGCAGCTTCCTCGCGCCCACCGTGTTCAACTGCAACGCGCCCGATACCGGCAACATGGAGGTGCTGCACTACTTCGGCAGCGAGGCGCAGAAAGCCGAGTGGCTTGCGCCGCTGCTGGCCGGCAAAATCCGCTCCGTGTTCTGCATGACCGAGCCCGACGTGGCCTCGTCCGACGCCACCAACATGCAGGCCACCATCGGGGCCGAGGGCGACGAGCTGGTGCTCAATGGCCGCAAGTGGTGGGCCACTGGCCTGGGCCACCCCGATGCGAAGCTGGCCATTTTCATGGGCCTCTCAAACCCCGAAGCCGCGCCCCACGTCCGCCACAGCATGGTGCTGGTGCCGCTCGATACGCCCGGCGTGAACATCCGGCGCATGCTGCCCGCCTTCAGCGACTACGACGCGCCCTATGGCCACGGCGAAGTGTGGTTTGAGAATGTGCGCGTGCCCCGCGCCAACCTGCTGCGCGGCCTGGGCGAGGGCTTCGCCATCGCGCAGGGCCGCCTTGGGCCGGGCCGCATTCACCACTGCATGCGCTGCATCGGGGCGGCCGAGCGGGCGCTGGAACTGCTGATAAAACGGGGCCTCTCGCGCACGGCTTTCGGCAAGCCGCTGCTGCACCTGGGCGGCAACCTGGAGCGCGTGGCCGACCTGCGCATGGCTATCGACCAGGCCCGGCTATTGACTCTTTTTGCCGCCTGGAAAATTGACAATCAGGGCGTGAAAGCGGCCATGAGCGAGATTTCGGCCATTAAAGTAGTGGCCCCCAATGTGCTCCAACGCGTGGTAGACGAGGCCATCCAGATGCACGGCGGCGCGGGCGTGTCGCACGACGTGCCGCTGACGGCCCTCTTCACCGTGGCCCGCGCCCTGCGCCTGGCCGACGGGCCCGATGAGGTGCACCGCACCATGGTGGCCCGGGTGGAGCTGGCGAAGTATAAGGCGAAGCGGGAGTGAGTGAAGCTGAAATTGGGGTGGTTGAACTCGTTGAACGACAACTGAACGAAGCCCCGGCTGACAGTTCAACGCCCACAACCACCCCTGTTTCCGCGCAGCGGAAACATCCCCTCCTTGGTAAGGAGGGGAGTTTGACGTTCCATCTTTTCCTGACTTTATGACTCCTAATCCCGCCGCCCGCCTCCTCGATACCGCTGGCCCACTGCGCCCCGGCGAGGAGCTGGACGCCACCGCCGTCGATGGCTGGCTGAAGCAGCAGCGCCCCGACCTGCGCGGGCTGCCGCGCGTGACGCAGTACGCCGGCGGGGCATCGAACTGGACCTACCGCCTCGAATACGACAACGCCGACCTTATCCTGCGCCGCCCACCAGCCGGAACCAAGGCCAAATCGGCCCACGACATGGGCCGCGAATACCGCGTGCAAAAGGCCCTGAAACCTGTTTTCGGCTACGTACCCGCAATGGTGGCTTACTGCGAGGACACCAGCATTATCGGCGTCGATTTCTATGTGATGGAGCGCGTGGCCGGCATCATCCCGCGCAAGAACCTGCCGCGGGGGCTCGAGCTGCCACCCGCCACCGTGCGTCAATTGTGTCTGAACGTGCTCGATGCGCTGATTGAGCTGCACCAGGTGGATTATAAGGCGGCCGGCCTGGCGGGGCTGAGCAGCGGCACCGGCTACACCCAGCGCCAGATTTCGGGCTGGAGCAAGCGCTACACCCAGGCCCGCACCTGGAATGTGCCCAGCGGCCAACGTATCATGCAGTGGCTGGAGACGCACCAGCCAACGCAGGAGCGCATCTGCATCACGCACAACGATTTTCGGTTCGACAACGTGGTGCTTGATGCCGACGACCCCACGCGTATTCTGGGTATTCTGGATTGGGAGCTGGCCACTCTCGGCGACCCCCTCATGGACCTGGGCAACCTGCTGGCCTACTGGGTTCAGGCCGACGACGATTTCCTGGCCCAGGCCACCCGCCGCCAGCCCACGCACCTGCCCGGCATGCTCACCCGCCAGGAAGTGGTGGCCTACTACTGCGAGAAAACCGGTTTTCAGCCCGAGAACTGGGCTTTTTATGAAGTGTATGGGCTGTTTCGGCTCTCGGCCATCGCCCAGCAGATTTACTACCGCTACCACCACAAGCAGACCCGCAATCCGGCATTTAAAAACTTCTGGATTTTCGTGCATTACCTGCACTGGCGCTGCCGGCGGGCGATGCGTGGGAGTAGATAGCGATACCAAAAGGGCGTCATGTCGAGCGCAGCCGAGACATCTCGCGTGCTCTCACAAATCAATGACGTGGCAACGATTGGATTACTACCACACGCGAGATGTCTCGGCTGCGCTCGACATGACGTTCAATACACATCTTCATTCCCACCCTAAAACATGACCACCACCCGCCACAACATCCTCATCACCGGGGCCAGCTCGGGCCTGGGCGAAGGCATGGCCCGCGAATACGCCCGCATGGGCCGCAACCTCGCCCTCTGCGCCCGCCGCACCGACCGCCTCGACGCCCTGAAAGCTGAGCTGGAAGCCGCACATCCGACCATAAAAATCTTCGTGCGTGCTCTCGATGTGAACAACCACGACCAGGTTTTTGAAGTCTTCCGCGCCTTCCAGGCCGACCTAGGCACCATCGACCGCATCATTGTGAATGCCGGCATGGGCAAGGGCGCCTCGCTGGGTACCGGCTACTTCCACGCCAACCTGCAAACGGCCCAGACCAACTTCGTGGCCGCGCTGGCGCAGTGCGAGGCGGCGCTGGAGATTTTTCGGGCCCAGAACGCGGGGCACTTGGTCACTATTTCGTCGGTGGCGGCCATGCGCGGCATGCCCCGCGCCCAGACGACTTACGCCGCTACCAAGGCCGGCCTCTCGGCCCTCACCGAGGGAATTCGGGCCGATTTGCTGAACTCGCCCATCAAGGTCAGCATTATGTACCCCGGCTATATCCGCTCCGAAATCAACGCCAAGGTGAAAAGCACACCCTACATGGTGGACACCGAAACCGGCTGCCGGGCCCTCGTGAAAGCCATTGAGCGCGAGCCGGTGCAGGCCTTTGTGCCCGGCTGGCCCTGGGCCCTGATGGCCCGCGCCATGAAATGGCTGCCGCTGCGTTGGGTGCAAAAGCTATTGTAATACAATGATTTAATTAAAAAATTGCGGCGGTTTGCTGAAAAAATTGTTTCTTGCATGCCCAAATTCCTGACCCATCAGGAAAGGACGGTGACTGGCATCTCGGAGCAAGCCGCCGCATGTTGTCTTTGCTACTTACTTCTATCTCTGTGAATCAAACGCTACGTAAGCTCTTGGTAGTGGCCTTGGTGGGCCTGCTCCCGGGTATGCCAGCCCCCGCTGGGGCGCAAGGGCGGCCCGTTCATACTCCGGCCGCACCGGCACCCGTCAATACCATTCTATTCGTCGGTAATAGCTTTTTTCACGGCAAATACCAGCCCGTACTGGCTTACAACGCCGCCCACGTAACCGACGAGAACTACGGCCTGCCCGCTACCCACCCCCGTTGTGAAACCACCACCGGCGAGCCCGTGGTATGGGGCGGTATTCCCGGCATCTTCCAGAAATTCACCGAAGAAGCCGGCCTGAAATACGAAGTCCACTTCGAGGAAATCAATGCCCGGCCGCTACAATATCACTACGAGCACGCCCTGCCCATCATTCAGCAGCCGCGCTGGCACACTGTGGTGCTACAGGAGCACAGCCAATGGGTGCTGCCCCCGCGCCACGGCGGCCACCCCGAGCTGTTCCGCGACTACGCTACCCGGCTGGAGCAGGCCGTGCACGCCGCCAACCCCGCCGCCAGCGTATTCCTCTTCCAGACTTGGCCCCGCGCCGACCTCTGCTACCCAGCCGGCACGCCCTTCAGCGGCCTTCCCATCGACTCGATGGCCCGCGAGCTGCACGCGGCCTACTACGGTTTGCTGGCGCAGAACCCGGGCTTCAAAAGCATTGCGCCGGCCGGCGATGCCTGGCTGCGCGCCGTGCAAATCGGCCTGGCCCAGCGCAACCCCTACGCCCCCGAGCCCGGCAAAATCGACCTCTGGGCCGAAGACCACTACCACCCCAGCAATTGGGGGGCCTACCTCACGGCCTGCGTGCTGTTCGGCGAAATAACCGGCCGCGACCCCCGCGCCCTCGGCGCCGCCGAGCAGGCGGCCGTGGCGCTTGGCATCAGCCCGACCGAGGCCGTTTTCCTACAGCGCGTAGCCGCCGAGCAAGTACAGGCCGCCCGCCCCGGAGCGTTTGCCGACCAGCCGGTGAAATCGGGAAAGGCTGCGCCTGGTAAAGTCAAGCTCAAATTGTGACCTGTGCGCCGGGCGGGGTTAGCGGGATACTCCAGCCCGCCTCCGCCATTATCGTAATGTTGGTTTCATCGCGTGGCTGGAGGGTAGTCGCGGCTACGCGTACGCGCACAAGCTGGTCTGCAATAGTTAATTCCACTTCCGAGTAGCTGCCCAAAAACCGCACGGCCTGCACCGTGCCCCGGGCCCCGCCGCTGCCCACTGGCCGCAGCTGTAGCTGCTCGGGTCGCACCAGCAGGGCCGTATCTTTTTTGAAGCGCCGCCCCGGCAGCAGCGCCCGCCGGGCCGCGCCGCGCACCAGGTTGTAGTCGCCAAACAGGGCCGCCGTGGCCTCGTCTACCGGCTGGCGGTAGAGTTGCCGGGGGGTGCCCTGCTGCACCAGTCGCCCCCGGTGCAGCACCAGAATCTCATCGGCCCATCCCAGCACGTCGGCCGCGTCGTGCGATACCAGCAGGCAGGTGATGCCCAGGCGCGTGCCCAATTCCTCGATAATGCTCTGCAAAAGGCGCTTGTGCGTCCGGTCGAGGTTCGAGAACGGCTCATCGAGCAGCAGCAGGCGCGGCGCACCTAGCAGCAGCCGTGCCAGCGCCACCCGCTGCTGCTCGCCGCCGGAGAGCTGGTCGGTGCGGCGTAGCATCAGGTGGGCGATGCGGCACAGCTCGTACACGGCCTGCGCCTCAGCTTCGGGGCGCTTGTTGGCATAGCGCAGCACCTGCTCCACGCGCAGAAATTGCGGCAAATCGGATTTTTGGGAGAGGTAGGCTACGCCGGGGTGGCCGGGCACCAGTACATCCTGCGGCCCGCGCACCCGGCTGCCGTTAGCGTGCACCGTGCCAGTAGTGGGCTGAATAAGGCCGGCCACCAGTTGCAGTAGCGTGCTTTTGCCGGCTCCGCTTTCGCCGGCCAGCGCCAGCTTTTGCCCTAGCTTTTGGCTGAAGCTGATGGGCTGGAGCGCGGTAAAGCCGTTTTCGGTGAGGCTGAGGTTGGTGACGGTAAGGATGTCCATGCAGCCGCAAAGAACGGGCCTGGGCCGCTGCCCGCTGCTGGCGCGCATCTGCGACGCGTGCCGACGGGCTTCGAGCCTGCGGCTCGGGTATTGAGCCGGTCGGTAATCACTAGAGCGGTTTCCAATTTAGTGTACAGAATCTGATGCACCTTGCGTTATGAAAGCATATTCGATTGATTTGCGGGAACGGGTAGCGGCGGCATGTGCCGCACCGCAGGCCCGGATTTATCAGGTGGCGGCGCAATTTAGCGTCTCCATCTCCTTCGTGGACAAGCTTTTGCGTCGGCAGCGCACGAGCGGTTCGCTGGCGGCCCTGCCCGCGAACGGCGGTCCGCTGCCGCGCCTGGACCCGGCGGGCCAGGACCTGTTGCGGGCCTGTCTGGTGGCGCAGCCCGACGCGACCCTGGCCGAACTGGCCACGGCCCTGCTCGCCGCCGACGGTCCGGCCCTGAGCCGCACGAGTACGTGGCGGGCGGTGGAGCGCCTGGGCTGGGGGCGCAAAAAAAAAGCGTCCACGCCGCCGAGCGTGACACCGAACGCGTCGTGGCCATGCGCCGCTTATTTTTAGAAGCCATTCAAGAAGAAGATGTGCGCCGTTTCGTGTTCGTGGACGAGACGAGCACCAACCTCACCTACTGCCGCCGTTACGGCCGGGCCCCAGCCGGCCAGCGCCTGGACCAGGCCGTGCCGTTGCACGGCGGCCCGAACGTGACGCTCATCGCCGCCCTGACCCCGGACGGGCTCGGCGCCTTGTTGAGCGTCAACGGGGCCGTTAATGGCGACGTGTTTGCCGCCTACCTCGACCAGGTGCTCGGCCCCAGCCTGCGGCCGGGCGACGTAGTAGTACTCGATAATCTGTCGGTACACAAGGTGGAAGGCTTGGACGAAATCGTGAAAAAGTACGGGGCTCGGCTGCGCTACCTGCCGCCTTATTCGCCGGACTTTAACCCCATTGAACTCGCTTTTAGCAAACTCAAGACCTGGTTGCGCACCACGAAGGCCCGAACCCGCGACTTGCTGGAGGAAGCCATCCGGACCGCCGCCGAGTGGATAACCGAACAGGATGCCAAGAACTGGTTTGACCATTGCGGATATCATGTACAGTGATTTGGAAACCGCTGTAATGCAAGTCTTTCTAACCCGAGCCATAGGCTCGAACCCCGTCGGCACGCGTCGCAGATGCGCGTCAGCAGCGGAAGTCCAGCTGGCGTTTCATCATCTGGTGAAAAGCTCCTTTGGTATAGAGCTCGTCGTGGATGCTGCTTTCTACTAGGTACCGTTTTTCATGACGTAGATATAGTCCGAGTCCATGATTTGGGTGAGGCTGTGCCTCACAGCAGAACGATTTACGCCAGCGCAGATTATCCAAACCTCCCTTGCCGCTGGCGCGGCAGGAGAGGCTCCGCCTACCCGTTATGGCAAGTCACGAGTTACGCTGCGCTAATCTCGCGCCAGCAAGGCCAGCAAGGGCAGGATTGCCATGAAATATAAAGCGCTGAATATTAAATAAATAATTAAATGAGTGCTAATTGTTAGTGCTTAAGAATCGCTAATCAGTAGTTAACTGATAATTAATATTTGAAATGAGGAAAAATAATACGTGTGGTTAGCCACTCATTTTCAACTATTCAGGTACCTGTTTCGTCGATTGTAAGAAAGCAGTGGTCGATAAAAAGGACAACGCCGGCAATAATTCTTCCGTTTTCGGAGTTAGTGTTTCAGTAGCAAGCCGCTACACGCTGGCGCAAAACGCCATGTGCACGTACCACCATTACCACCTTTTTTATGCTGCGTACCGCTCTGTTATTTTTCTGCATGTTGGGCTTTTTAGCCTCCGAATCCTACGCTGCGCCGGCCACGGCAGCCACGTCGCGACCCATCCATCGGCGCAAGCCCACAGCTGGCAACTACGTGCCGGTATACCGCTACTATCGCGGCCACAGCAACCAAAAAAGAGGCTTCTTTGGCCTGTTCAAGCACCGCTCCAAGGCGGCCAAGCGGCATAGCTCGGCACCACGCGTGGCTCGGGGTGGCCGGGCTCACCGCACGCTGTAGCATTGGAGCTTCCCCAAAAACGAATAATGAAAAGGCTACTCCTGCATCAGGAGTAGCCTTTTGCTTTTCAGGACTCCGGCCCCGGCCGCCCCACGGGACGCAATGCACCAAAACGCAACAACGCCCTGGCCAGCTGGCCGGGGCGTTGTTGCGTTTTCAGCTGCCGAAGCCGCTCTATTTGTCGGTTTTTACTTTGATTTTGTCACCGTCGGCCGATTTGGCTTTCATCTTTTTAACGTCCGACCCGCCCATTCCAGGGCCGCCGCCGCGGTTCATGCGGTCGGCCTGCATGGTGGTGTACTTGGTGTACTGCTCGGCGGTCAGCACTTCCTTGAATTGAGCGTCGTACTTGGCGCGGCCGGCCTGCATTTGCTCGCGCATCTGGTCGCGGTTGCCGGCATCGCGGTCCTGGCCGCGCATGGTCTGCATTTCCTGGCCGCGCGCCAGCATAATCTGCTGCACTTTGCCCGTCTGGTCAGTATTAAGGCCGAGCTCTTTGGTCATCCGGTCGGCCTGGCGCTTGGCCATTTCATCGGGCGAGCCTTGCTGGCGGCCCCGGCCCTGCATGGCGCCGGCATCGTTGGGGGTGGTGGTTTGGGCGGCAGCAGTGCCAACGGTGAGGGCGAAAGCAGCCAGCAGGGGAAACAGAAACTTTTTCATGGATTGGGTTGGGGGAGAATTAGAAAAAAACGGGTGGTGGCAAAGAGGTGGCGCGAAAAGTCCCGTTCCCAAGGGCCGAACGGGACTTTTTAGACGGCAGTTACTGGCTAAAGTTTAGCGGCGGCCGTCGTAGCGGTGGGCGGCTTTCCAACGGGCCCGCTCCTGGGGCGATACGCGGTGGTTGCGGTCGTAGCCGTAGTTGAAATAGTTGCTGTTGCGGTCGTCCTTGGCATCGTGGCGGGCGTCGCGGAGGTCGCCTTTGGCCTTGCGCAAATCAGCTTTAGCCTCGCGGATGTCGTTTTTGGCGTCGCGGCGGTCACCTTTGTTGTCGCGGTGAGCAGCTTCCCAACGGGCGCGCTCATAGTCGGTTACGCGGTGGTTGGGGTCGTAGCCGTAGTTAAAATCCCGGCTGTTGCGGTCATCGTAGCAGTGGTCGAATGGGCCGGCAGCGGCAAACGAGGCCGTTGAGGTGAAGAGGGCAGCGGCGGTGATAATGGAGAACAAGGAAGCTTTCATGGTTTCTGAAGGAAATGCAAGGGAGAAATGGTGGGGAAGCGCTGGGCTCGGCTGCTGCAGGCAGCGGGCTCCTGAATGTGGGAATCGACTCATCCTGTCAGGGTATTTGCAAACCATCGACCACATCCCGCCCGGAAATAAAAAGGTGGACGGACGGGCCGGAAACCCCGACCAGACCGCCCACTTCCCGGACTTAAATACCTTTTGAACAGGTCGAAATTGTCATTTCTCCCGCCTCGGAATGACAGCTTATCTACTCCGCCAGCCCCAGCGTGCGGGTCAGCTTATTCTTCGCAATCGTGAAACGAAGGCTCTAGTCGCCTTTTTGCGACCGCTCACGGCGGCGGTCCACCAGCGCCTTTACCTTGTTCTCATCCTCGTTGCGCGAAAACAATATGCTGGCCGCGTCCACAATCAGCGACACGGTGCGCGGTGCCGGCACGCTTACCTGCTCATAGTCAGGGTCGGGCGTGGGCGGAGACTGGCTTTGGGCCCGCGCCCCGCCGGCGCGCAACAGCAGCAGAATGGATAGTTTCCGGAGCGACATGGATAGCGGATGGACACCACAAAGATGCCGCAAATTGCTACGCCGTTGCCCGGCTACCCCACTTTTTCCTTGAATAACCGCAGCGTGCGGTCCCAGGCCAGCCTGGCTGCCTCCGCATTGTAGCGGGCGGGCGAAGTGTCGTTGTTGAAGGCGTGGTTCACACCTTCGTACACGTAGAGCTCATACTTGGTGCCGGCCGCTTTCAGCGCCGCTTCGTAGGCCGGAATGCCAGCGTTGATGCGCTGGTCGAGGCCGCCGTAGTGCAGCATCAGGGCCGCTTTTATCGGGGGCACGTCCTCGGGCTTGGGCTGCTGGCCGTAGTAGGCCACGGCGGCGTTCAGCCTGGGGTCGTGCACGGCCAGCTGGTTGGCCAGGCCGCCGCCCCAGCAAAAGCCCACCGCGCCGGTGCGGCCGTTGCAGTCGGGCCGGGCGCGCAGGTATTCCAGCGCCCTGAGATAGTTATTGAGGTTTTTCACCGGGTCGAGCTGGCCGATGAGCTCGCGGCCCTTATCCTCATCGGCCGGCGTACCGCCCAAGGGTGAGAGCGCATCCACGCCCAGCGCCAGGTAGCCGGCCTGGGCCACGCGCCGCGTCACGTCCTTAATGTGCGGTGTCAGCCCCCGGTTTTCGTGAATGACAACGACCGCGCCGCGCATCTTCCGGCCCTTTGGGTGTACCAGATAGCCGCGCACGGGGCTGCCATCGCCAATCCAGGCCACTTCCTCGGCTTCCAAATCATCGGCTCCGGGCGCAATGGTGGCGGCCGCCGCATAGCCCGGTTCCAGCACCGATAGCGCCGTGAGGGCCAGCGCCGTGCCGCCGGCCAGCTTTATCAGCCGTTCCATAAACTCCTTGCGGGTGAGCGGAACGTGGGTGTACTCGTCGAAAAGATTGATGATGCGCTGGTCCATGAGGTTGATGGTGAAATGGTTTCAAGAGTTGTGAATATGTACCGTGGACTCGCAGAGTCCACGGTACATTCCAAATCCGCAGAAAGCCGCTCAGGAGCCGTTTTACTTTTTAAGCACGCTAGTTAAAGCTATGCCCTTTAGGGCAAGACTTTAGTTGCTACTCACTTCCAGGCGTCGGGTACCTTTGTGAGATGAAGCAGCGAACAGGCAGCCATTCGGTTCACAAGCTGGAAGTGCATCTGGTGTGGAGCACAAAATATCGCTACCAGGTGCTGACGGGGGATGTGCAACTGCGCTGCCGGGACTTGCTGCGTCAGACGTGTAACACGCTGGATGTGGGCATCTTGAAAGGGGTAGTGAGCAAAGACCATATCCATTTGCACGTCTCGTATCCGCCCGCCTTGGCTGTGATCGAATTAATGCGTCGCTTGAAGGGACGCAGCGCCAAGTTGCTCTTGCAAGAGTTTCCCGAGTTGAAGCGGCGGTATTGGGGCGGTCATTTCTGGGGCATTGGCTACGGGGCCTGGAGTGTCGGTAACATCACAGACGAGCTACTCGAAGCGTATTTGAATCATCACAAGGACCAGCCCAATGGGGACGAGAATTTCATTCTGGAATAGCCCACTTACAGTGGTTGTCTTTCAGTCGGCTTGAGCCGAAACCCGCGAATTTCATTCGCAATCCAAACCTATGGACTTACAGTCCATAGTCGTTTAGTCTTCTTCGCGGTGCACGGTGTCGGGGCTGAACGCTGGTACGCAAATCGACCAGTACTCGCATTCCGCCTCGAATGGGTTGGAGTAGCGTACCCGCGCGCCACCTTTAATAAGCAGTGCCTGGCCGGCTTGCAGCTCTACGATGTCGCCGTCGATTTCGAACTGCTTGCGGCCGCGCACCACAATCGTGATTTCGTCGAACGTGGGCGTCTGGTGGGGTTCGCTCCAGTGGGGCGGGGCCACCATGTGGGCCAGGCTATAGGCCGAAGTGCCGGTGCTGGCTCCGCCCACATGCTCTTCAATGAGCTTGCCGTCGGTGGTGGGAACTACAAAAGGAGCAGGATTGCGGATGTAGCGTTTTTCGGACATTGTTGGGGAGGATGGGATTGGGTAAATTGAGCTAAAAGAAAAAAAGACTATCATGCTGAGCGGAGCCGAAGCATTTCTGCCGCAATGAAGTTGTTTAGAAAGTCCCCGAACGGTCATGCAGCGCGCAGCGAAGCATCTTGCTCGCATCGTCAGGCCCGTTCAACGATGCGAGCAAGATGCTGCGCTGCGCTCTGCATGACCGTTTGAGTACCTTTTGTGACTTTCTAAACAACTCCAACACTAAACCCCTTTCGATTGGATTACTCTTCGCGGTAAAGATGCTTCGACTGCGCTCAGCATGACCGTTCTGTACGATACCAAATAAATGCGCTTCTACGGCTTCAGCTTCTCCAGCAACTCAAAAAGCCGCGAATTGTATTTCCATACGAAGAAATACGGCGTTTGCACCGCGCCGAAGCGCACGCGAATCCGCTCCACGCCCGGCAGCATGCTGCCTTCAAAATCAAAGCAATTCAGGTTCAAAACCTCACTGGCGTAGCGAATGCACTCCCAGGCCAGCAGTACGCCCGCGCCGCTGGCCCGCAGCGCCGGGTCGTCGCCGGCCAGCAGAAAATACGCCGTGGTGGCATCCCAAATCAAATACGCCACCGAATGCACCCGGCCCTGCGCATCAACGGCAAAAAACAGCTGCCGGGAGTCCGCCGCCGCCAGCGCCGCATCGAGCCGCCTAAACTGCGCGGCCGAATACGGTGCGGGCAGGCCCTGCCGGGTGAAACTGAGTAGATTGACGCGGTAGAATTCCTCGAGTGGCAAGTTGTGTACCACCCGCACTTGCTGGCGGGCCAGTCGGATATCGCGCCGGATGCCGGTGCCCAGGCCGGCTTCTACCCCCTTCAAATTGCGCAGCTGGTGCAGGCGGTAGGTATAAAAAGTGGTCTGGCGGTACTGCTCCCAGTAAAATGGCAGCCAGTTGGTGGCAGTAGGATAGAAGTTCTGCTTGAAGGCCGCAAACTCGGGCAACTGTGCCAGCAGCGCCTTCAGCAGCTCATGCTCCTGGGGCAGCCGGCCCCGGAATTCGGGCAGCACATATGGCCCCAGCCATTTCACGAAGGGCGGCATGGTGACGTACCGAAATGGACCCTTCTGCTTGCAGAAATATGGCAGGGCGGCCACTACACGGCCTTTATCTTCGGCCAGTACCACGTCCCAGGTGCCGCCTTCGGCGCAGGCATCCAGGTACCATGGCTGGCCGAACACCGGCACATCGGGCGCGGTGCGGCAGAAGTCGTGGTAGCGGGCTTTGGCAGACATCAACACGAAGGATTATTTGGCCGGAGCCGGGGCGCAGGGGCCGGGCGTGGTGGAGCGCACGCCCGCGTTGGTGGCCGCGCAGCGGTTGGGGTAGGTCTTGCCGTCGCAGCCGCACACGGGGTCGTAATTCATGGGGCAGATGCCCTGCGGGTTGATTTTGCTCGAATCGATGCAGGCGGCGGCCGTGGCCGTGGGCACGGCGTGGCGCTGGCACGAAGCTGCGCCCAGCAGCAGGGCCACACCCCAAATCCAATGCTTTTTCATGGTGCCAGAAAGTAGGAGAGGGGCGAAGCTACACTGCCCGCCCGGGATTTGGCCCGGCCGTAAACCTGGATATTGAGGAATGCGGATGTCGCTACGGAAAATTTGCCCGTAAGCTCAACCCCGGGCGGAGCCTTTCGTATAGTCAGCCATAACCAAACGCCGCCGCAAACAAAACGCGTAGTTTTGAATTCGGGCCCGCGCTGCTCTAAACGAACTCTAACCCCCCATTCACCCTTCATTACCCTACACCATGTCGTACCAAGAAGAAGACAACAACGCTGGTAAAATCCTTTTAGCTGCTCTCGCCGGTGCCGGCGCTGGCATTATTGCCGGTATGCTGCTGGCTCCCGATAAAGGTTCGGCTACTCGTGAGAACTGGAAAGGCGCTGCTACCAAATACAGCGGCCAACTCGGCGAGCAAGCTACCAAGCTGGGCTCCGACCTCGAAAATAAATTCAAAGAATACGCCGGCAAGCTGGAAGATATGGGCGTGACCCTGTCCGGCAGCAGCCTGAAGATGAAAGGCACCTGGGACGAAGTTAAAGGCAAGCTGAAGCAGCAGTATGCGCAGCTGACCGACGAGGACCTGACCTATGCCGAAGGCAAAGGTGACGAGCTGGTGGGCAAGCTGCAGGACAAGCTCGGCAAAGGCAAAGCCGAAATCACCAAAATGCTGAACGATATGTAATCCGGCTTTTAGCTAGCTTACTTAAAGCTCCGCGCCGCAAGGTGCGGAGCTTTTTTGTGGTCCAACCAGCCGCCCCGCTTTCCCGTTAAGAAATAATCAGATTTCTCCATTTTCCTGCAAACCCATGAAAGACGACAAAGGCAAAGTCATTTTCTCGCTCATCGCCGGAGCTACCGCCGGCATCGTGGCCGGCCTGCTGCTGGCCCCCGAAACCGGCGACGACGCCCGCTCTAACCTGCGCAAGTCGGCCACCAAGTTTGGCGGCGACCTCAGCAAGCTGGTAAAGGATGCCCTGGCCAAAGCACAGGGCCAGGCCCCTTCCGCCCACACCAACCCCGACGCTGCCGTGAGCGAAGACAAACAGGCCGCCGACCGCCTCCTGCAAAACCTGGGCACCGGCACGCCTTCCACGGTCCACACCCAAAACGAGGATAATACCGACTACGATGGTTTCGGCGACGATACCCGCCACCAGCCCAACCTGTAGGGCCGGCAGTCAGGAAATATTTTCTTCACTACTGTAACCCAGCGTGGTACCGCTGCGTAAAACTCCTTACAATCGCCTTGAAAGAAGGCCGAAAATATTGCCAGCAAAATTGCCGGACGTAGGAGCTTCTACCGAAATTGGTTAAACAACTCGGTAGCAAAATCAGACATCCCATCGCAAGCTTCTGCCAAGAAAAGCGGTTTGAAGGGTAGGGCGATTGTAAAAGAAAAGCCCCGCATGATATTTCGTGTGGGGCTTTTCCGATTTTAGGGCTGTCCTGTCATCCTGAGCTTGCGAACCGAAGGTCGGCGTAGCCAAGGACCTTCGGTTCGCAAGCTCAGGATGACAGCCGGCTTACTTCTCCTCGTGCTTCTCCTTCTGCACGTTCTCCGGCTTCATCTGCGGGAAGAACAGCACGTCCTGAATCGACGGGGAGTTGGTCATAATCATGCTCAGACGGTCGATGCCGATGCCCAGGCCGGCCGTGGGCGGCATGCCGTACTCCAGGGCGCGGAGGAAATCCTCGTCGAGCACCATGGCTTCGGTGTCGCCGCGCTTGCCCAGCTCCAGCTGGTCCTCGAAGCGTTGGCGCTGGTCGATGGGGTCGTTGAGCTCCGAGAAAGCGTTGCAGATTTCCTTGCCGTTGCAAACCGCCTCGAAGCGCTCTACCAGACCGGGGCGGTCGCGGTGCTTCTTGGCCAGTGGCGACATTTCCACCGGGTAATCGGTGATGAAGGTGGGCTGGATGAGCTTGGGCTCGACGTGCTCACCAAAAATCTCATCAATGAGCTTCGATTTGCCCATGCTGGGGTCCACGTGCACGTTCAGCTCCTGGGCGGTGGCACGCAGGGCCGCTTCGTCCATCTCGCCGATGGCCTTGCCGGTGTACTTCTCGATGGCCTCGAACATGGTGTAGCGCTGCCAGGGCCGCTGGAAGTTGATGACGTTCGCGCCCACCTGCACTTCGGTTTTGCCGTGCAGGGCCATGGCTACGCGCTCCACCATTTCCTCCACCAGGTCCATCATCCAGGCGTAGTCCTTGTAGGCCACGTAGAGCTCCATCTGGGTGAACTCGGGGTTGTGGAAGCGCGACATGCCCTCGTTGCGGAAGTCCTTGCTGAACTCGTACACGCCATCGAACCCGCCCACAATCAGGCGCTTGAGATACAACTCGTTGGCAATGCGCAGGTACAGCGTCATGTCCAGCGTGTTGTGGTGCGTGGTGAAAGGGCGAGCCGCCGCGCCGCCGTACAGTGGCTGCAGAATCGGGGTTTCCACTTCCAGGTAACCCTTGTCGTTCAGGAAATTACGCATCGACTGCACCAGCTGGGTGCGCTTGATGAAGGTGTCGCGCACGGCGGGGTTCACGGCCAGGTCCACGTAGCGCTGGCGGTAGCGCTGCTCGGGGTCGGTGAAGGCGTCGTAAGTCACGATTTCGCCGGTGGCTTCGTCCTTCTGGGTTTTCACCACGGGCAGGGGGCGCAGGGCTTTCGAAAGCAATTTCAGCTCCGTGACATGCACGGAGGTTTCGCCCACCTGCGTCTTGAATACGTGGCCTTTCACGCTGATGAAGTCGCCCAAATCGAGCAGCTTCTTGAACACCACGTTGTACAGCGTCTTGTCCTCGCCGGGGCAGATTTCGTCCCGGTTGATATAGAGCTGAATGCGGCCCGTGGTGTCCATCAGCTCGGCGAACGAGGCCTTGCCCATCACCCGCGACGACATCAGCCGCCCGGCCAGCGTCACGTCCTGGAAGTTATTCAGCTCAACGTGATAGTTGTCGTGGATTTCCTTGGCGTAAAACGTCACGTCCACCAGGGCCGATGGGTATGCTTCAATGCCCAGCTTTTCCAGCTCTTCGAGTTTCTGACGGCGCAGGATTTCTTGTTCGCTAAGGTGTTGCATAAATTATCTGAACCACGGATTCACTCGGATTTTTCGAATTCCACGGATTTTGTGGACGATTCAGGCGAGCCAATCGGAACACCTAGAAGCCAAGTGCTCAGACGCGGTAAGTAAAAAGTGAACCACAAAAGTACGGCACGAAAAAGCCGCTCCGAAACCGGAGCGGCTTTCCGTTCACAAAATCTGTGGAATCCGAAAATTCCGGGCGAATCAAGGGATGGCGCAGCCAATCCGTGGTTGATACACTAAGCGGCCATGCGGTAGTGCGGGGCCTCTGTAGCCAGCGCTGGGGCGCTCGGCGGGGCGCTCGGCGGGGTAGGGGCCAGCACCGGCTCTACGCGGGTGCGCAGCCGCTCCTGCACGAAGCCCGCCTGCAGGTGCAGCGGCAACTCGGCCACCAGCTGGCGGTAGCGCTCCAGACCTAGGGCCTTGGCCACGTAGGTTTCGTGCACGCCGTTGAGGTAACTCACGATGTTGAGCAGCGAGGCGTGGAAGAGGCGGAAGTCAATATCGGCCTCCACGTAGCGCTCAATCTCGCGGCTGGTTTGCGAGATGCGCAGGCGGCCCAGCAAATCGAAAATGGTGGTGTAGCCCAGTCGCCAGGTAATCTGCTGCCAGTGCGCGGCCGTCCATTTATCCAGCGGCCGGCCGGTTTTCTGGCTGCGGATGGCCGTGTTGGGATTGGTCTGCACTTGGGCGCGGGTCCACTGCGCCTGCATCTTGCGGGTGGTGCGCAGGAACTGGCCTACCTGCGCCTGCGCGTCAATCTCCTGGCTGGCGATGTGCAGCCCGGCCTTGTAGCCCGCTAGCGGCATGCGGTGAATGCTGAAATCGCCGTAAGCTCCGGCCGCACAGAACGAAACCGGGCGCGGATAGGTATTCTTTACCACCAGCCGGCCCACCTCGCGGCGCATGAGCTGACCGTTGTTCGAGCGCACACCGGTGGTGTACAAAAAAGCCTGCAGACCCGACCAGATGGCGTGGTATGCTTGCGGGAACGTCCAGTGCAGGGCATTGCGCAGGAAGTTCTCGTCGCCCAGCTCGGCCGTGGCGCGCAGGGCGTACTCGGTGCTCCAGCTGGTATGTAGCATCTTGGTAAGCGCGGTCACGTCGGCCTCGCTCAGCTGGGCTTGGTGGCTGCGGAAAAACGGCAGGTTCTGCAAGCCACCGAGGGCATCGTCGTTTTTCCGAATGTGATAGTTGATAGCAAAGAAATAGTTGAGGAAAACCTGCGCCGGAATAGACCTGCGCCAGGTTTTGTCAGCTAGCTTCTGCTGTTGCTCATCGGCGATAGCGGCTACCGGCGGATTGAGCGGGATAATGCGGGTTTCCTCTTGAGTCGTCATGCTAAGTAAATAGCATAGGACAGGTTTTTAGTTGTCTGATTACTAATTTTTTTGACAAATTTACTAATAAAATAAGTGTTGTTAATCAAGTGTTTATGTTGCAATATTAACGGTTAGTGGCATTAGTAATAGAAGGGAAATTTACTAATGAGATGAAAGGCTGCGAAAGCCAATGAAAAATGCCCCGACTCAACCAGAGCCGGGGCATTCTCAATCAGCGAAATCAAGGTTAATCCGCGAAAATCAGTGATTTATTTCGTCCTGAATCACCGCCACGGCTTCGCCGATGGTGATGTCCTTCTTCAGGCTCTTGGTGAAGCGGGCGGCCCGGTTCACCTTCACCGTGTCGCCACCCACGGCGCGCACGTCGGCGGCCAGGGGCGAGAAGGCCAGGGCGGTGTTGGTCTTTTGGGCGGTCTCGTAGCGGTCCGAAATGGCTTTCGACTGCTGCTGTTCGGCGCGGTAGGTGCTTAGCTTGAGCGAAACCGTAGTTTCGTCCTTGCGTTTACGCATGCTCTTCACCATCTCATCCATCACCTTAAAGCTGGAATTGGTTGCCACGCGGGCCTTGCTGCTGGCACGGAGCTTATCGAGTGCGGGCGGGGCATCCCAGGTGCGGTAGCGGGCGGGCTGAATCTCATCCCATTTCAGCGGGTAGTCCGACTCTTTTTCGCCCTCATCGAGGTAGGAGTACAGGTCCGGCACCACAATATCGGAGGCCACGCCTTTAAACTGGGTTGAGCCCCCGTTCACGCGGTAGAAT
Source organism: Hymenobacter siberiensis (assembly GCF_018967865.2). NCBI lineage: Bacteria > Pseudomonadati > Bacteroidota > Cytophagia > Cytophagales > Hymenobacteraceae > Hymenobacter > Hymenobacter siberiensis. The sequence continues at coordinate 1,323,644 of NZ_JAHLZY020000001.1, forward strand.
TTCTGGGTAGTGAGCTTGAGCGAGCCAATCGGCTTCACGCTGTTCAGCTCCGAAGGCAGGGCCTCGTCCAGGTCGAAGATGCGCTGCACCGTGCCCTTGCCATACGTGCTGGTCGAGCCCATAATCACGCCCCGGTGGTAGTCCTGAATGGCAGCGGCCAGAATTTCGGAAGCCGAGGCGCTGTACTTGTTCACCAGCAGCACCAGTGGGCCACTGTACTGCACGCGTGGGTCGTTATCGGTCAGCACCTGGGTGTGGCCCTGGCCGTCGCGCACCTGTACCATGGGGCCGCTGGGCATAAACAGGCCGGCCATCGAAACTGCGTCGCTCAGCGAGCCGCCGCCGTTAAAGCGCAGGTCCATCACAATGCCTTTCACGCCTTCGGCGTTCAGCTTGGCCAGCTCCTTTTTCACGTCATCCGACGAGCTGCGGCCGCCGTTGTCGTTGAAATCGGCATAGAAGCCGGGCAGGCGCAGGTAGCCAATTTTCTGGCCCTTCTCAGTTATGATAGAAGACTGCGCGTACTTTTCATCCACCACCACTACGTCGCGGATAATTGGGATAATCTTGGTGCTGCCATCCGGCTTTTTCACCGTCATGCGCACTTCCGAGCCTTTTTTGCCCCGAATCAGGGTCACCGCTTTCGCTGTGTGCCAGCCCTCGATGCTCACCGGCTCGGCCGCGCCCTGGGCCACGCGCAGAATAGCGTCGCCCTTTTTCAAGTCGCCCTGTCGGGCCGAAGCCGAACCGGGAATGATTTCCTCGATGTAAATAAGGCCGTCCTTCTCGCGCAGCGTAGCGCCGATGCCTTCAAAGCGGCCGGTCATTTCGTAGTCGAAATCCTCCTTGGCTTTGGGGGCGAAGTATTCGGTGTGCGGGTCGTAGGTATTGGCAATGGTGTTGGCGTAGGTCGCGAGGCGCTCGTTGGCGTCGGTATCGTTGATTTCCTCGAACTGGTCGTCGTAGTATTTCAGCACGCGCTTGCGGGCTTCGGCCTCCATCTGAGCGGGCGTGCGCACGGGCTCGGCGGCGGTGGGGGCCGAGGCATCGGCGGCGGCAGGCGCGGCGGTAGCAGCGCTGGGCTTGGCCTCCTTGGCCTTGTCCTGGGCTTCCATCATTTCCGAAACGCGGCTCAGGGTTTCGTACTTCAGCAGCTTGCGCCACAGCTCGCGCTGGGCCGCCTTATCGGCGGGGAAGGCGGCTTTCTCGAAATCGGTCTGGAACGTTTCGTCCGTGGTAAAGTCAAACGGCTTGGCCAGAATGTCGCGGTACAGGCCCTGCATCTCCTTGGTGCGCTCGGTCATCAGCTTGGTGCTGAGGTCGAGAAACTCATGAGTGCCGCTTTTTACCTCATCATCAATCCGGGTCTGGTAGGGGCGCAGCTGCTCTATGTCGGTCGCGAGCAGGAACTGCTTGCGGTAGTCCAGGTGCTTCAGATACAGGTCGAAAACGCGTTTCGAAAAATTGTCGTCAACTTTTTCGGGCTGGTAATGCTGCGACGAAAGGCCACTCAGCATGAGGCCAATCAGCACCTGGTCCTTGCTCGGTACTGCCGAGTCGGACCGGCGGAACAGCCGGTAGGATGCCAGAACAAACACGGCTGCCACCAAAAAGGCATACAGGCCGACCTTCAAGCGAGGAAAAGACATTGGCAAGAAAATAAAACGAGGATGAAAATCAAATATACAGAGATTGCCAGGCAACGCGGGCATCAAATCCCTGCCGCAAAAACGCCTTTGCTGTGGGAATAAGTGCCCGGTTTTACAAATGGCTGCCAATAAGCAACTACTATTCTACAAACCCCTCAAATTGACTGAAGGTTGCAATAAAAAAGCCTTTCCCAGACGGGAAAGGCTTTTTTGATGACTAACAGGCCGGAATCTGCGACGAGACTAGTACTTGTAAATCTTGTCGCCGTTGTTGCGGCGGAACTCGTCTTCGAAGTATTTGGCATCATCGGCGTTGCGGGGCTTCACACCTATCACAATACTACCATTTTTGATGCCGCTCTCGTACTCGGCAGCGTGCTCCTCGGGAATGCCCGAGCCCACCAGGGCACCTACCAGGCCACCCGTGAGGCCACCGGCACCAGCGCCGGCCAGCGCAGCGGCCAGCGGGCCGGCAATAATCAGGCCTAGGCCGGGCAGGGCTACCGAAGTACCAATGGCAGCAATAGCGCCAATGATAGCACCAGCCGTGCCACCAATGGCCGAGCCTACGCCGGCACCTTCCATGGCTTTGTCGCCGAGGTCGGTGTGCACAGTGTCATCACCGAAGTGAGTTTTGCGGGTTTCGTCCGACATGAGCAGGTTCACGTCGTCTTTGCCATAGCCACGCGAATGCAGGGCGCTGTACGCCTTTTCGGCGCTGGTACGGTCGCGGAACATACCGCTCATCGAAGTGCCATCGCGGTAAGGCTCGCCGGTTACGGCGTGGGCGGCGCTGTCGGCCGTGTTCTGCACGCCATCAACGGAGCGGCCTACTGCGGCACCAACCGTGCCGGCCATCGCTCCACCTTTGGCAGTGGCGCTGAAATCGGCGCCATCAACAGCGTTGGAAAGGCTGGCTCCCGAAGAAGAAGAAACGCCCGTGCCCGAAGTAGAGCCAGTGCCCGCGTTGTAGCTGGTGCCTTCGTTGCTGAGGCCGGTGCTGTTGCCCATACCGGTACCGGTATTTTGGGTGCCGTAGTTAGAGCCTGCACCGGTGCCAGTGTTCTGCGGGTTGTTCGAATCGTTAGTATTCATAGGAAGGGAATAGAATGTGAGAGATAAGTCCAGTCATAGCGAGCTGGATATATACCTTCAACGGGGCTGCCTCAATGGGGGTTACAGCAGGCCTTGATTCTATTCGTTCCGCTTTATATACTAACTGGCAGGCGCAAAAAAACAGTGCATTCATATGGCAAGCTGCTCATTATGAATGCACTATTATGAAATTGCTTTCCTTGAAACAAATCAAGAAAATTTCTGAAAATTTTCTTCGTCGCCCCAGAAATCGCGGCAGTCGCGGATGAGTCTTTTCAGGAAATCCTCATCCTGCTTAAGGGTGCGCCACTCGCCCATTTCCATTTTTTCGCACAGCTTATAAAAGTTGTCGCCCTGGCCTTTTGAGCCCTGCACTTTCACCAGCGCACTAAGAGGGGGGCGGCCAGCCTCGTGTTCGGCGGTGGATATTTCGGCCAACATTTCGTTGAGCCGGGATTTCTCGTGCGAGATTTCCAGGTTGAGTCCCAATTCGGCTTCCTGCACTAGCGTGAGGTAGCTAACGGTACCGGTTTGAACCCGGGAATAGCGAATTAAATACTTGCGAATACGACCAATCATGGCAGGGTTACAAATGAGCAAAAAACCGTTTGGGGGGCTGAAAATTAGTAATTTTTAAATGCCGAACGCCATGTGTCGGGCACAGCTTGGTCAATAATCCTCAGTCTTGCGGCTTTGTGCATGCCACAATCGTTCCTAAAATTCTATGGTGCCCCTTTTTAATGCCAGAAATGATGTTTTACCCATCTGAATTTTGTGTAAAATTCAGATGGGTAACTTGCAGAATTATTGCTTTTTATATTGGAGTTGTTTAGAAAGTCACAAAAGGTACTCAAACGGTCATGCAGAGCGCAGCGAAGCATGACCGTTCGGGGACTTTCTAAACAGCGTCATCTTCAGATTTCCTTCAGCGCTAGTGCCTTTTGCGGCGGCGAATTTCTTTTTGAATCAACAGAAACTCCCGGCTGCTCTGGCCGGCAATGGCGGTGTTTTCATCGGCGCGGCGCAGCAGATAGGGCATTACGGCGGCTACGGGGCCATAGGGCAGGTATTTGGCCGTGTTGTAGCCGGCGTTGGCGAGGTTGTAGGTCAAGTTGTCGCTCATGCCGTAGAGCTGGGCAAACCACACGCGCGGGTCGTTGGGAGCCAGGTGGGCCTGCTGCATGAGCTGGGTGAGCAGCAGCGAACTGGCCTCGTTGTGCGTGCCAGCGCAGATGCTGATGCGGTCAAGGTGCGCGATGCAATAGCGCAGGGACTCGTCGTAGAGGTCGTCGGTGGCCTGCTTGGTGGGGTTGATGGGATTCTGCTGGCCGCGCTGTTTGGCGACGCGGGCCTCCTTTTCCATGTAGGCGCCGCGCACCAGCTTAGCCCCGATGTAGTAGCCGGCTTCGGCCGCCGCATCGTGGGTGGCTTGCAGGGCTTCGAGGCGGTCGTGCCGGTAGAGCTGGTACGTATTCCACACAATGGCCGTCGAGCGGTTATACTTGGCCATCATGTCATAGGCCAGCAGGTCGATGGTGTGCTGAAACCAGCTTTCCTCGGCATCCACAAACAGGCGCACGCCGTGCTGGTGGGCGCGGGCACACAGGGCTTCTACGCGGGCCACGGCGCGGGCATGGGCCGCTTCCTCGGTGGCGGTGAGAAGCTTGCCGGCCTGGATTTTTTCGAGAATGGCCACGTTAGCCACGCCGGTTACTTTGAAGACTGAAAACGGGATGTGGGCCGAGCGATGGGCCTCGTCGATGGTGGCCAGAATTTCGTCGCGGGTGCGGTCGTAGCTCTGGTCGCTGCCTTCGCCTTCCACCGAGTAGTCGAGGATGGTGCCGATGTTGTATTTGCCCAGCTCGGCCGTCACGGGGCGGCATTCGGCAATGGTTTCGCCGCCGCAAAACTGCTCGAAAATACTGTGCTTGATGAGAAACTTGGTGCCGGGTAGATTCCACTTCAGGGCCGCTTTCATGAGGCCGCTACCGGTTTTTATGAGGCTGCCGTTGTTCATGGCCGCGAACAGGGCATACACCTTGCGCAGCTGTGCATCGGACTTGGACGCGAAGGCTACCCGGGTGTCTTCGAAGGAAACGGGCGGGGCCTGGGCAGGAGGGGCAATAGACATAAGCTGCAACTAAAACACGTGGGAATTGGGCCGGATGGGAACAGGGCGCGAAGGTAGAAGGTAAACAACGTTTCGGGGAAACGAGTTACGTTTGCCGGGCTTTTCGGCGGCTGGTTGGCCGTTGGCTATTATTTGTCCCTTTCGCAGAATGCTCCCCGCTACTGATACGTATTTCACCCGCTTGCTGGCCCAGAAAGGCCAGCCTATTATCATCGCCGGCCCCTGCTCGGCCGAAACCGAGGAACAGGTGCTGGCTACGGCCCACGGCCTAAAGGCGTTGGGGAAGATTGATTTGTTCCGGGCCGGCATCTGGAAGCCGCGCACGCGGCCGGGCTCGTTTGAGGGCATGGGCGTGGTGGGGCTGCCCTGGCTGCAGCGCGTGAAGGCCGAAACCGGCATCCCGACGGCCATTGAAGTGGCCACCCCGCGCCATGTAGAAGACGCCCTGCGCCATGGTATCGACGTGCTCTGGATTGGGGCCCGCACTACCGTGAACCCCTTTGCCGTGCAGGAGCTGGCCGATGCGCTGGCCGGCACCGGCGTGCCCGTGATGGTGAAAAACCCGGTGAATCCCGACGTGGCCCTATGGGCTGGTGCGCTGGAGCGCCTGGAACGGGCCGGAATTACGGATTTGGCGGCTATCCACCGGGGTTTCAGCACGTTTGCGCCCAGCCGCTACCGCAACGCCCCCACCTGGATTTTGCCCATTGAGCTGAAAACGCGGTTTCCCCACATCCCGCTCATCTGCGACCCCAGCCATATTGGCGGCCGGCGCGACCTGCTGCTGCCCATCTCCCAGAAGGCCCTCGACCTTGATTACGATGGCCTTATCATCGAAACCCACCCCGACCCCGACCACGCCCTGAGCGACGCCGAGCAGCAGGTGACCCCCCAGCGCCTGGGCGAAATCCTCAGCGAGCTGAAGTATCGCTACCGCTCCAGCGACAATGCCGAATACCTGAACAAAGCCGAAGAGCTGCGCCAGAAAATGGACGAAGCCGACCGCGAAATAGTGGAAGCCCTGGCCCGCCGCATGGCTCTGGTAGAAGAATTGGCCGAATACAAGAAGGAAAACAACGTGAAAATCCTGCAGTTCGACCGCTGGCAGGAGATTTTCCTCACCCGCACCGACTGGGCCGGCAAGCTGAACGTGAACGACAAGTTTGTGGCCGAGCTCTACAAGCTCATTCACATCGAAAGCATCCGCAAGCAAACCGAAGTGCTCAACGGCCGCCCGCAGGTGGACGGCGTGCAGCATCTCGGGCCGGGACTGTAGCGCACCCGGCCACTGTGCTTTCAACAGCTACCAAATGCATGCTGGCCATCCGCTGGCCGCTGAGCTAAAGGCTGCGCCGAGTATATGTTTGGCTGCCGCCGTCGGCCGCGTCGATGGCAATAGTTAGGGTAGAGGACGAAAGTGCAGCGATAAATTGCAGGGTTGACCCGTTGACGGCACCATAAACGACAAACATTTCGGGCTGGCGGGTTATGTAAGACGGGGCCTGGCGCAAAGAAAAAGGTGCAGTGCTTTGCACGGTACCATTGAGAAACATTCGGGCTTGTCCGGATGCATCAAAAACAATTTCATGGCGCTGAACGGGGTCGGCAGGGTAGGTGCGGCCGTTCATTCCATTGGTGATTTCGGTGAGTTCCCACCGGCCCAGGAGCTGCGTCGTCGTATCGGGTGGATAGCTGATGCAAATTTCGTTGGGGTCAACCGATGTTTTTTGGCAGGCCCCAAGATTAGCGATGGCCAAAGCAAACGTGGCAAAGCGTATTGGATGCAACATGTTGAAAAAGAGGTGTTTGAGAAATAAAAAAGATGCTATATAACTCCTGACCAGTGGGCTGCCCGAAAGGTTGCTTGGGCAGCTGCCCGGCCTGCAATTTTTTGTGCCGACTTTTGCCCCATGGATAATTCCGTCATCATTGGCCCCGGGGCCCTGCCCGCACTGGCCGAACTACTGTATCGCCCGGCCGTGAGCCAGGTATTTGTGCTGGCCGACAGCAACACCGCCCGCCTGTGCCTGCCGCTACTGGAACCGCATCTGCCGGTCGATTATAAGCTCGTCGAAATTCCGGCCGGCGAAGAGTATAAAACCCTGGCCAGCTGCGATACCGTGTGGAGCATGCTCACGGAGCAGCGCGCCGACCGCTTCGCCGTACTGGTGAACCTGGGCGGTGGCGTGGTCACCGATTTGGGCGGCTTCGCGGCGGCGCTGTATAAGCGCGGCATTCGGTTTGTGCAGGTGCCCACCACGCTGCTGGCGCAGGTCGATGCCAGCGTGGGCGGCAAAACCGGCGTCGATTTCCAGGGCTACAAGAACCAGTTGGGCGTGTTTCAGGCCCCGGCCGGCGTTTTCGTCGAGCCAAAGTTTCTGCAAACCCTCGACCCGCGCCAGCTTAAATCCGGCTATGCCGAAGTGCTCAAGCACTGGCTCATTGCCGATGCCGAAGCCTTCGACACCAACCGCCGCCTGGGCTGGCTGACCGATGACTGGACCGCCATCATCCGCGAGTCGGTGGCGCTCAAGCAGCGCATCGTGGCTCAGGACCCGCTCGAAGCCGGCCCGCGCAAGCTGCTCAACTTCGGCCACACCGTGGGCCACGCCCTCGAAAGCTACCTGCTCACGCAGCCCGGCCGCGAGGCCCTGCACGGCGAGGCGGTAGCCGCCGGCATTGTCTGCGAAAGCTGGCTATCGATGCAGCACGGCCTGCTGAGTGCGGATGCGCTGGACAAAATAGAAACCTTCGTGTTCTCAGTATTCGATAAAATTGATTTCGTGAGCCTCGAAACCGAAGCCATTGCCGACTTTGCCCGGCAGGATAAGAAAAACACCGGGGCCACCATCAACTGCACGCTGCTCGAAGGCATCGGCCATGGCGTGTACGACCAGCCCGTGACGGTGGCCGAAATCGCCGAGTCGCTGCGCTACTACAACCGACTATGATTGTGCGGTAAGCTTTAGCTTGCCATCTTATCATATTACCAATACTACCCACGGCAAGCTAAAGCTTACCGCACAATCCTTATGCACCTATCCTGGCCCGGCGGCCCGCTGCGCGGCACTGCCCAACTTCCGGCTTCCAAGAGTGAAGCCAACCGCGCCCTCATCCTGCAAGCGCTGGCGGGTGGCGGCACTCTCGGCAACCTCTCCGATGCCAACGACACCCAGCTGATGCTGCGCCTGCTGGCCGCCGCGCCCGGCACCGCCGAGCTCAGCGCCGAAGATGCCGGCACGGTCATGCGTTTCCTCACGGCATACCTCACGGTCACGAACTGGCGCGGCCGCCTCACCGGCACTGCCCGCATGCAGCAGCGGCCCATTGCCGTGCTCGTGGATGCGCTGCGCCAAGCCGGAGCCAGCATCAGTTACCTGGGTAATGACGGCTACCCGCCGCTGGAAATCGTCGGCTTCGCAGCCGCTCCCGAAACGACGGAACCTACTGAATTATCCGTGCGCGGTGACATCAGCAGCCAGTACATTTCGGCGCTGCTGATGGTGGGGCCGCGCCTGCCCGGCGGCCTGCGCCTCACGCTCACTGGCCACATTGGCTCGCGTCCCTACATCAACATGACGGTGGCGCTGATGCAGCGTTTCGGGGCCGATTATTCGGCCGCCGGCGACGTGCTCACGGTGCGCCCCGGGCAGTACCGCCCCACCGATTATACAATTGAGTCGGACTGGTCGGCGGCCAGCTACTGGTATTCGTTTGTGGCGCTGGCCCCGGCGGGCTCCGAAATCACGCTGCCCGGCCTGCGCCGCGAATCGCTGCAGGGCGACCAGGCCATTGCCGGGATGATGACCGATTTCGGGGTCGAAACCACTTTCCTGCCCGATGGCGTGCACCTGCGCCAGGTGCCCCTCGCCCCCCAGACCGAAATCCAGACCTTCGATTTCACCGACTGCCCTGACCTCGCCCAGACCGTGGCCGTGGTAGCCGCCGCCCTCAACCGGCCCGTCGACCTGACTGGCCTCGAAAGCCTGCGCATTAAGGAAACCGACCGCATTGCGGCCCTGCAAACCGAGCTGGCCAAATTCGGCGGCGACCTGCGCGACCTCGGCGAAGGCCACTTTCGGGCCGAATCGAGGGAATTTGGTGTGAGCGGCCAGTTGGTGGCTACTTACCACGACCATCGCATGGCCATGGCCTTCGCGCCGCTGGCCATGCGCGGGGGCCTCCGCGTGGAAGCCCCCACGGTGGTGCGCAAGTCCTACCCGCAATTCTGGAAAGAGCTGGCTAAAAGCGGCTTCGCTGTTACGGAAGCTGATTGAAATAGGCGGCCGATTTCAGCAAGCGGCTGCCGTACCAGCTGAACAATTCGCCGTCGACAATTTCAATTTTCGCGGCGGGGCATAGCTGCTGAAATTCAGCCACATGCTTCGCCGCGAACGGATAGGGTTCCGACGAGAGGAAAATACGCTGCGGCGCTACTTGCGCCAGCTGCTCCGCGCTGACTTCGGGGTAGCGCCCTAGCCCGGCGAAGGCATTGGCAAAGCCCGCCCGGTGCAGCATGTCGTCGATAAAAGTGCCCGTGGCGGCCACCATGTAGGGTTTGCGCCAAATGAAATAGGCAACGGAAACAGGCGCCGCCGCGGAAGCGTCGGGAGTAGCCAAAGCAGCAAAAGATGCTGCAATGGTTTCGGCCAGCGTTGCGGCCTTTTCCTTCGCGCCGACAATAAGCCCGACGCGCCGAATCATCTCCAGCGCCTCGGCCAGATTGCTGATATCGCTCAGCCAGACCGGGTAACTGGCAGCCAATTGCTCAATCCCCTCCTGGTAGTTCTCTTCTTTGTTTCCGATAATTAAATCGGGTTTCAGCGCGGCTATTTTCTCGAAATCAAAATTCTTGGTGCCGCCAATAACGCTGGCGTTCATGCGTGCCTCGGCCGGATGAATGCAGAACTTAGTTACGCCCATCACCTTCGCGCCCAGCCCCAAATCAAAGAGCAGTTCCGTTTGCGAAGGCACCAGCGACACAATGCGCTGCGGCGGAAACGGCACCGCCACGCGCCGGTGCATCTGGTCGGTCACGTTGAGGGGAAGGTGTCTGAACCGCGGATTTATCGGATTGGTCGGATTCATCGGATTTTGTGGCTGACTGTTAGTGGATGCCATACGCTATTAGCGAACATAAAAAGAAAAAGCCCGCGTCTGCGGGCTTTTTCTAGCTGATTTGTACCGGTGGATACTGAAAAATCGGCCACAAAATCCGATGAATCCGCGGTTCAGACAAAATACCGGAAGTCCTGCCCGTCCTCGATGCGCAGCAGCGTTTCGTAAATCAGGCGCGTCACGCTGTTCACGTCGTCCTTGTGCACGGTTTCGACGGTGGTGTGCATATACTTGAGGGGCAGCGAAATCAGGGCCGAAGCCACGCCCGAGCCGGAGTAGGCGAAGGCATCCGTATCGGTGCCGGTGGCGCGGGTGGCGGCGGCGCGCTGGAAGGGAATATCCGAGGCCTTGGCGGTGTCGATGATGAGGTCGCGCAGGTTATTTTGCACGGCCGGGCCGTAGGTAATCACCGGGCCCTTGCCGCAGCTAATGTCGCCGGCCGTCTTTTTCTCATACATCGGCGACTGGCTGTCGTGCGTCACGTCGGTGATGATGGCCACGTCGGGCTGGATGCGGTGGGCTACCATTTCGGCCCCGCGCAATCCGATTTCTTCCTGCACTGCATTCACGATGTAGAGGCCGAAGGGCAGCGTTTTGTTGTTTTCCTTCAGCATGCGGGCCACCTCGGCAATCATGAAGCCGCCCACGCGGTTGTCGAGGGCGCGGCCCACGTAAAACTTGTCGTTCAGCACCGTGAATTCGTCCTCAAACGTCACCACGCAACCCACGTGGATGCCCATTTCGGCTACCTCGTCGGCACTGCTCGCGCCGCAGTCCAGAAACACCGTTTCGATGGTTGGGGCCTTGTCCTGCTCCACCTTGCGCACGTGGATGGCGGGCCAGCCGAAAATGCCCTTCACGATGCCCTTTTCGCCGAAGATATTGACGCGCTTGCTCGGGGCCACCAACGGGTCCGAGCCGCCGTTACGGCGCAGGTAGAGGTAGCCTTCCTTGGTGATGTAATTCACGAAGTAGGAAATCTCATCGGCGTGCGCTTCGATAACGACTTTATACTTCGCATCGGGGTTAATCACGCCCACCACCGTGCCGTACGTATCCACGAAATACTCGTCGATATACGGCTTGATGTACTCCAGCCACAGTTTCTGGCCTTCTTTTTCGAAGCCGGTGGGGGAGGGGTTGTTGAGGTAGCTTTGGAGGAATTCGAACGACTCGGGACGCATTATGTAGGGAGTGTTATTAGGATTATAGAACGCCATGCAGAGCGCAGCGAAGCATCTTTACTGCAATAGTAATTAAATAGTATCGCAGTAAAGATGCTTCGCTGCGCTTTGCATGACGTTCAAAGAAGGGGATTCTACAGCGGAATGTTGCCATGCTTCTTACGTGGCATGGTATCAACTTTGTTTTCCAGCATCTTGAAGGCGCGAATCAGCTTCTGGCGCGTCTGCGAGGGCAGAATTACTTCGTCCACAAAGCCGCGGTGGGCGGCGCGGTAGGGCGTGGCAAACTTTTCCTGATACTCGTCTACCTTTTCCTGAAGCTTGGCTTCGGGGTTTTCGGCAGCCGCGATTTCGCGCTTGAAGATGATTTCGGCCGCGCCTTTCGCGCCCATTACGGCGATTTCGGCCGTGGGCCAGGCGTAGTTCATGTCGGCCCCAATGTGCTTGCTGTTCATCACGTCATAGGCGCCGCCGTAGGCTTTGCGGGTAATCACGGTGATGCGCGGCACGGTGGCCTCGCAGAAGGCGTAGAGCAGCTTGGCGCCGTTGGTGATGATGCCACGCCACTCCTGGTCGGTGCCGGGCAGAAAGCCGGGCACGTCTTCCAGCACCAGCAGCGGAATGTTGAACGCATCGCAGAAGCGCACGAAGCGGGCGGCCTTGGTGCTGGCATTAATGTCGAGCACGCCGGCCAGCACGGCCGGCTGGTTGCCCACAATGCCGATGCTGCGGCCCGCCAGCCGCGCAAAGCCCACCACAATATTCTCGGCAAAATTCTGATGGACTTCGAGGAAGGAATTCGCGTCGATAATACCCTCAATCACCTCGCGCATGTCGTAGGGCTGGTTGGCATTGTCGGGAATCAGCTTGTCGAGCACGGGGCGGCTTTCGTCGCCGTTAGCCTCATAAGGCTGCGCGGGGGCAGTTTCCTCGCAGTTCTGCGGCATGTAGCTCAGCAGCTGCTTGATATGCGTGATAGCCGCTACCTCGTTGGCGCACGAAAAATGCGTGACGCCGCTCTTGGCCGAGTGGGTACTGGCGCCGCCCAACTCCTCGCTGGTCACGGTTTCGTGGGTCACCGTTTTCACCACGTTGGGGCCGGTCACAAACATGTAGCTCGTGTGCTCCACCATCAGAATAAAGTCGGTAATGGCCGGCGAGTACACCGCGCCGCCCGCGCAGGGCCCCATAATGGCCGAAAGCTGCGGCACCACGCCGCTGGCCAACGTATTCTTGTAGAAGATGTCGGCGTAGCCACCGAGGCTCACCACGCCCTCCTGAATGCGCGCCCCGCCCGAGTCGTTGAGGCCAATCACGGGCGCACCATTCTTCATGGCGAGGTCCATGATTTTCACGATTTTTTCGGCGTGCGTTTCGCTCAGCGAGCCACCAAATACCGTGAAATCCTGCGAGAAAACGTACACCAGGCGGCCGTTCACGGTGCCGTAGCCCGTTATCACGCCATCGCCGAGGTAGTGCTCCTTATCCAGCCCAAAGTCCTTGGAGCGGTGCATGACGAACTTGCCGATTTCCTCGAAGGAGCCCTCGTCCATCAGCAAATCAACCCGTTCGCGGGCGGTCAGCTTGCCTTTTTTATGTTGAGCATCGATGCGGGCCTGGCCGCCGCCGAGGAGGGCTTCTTCGTTTTTGCGGGCCAGCAATTCGGTTTTGGAGAGGTGGGCGTGGGCGTGCGGGTCGGGCATGAGCAGGGGTTAGCGCGCGGGTGGGATGATTGCGCGGGAGTTGGGTCCCAAAGGTAGGTTATGGCTAGATTACGGAACTCACAAAAAGAACGTCATGCCTCGGCTGCGCTCGGCATGACGTTCTTTTACTTCAGCAGGTCTACAAATTCTTCCCCAGCAACATCATCATAAATGCGTATTGCCGCGCCGTGTCGTCAATCGACTTGAAGCGGCCCGACGCCCCGCCGTGGCCTGCCGCCATGTCGGTGTGCAGCAGCAGCAGGTTCTTGTCGGTTTTCATGGCGCGGAGCTTGGCTACCCACTTAGCCGGCTCGTAATACTGCACCTGCGAATCGTGCAAGCCGGTGGTTACAAGGATATTGGGATAGGCCTGGCGCTTCACGTTGTCGTAGGGCGAGTACGAGAGCATGTATTTAAAATAATCCTCTTCGGCGGGGTTGCCCCACTGGTCGTACTCGCCGGTAGTGAGCGGGATGCTGGGGTCCGACATCGTCGTGACCACATCCACGAATGGCACGGCCGCGATGACGCCCTTGTAGAGGTCAGGCCGCATGTTCAGCACTGCGCCCATGAGCAGGCCGCCAGCGCTGCCGCCCATGGCAAAAAGCTTGTCGGTGGCGGTGAATTGCTGCTTGCCTTTGGCCGTTCCTGTGGTAGCAACCTGCGGCGTAGTGAGGTAGAGCGAGCAGTCGATAAAATCGGTGAAGCTGTTGATTTTGTGGAGCATGCGGCCATCCTCAAACCACTGCCGGCCCATTTCCTGGCCCCCGCGAATGTTGCACAGCGCGTACACGAAGCCCCGGTTCAGCAAGCTCAGCCGGGCGGCGCTGAAGGTGGGGTCCTGCGAGATGCCGTAGGAGCCGTAGGCGTACTGCAGTAGTGGCGCGGTCCCGTCCAGCTTCGTGCCCTTCTTGTACACGATAGACATGGGAATGAACTTGTTATCGCGCGATTTTACGAATATGCGCTCAGTCACGTAGTCGAACTTATTGTAGTTGCCCAGCACCGGCTGCTCCTTAAGTAGTGTGCTGGTGCGAGTGCCCATGTCGTACTCAAAAATGGACGGCGGCGTGGTGAACGAGGTATAATTGTAGCGCAGCACGGGCGTGTCCAGCTCCCGGTTCACACCAATGGTGGCGGTGTAGGCGGGCTCCTCAAACGGCAGATAATGCTCCTGCTTGTCTTTCAGGCTCACTACGCGCAGCTGGCGCAGGCCGCCCTTGCGCTCATTGAGCACCAGATACTCCTTGAATAGCTCGAAATTATCGAGAAAGATTTCGGGGTGCCGGGTCAGCGCATCGGTCCAGGTGGCTTTGCCGGTGGTGGCCACGGGCGTGGTCATCAGGCGGTAGTTGGGGGCCTGCCAGTTGGTGCGAATGTAGAACTTATCTCCCAAGTGCTCAACCTGGTAGAGGTGGTCTTTCTCGCGGCGCTGAAATACCTTGGGCTGTTCGGTAGGCAAGTTGGCGTCTACGTAGCGGAATTCCGACGACAGCGAGCTGGCCAGCTCAATGCCGATGTATTTCCGCGATTTTGAGCGGTTTACGTGTACGTTAAACGTGTTGTCGCGCTCCTCATAAACCAGCGCATCGGCCTTGGGGTCGGTACCCAACACGTGCCGGTACACCTGATAGGGCAGCAGCGTGGTCACGTTCTTTTTGGTGTAAAAAACCGTCTTGTTATCGGCCGCCCACACTACCTCGCCGCCGGTGTTGGCAATGCGCTCGGGGTAGTTTTTGCCAGTGGCGAGGTTCTTAAACCGCAGCGTATAGAGGCGGCGGCTCACGGTATCCACCGAAAAGGCCAGCAACTGGTTGTTGTCGCTCACGGCCCAGTCGCCAATCTGGAAGTAGGTCTGGCCAGTGCCCATCTCATCCCCATTCAGCAGAATTTCCTCCGGATTGATAACGCTGCCTTTCTTGCGGCAGTACACCGGGTATTCCGACGCAAACTCGTAGCGCGAGTAATAGTAGTAGCCGTTGTCGCGGTACGGTTCCGAGGCGTCTTCCTGCTTAATGCGGTTTTTAATTTCCAGGGCCAGCTTCTTCTGGTTTCCCTTGGTACCAGCCATTTGCTGGTCGTAGTAGCTATTCTCCGCGCCCAGGTATTTGAGGACGGCCGGGTCGGTGGGCTGGTTCAGCCAGTAGTAGTTATCGGTGCGGTTAATACCGAAATCGGTAAATACCTTGGGCTTAATGGGGGCCACCGGGGCCGATTGCGCCATTGCGCCGCTGGTAAGGGCAATGCCAGCCCCAGCTAGCGCAGCACGTTGTACAAAATTCATCACAGAAAGAAAGATTAATTGAAAAAGAGGGCCCGAAAGTAACTTGTATACTACGATATTTTTACATGAATTATGCATGTGGGAGTTGTCGTATGCGAGTAGGGCCTTTCGGTCCGACCGGGGCGTACAATTATTGCTGCACGAATATTTAAAGATGTCTTGCTGAGAAATGAGTTGGCCCAAACAACTGCTGCTGGACCCAAGCCGCCGGCAGTGGCTACTACGCTGCAACTGTCGGCAACAGCCCGGCGTAAAGTTCGGCCAGAGCCAGGGTGCAACCTACGCTGGCCAGCGTCAGCTTTTCCTGTAAATCATTGGCTGGCGAGTAGTTCCAGCCGCCTGATTCCTGGCGCGTAAACAACTCCACGGTCACCGTGCGCGGGTCAATCAGCACGTATTCCTGCAGCGACTCAATACTGCGGTAGCGCATAAATTTGTCAATCCGGTCATAATCGGCAGTAGAATCGGAGAGAATTTCAATGAGCACCCTTGGGTTTAGCAGCGACGGCAGGGCCGCATCCGGGTCGTGATATTCCGGCTTGCCGCATACGATAACGACATCAGGGTATGCGTAGGCGCGGGTGATGGGAATATACACGCGGGCATCGCTGGAATACGCCCGGCAGGAAGCCGGCAGACGATTGAATAGTAAGCCACTCACTACGCGCGATAATTCATAATGCGCGGGGCTTGCCCCCGCCCGAAAAGTCGGGTCGAGCACGTTGACTATCTCCGGCGCGCCGACGGGCGTAATCCGGCCATCGGCGTACTCAAACCGGCCCTCAGCGGCGTTATCGAAGGCGAGGTACTCTTCCGGGCTGTACCAGGTTTTGGGAGGAACAACGGGTGGTTCAGGTTGCGAACGGGCAGCAGACATGAATACTATGCTAGAGGATGTGTGGTAAAAATAAGCGAAAAAAGCCGGCCCCATTACTGGAACCGGCTTCTGCTAACGGGCACAGGCTAAGGCATGTGCTACTGGCTTACTTCTTCGCGTCCGCGTCGGGCGTTTCCGGCTTGTCGGCCGGGCGCTCGTCGCTGGCGAGGTTCTGGACCTCGCCGCTCTTGGTAACGGAGAAAACCAGCTCTTCGGCACCTTCGGTGTAGTCGGCGGTGATAACATCGCCGTGTACCACCTGAGCCTTGAGGATTTCCTCGGCAATCGGGTCTTCGATGTACTTCTGGATGGCACGGTTCAGCGGACGAGCACCGTATTTCGGATCGTAGCCTTTATCCGATACAAAATCCTTGGCCGCTTCGGTCAATTCGACACGGTAGCCCAGGGACTGCACCCGCGAGAGGAGCTTGGCCAGGCTGATATCGATGATTTTGTGGATATCCTTTTTGTCCAGTGAATTGAAGACGATGACGTCATCCAAACGGTTGAGGAATTCGGGCGAGAACGTCTTCTTCAGAGCGTTGGTGATGGTGCCCTTGGTCAGCTCGTCCATGTTGTCCTGACGAGCTTTCGTGCCGAAGCCGATGCCGGCACCGAAGTCCTGCAAGTCACGCGCCCCAATGTTCGAGGTCATGATGATGATGGTGTTGCGGAAGTCCACCTTGCGGCCGAGGCCGTCGGTCAGAATACCGTCGTCCAGCACCTGCAGGAGTAGGTTATACACGTCCGGGTGGGCCTTTTCGATTTCATCGAGCAGGATAACCGAGTACGGCTTTCGGCGGATTTTTTCCGTCAGCTGGCCGCCCTCTTCGTAGCCCACGTAGCCGGGAGGCGCGCCCACCAGGCGCGATACGCTGAATTTCTCCATGTACTCCGACATATCCACGCGCACCAGCGCATCTTCTTTGTCGAAGAGGTAAGTAGCCAGCACCTTGGCCAGCTCCGTCTTACCTACGCCCGTCGGGCCGAGGAACACGAATGAGCCGATGGGCTTCTTGGGGTCCTTCAAGCCAACGCGGGTGCGCTGGATGGCTTTCACCAACTGCTTGATGGCTTTGTCCTGACCGATTACTTTGCCCTGCAGCTCCTCGTTCATATTGAGGAGCTTCTGGCTCTCGTTCTGGGCCACGCGCGAAACGGGGATGCCGGTCATCATGGCGATAACCTCGGCCACGTTCTCCTCTTTCACCGTGTAGCGCGTCTTCTTGGTTTCCTCTTCCCACGACTTTTTGGCCGTTTCGAGTTGGTCCAGAAGTTTCTTCTCGGTGTCGCGGAGCTTGGCGGCTTCCTCGTATTTCTGCGATTTCACCACGCGGTTTTTCTCGCCTTTGATGTTCTCAATCTGCTCTTCGAGCGTGAGAATATCCTCAGGCACCACAATGTTGTTGATGTGCACACGGGCGCCGGCTTCATCGAGAATGTCAATGGCCTTGTCCGGCAGGAAACGGTCGGACATGTAGCGGTCCGACAAAAGCACGCACTGCTCAATGGCCTTATCGGTGTACACCACGTGGTGGTGGTCCTGATATTTGTCCTTGATGTTGTGCAGGATTTCGATGGTTTCCTCGGGCGTGGTGGGGTCCACCATCACCATCTGGAAACGACGGGCCAGGGCACCATCCTTCTCGATGTACTGGCGGTACTCGTCCAGCGTGGTAGCGCCAATGCATTGAATCTCGCCCCGAGCCAGGGCTGGCTTGAACATGTTAGAAGCATCGAGCGAGCCCGAAGCACCGCCGGCCCCCACGATGGTGTGGAGCTCGTCAATGAACAGAATCACGTCGGGCGACTTCTCCAACTCGTTCATCACGGCCTTCATGCGCTCTTCGAACTGGCCACGGTACTTGGTGCCGGCCACCAGCGAAGCCAAATCGAGGGTCACTACGCGCTTGTTGAAAAGCACACGGCTTACCTTTTTCTGGATGATGCGCAGGGCGAGGCCTTCGGCAATGGCCGTTTTGCCCACGCCGGGCTCACCAATGAGGATGGGGTTGTTCTTTTTGCGGCGGCTCAGGATTTGGGCTACGCGCTCAATTTCCTTTTCGCGGCCCACAATGGGGTCGAGTTTGTCGTCCTCGGCCATCTTGGTGAGGTCGCGGCCGAAGTTATCGAGCACCGGAGTGCGCGATTTTTCGCCGGGCTTTTTGGCTCCTGCGCCAGCGCCGGTACCGGCACCACGTCCGCCGGGACCCGACGAGCCAAAGAGTTTGTCGTTATCGTCGTCGTCCGTATCGGGCGTGCGGTTTTGCGGGGCAGCGCCGGCGTTACCATGGTAATCCAGCGAGTCGCGCACAGTTTCGTAGTTCACGTTGAATTTGCTGAGAATTTGGGAAGAAATGTTGTCTTCGTCCCGTAGGATGGACAACAGGAGGTGTTCAGTGCCAATGATTTCCGACTTGAAAATCTTGGCTTCCAGGTAGGTGATTTTCAGCACCTTCTCGGTCTGCTTGGTGAGCGGAATCGAGCCGGTGATGCTGGTGCCCTGCGTAGCAGTGTTGCGCGTAGCCTGTTCGAGCGAGAATTTTAGCTCGTCGATGCTTACGCCCAGCTTGCGCAGCAGGCCGAGGGCGGTACCTTCGGCCTCGCGAATCATGCCGAGCAGTAGGTGCTCGGTGCCGATGTAATCGTGGCCGAGACGGATGGCTTCCTCCCGGCTGAGGGAAATCACCTCCTTGACGCGGTTTGAGAATTTAGCTTCCATGCCAATAAACGTAGTGAAAAATCAAATAAGCCCCGCGTCGGGTGAGTAACACGATGTACGGGTTGGGCCGGTATGGCTTACAAACAAGCCGGTTCGGGCGAAGGTTCGGGCAATGTGCGGTAAGCTTTAACTTGCCGTGGAAAATAAGGGCGTCGATGCGTCTTACGTCGGCCGACAAGCTAAAGCTTACCGCACATTAAAAAAACTGCCGGCGGCCGGGCCCTGCGAAAACAGCAAGTCCAGCACACTCAGGTTGGGCTCAAAACCTGGGCCAAACACCTGCGGATAGGGCTGCACCAGCCCGGAGACTGCCGGAGTGTCAGGTTCGGGTGTTTTGATGGCGGCTTTGGGTGTCAGCCAGTCGCGCCGGTCGGCGATAAGCGAAGGAGTAGCAAGCGCAGCATTCTCGGAAGAAAGCTGCGCAGGGTAGTAGGCGTGGTACTCAGTGGTGAGGTGCAGGGGTAGGGTAATGCGGAAGCACTTCAGCAATAAACGCAAAAACCGCTGGTTTAAGTCGAAAAGCAACGCTGGTTTGCTTACGTAAATATCGTGCAGATAGTCGGCGTAATATTCAAAATACGGGCTGTTGCCGTAAGCGGTTTGGAGTGTGCGCCAGTGCTGGTGAATCCAGTTCTGGCGGTAGTCGATTTCGATGGCCGAAACGCTGACCTTTTCGGCCCGGTTGCCGTCGAGCACGGGCACGGTAAGGGGCTTCACTCCCTGCGCCGTGCGAATAAGGCAGCGGTTGCGGTAGGTTTGCTTGCGGTAGTGCTCGTGGGCTTCGATGAGGATGCCATCGGCGTGCATGAGGGCCGCGAAAAGGGCGGCGGGCGGGTGGTAGTGGAGCTCGGTGAGGAATATCATGGGGCGTTCGGGCGGCGGCAGGAGGGCTTGGATAATGTAAAAGAACGTCATGCCGAGCGTAGCTGAGGCATCTCGCAGGGGGGAGAAATCCATCGATTGAGTTACTGCTGCCCGCGAGATGCCTCGGCTACGCTCGGCATGACGTTCTATTTGCTGACGTTGCTTTTACTCGTCGCCGCTTTGGCCTTTGCTCCGTTCAGCATCCAAAAAATAAGCACCCTTAACTACCAGGTGCGTAGTATCGGCCAGCTTATCCAGCGGGCGCACGGCTACCTGGCCCTGGTCGGTGGCGCCGGGCCGGAGGCTGAAGCGGCGGAACGTGCTGCCCTTGGTATCGGATTTTACCTGGTAATAAGCGTAGCTGACTTCGCCGCCGGGCACGAGGGCATCTTCGGGCAGGGTGCGCTGGGGCGTGCGGCCGGTGATGATGCGGGCACTGACGTATTGGCCGGGCAGCAGGGTGGCGGCGGCGGCGGCATCGGGGCCGGTGTCGTGCAGGTGGGCGTGCACGCTCACCGTGTGGCCATCGTCGTCGAAGGCTTTGCCCACGAGGAAGACGGTGGCGGGCAGGGGCCGGGTTCCCGCGCCCTGGGCCGGCACGGTGAAGAGAATGTCCTGGTTCACTTTCACTTTGGCGATATCGCGCTCAAAAACTTTCAGCTCAAGGTGCAAATCGGAGCGGTCGACCAACTCAATCAGCACATCCTGTGGGTTGACGAACTGGCCGGGGTTCACCAGTACGGCCTTCACATAGCCGCCAATGGGCGCGATGAGCGGCACGCTAGGCCGGATGTTGCCCGGGGTGATGCGCCCCGGGTTCAGACCAATGAGGCGGAGCTGGGCGGCAAGGCTGCCAGCGGCGGCCTGCTCGGTGCGCAGCTCGGAAGCAGCCTGCTGCAGCTTGCGCCGCGCGCCCACATCCTCGTCGTTGAGGATTTGTTGGCGGCTGGTTTCCTGTTGGAGAAATACGATGCGGGCCTGGCTCTGGAGGTAGTCCTGCTGTAGCTTGAGGTAGTCGGGGCTGCGCAGGGTGGCGAGCACGCTGCCGCGCTTCACAAACTGGCCGGGCAGCACGGGCAACTGCTGCACGTAGCCGCCCATAATGGCCGTGACGGATACGCGGTGGCTGGGCGGCACGTCAATCTGGCCCGTGGCCTGCACCTCGGTGCCGAGGTCGCGCCGGGTGAAGGTGCCGAGCTCAATACCGGCCGCCTGCATCTGGATTTTGCTGAGGAAAACTTCGTTGGGGGCCCGGGAGGGGGGCGGGGCGGGCTTGTCGGCGGCTTCGTCGGCTTTGCTGCCGCAGGCGATGAGGAAGGGGAGGAGGGCGGCGTAGGGGAGGAATTTCATGGGAGGGGTTTCTTTATGAGTTTATCGGAACAGTCATGCTGAGCGCAGCCGAAGCATCTCGCTCGCATCGTTGCCATAATCTTGATTGCTGCTGCACGCGAGATGCTTCGGCTGCGCTCAGCATGACGTTCTTTTTGTCTGTCAACTAAATCAAGGCGCATCAGTCCCGGCCAGGGCCTGAATGTTGGCCACCAGCTCATTATATTGGCGCAACTGCTCGAAATAGGCCTCCTGAATCTGCCAGGCGGGCTGGGTGTTCACCACGTATTCCACGTACTCGATATCGCCGGCGCGGAAGCTCTTTTCGGCCGTGTCGAGGATAAGGCGGGCTTGTGGCAGCCCGTAGTTCTCGTAATAAAGCAGTGAGGCCTGGGCGCGGGCCAGCTGCTGGCGTAGGGTGCTGAGCTGGGTGCTGAATTGCGTGTTGGCATAAGCCAGCTGCACCTGGGCGGCTTCCTCGCCGATTTTAGCGGCGGCGATGCGGGCACGTTGGGCTCCGCCCAGCAGCGGCACCGCAATGCCGGCCTGAGCCACGCTGAAGCCCCGCTCTTTATTAATGGTCTGGTTGAAGTAGCCGGCGCGCAGGTCGGGCAGGCGGCGGAGCTTTTCGAGGTGGCTTTGCTGCTGGCTGAGGGTGAGCTGCTGCTGATAAAGGGCCAGCGTGGGGTTGACGGCGGGCGTGAGAGAGGCCGTGTCGGCGGCCAGCAGCACGGCGCGGGGGCTGGCGGTGGTGTCGATGCTGGCCAGATTGGGCTGGCCCAGCAGCAGGGCTAGCTGGCGGCGCTGCACCAGCAGCTCGGAGCGCAGGGTGGCGAGGCGGTTTTGCAGCTCGCGGGCGCGGGCCTCGGCCGACACCTGCGCCAGCCGGTTGGTTTCGCCCACCTGGTAGCGGATGCGGGCGGCGCGGGCGGCGCGTTGGTACAGGCTGTCCTGCCGGCGTAGCAGGGCCGCGAGGCGGTAGGTCACCAGCAGGTTATAGTAGCCCGAGCGGATGCTGCGGCTCAGCTCCCGGCGCTGGGCGCGGGCACGGATGGTGCCGACCTCGGCCGTGGTTTGCAGCACCTGGCGCTGGGCTCCGTAAATGGTAGGGAAAGCCGACTGCTGCAGCACGTTGAAGCTATGGTCGTTGAGCGGGCCCGAAATCTGGCCGAACTGGTAGTCGAACACCAGGCGGGGCAGGTCGTAGCCGGTGCGGGTCAGCGCCGCCTGCTGCTGGGCCTGTAGGTTGGTCGACTGCACCAGCGGGTTCTGCGCCAGGCCGGTATTCAGCGCTTGCGAGATGCTGAGCGGCGCATCGGTCGGCGCTTTTTGGGCGCGGGCAGTAGCGGGCAGCAGGGCGGTCAGGGCTACCAGCAGCAAGACCACTGCCGAAACACCTGTTGCTCCTGCCGTGCCAGCATCTTTGGAATCAGGGTTAGCTGGTTTTGAGGCTTCGGCTTTTTTCTTTTCCAGTTCTGCTTTTTCTTGGGCCACGCGCTCAGCTTCGGTTTTGGGTTGGTTGGCCGGCTTCGATTTGCCTTCCGGCGAATCCGACTTTTCATCAGTTGCAGCGGCGGGCTCGCCGCCGGTTTCTTCTTTGATTTTTGCCTCCTCCGCTTCTTCAGCGGCTACTTCGGGGCTGGGCTCCTCGTCTTTCATAAAAAAGGTGTAGAGCACCGGCAGCACTACCAGTGTGAGCAACGTGGCTGTAATCAGCCCGCCGATAACTACGGTGGCCAATGGCTTTTGCACTTCCGCGCCGGCCGAGCCGGACAGTGCCATGGGCAGGAAGCCCAGCGAGGCTACCGCCGCCGTGAGCAGCACCGGCCGGAACCGCTCCTCAGTGGCGCGCAGCACCCGCTCGCGTACTTTGTGCACGCCGGCCGTGGCCAGCTCGTTGAGGCTGGCTACCAGTACGATGCCGTTCAAAACAGCTACGCCAAACAGGGCGATAAAGCCCACGCCGGCCGAGATACTGAACGGCATTCCCCGAATGCCCAGCGCCAGCACGCCGCCAATGGCCGCCAGCGGAATACCCGTAAAAATCAGCAACGCCTCCTTCACCGAGCGGAAAGCCAGGAATAAGAGCATGAAAATCAGGACTAGTGACACCGGCACGGCCACGGCCAGGCGGGCCTTGGCGTGGTTCAGGTTCTCAAACTGGCCCCCGTACACAATGCTGTAGCCGGCGGGCAGGCGCAGGCCACTTTTCAGCTTGCCCTGGATGTCCTGCACCAGGCTCTGCACGTCGCGGCCCCGCACGTTCACGCCGATGTTGACGCGGCGGCGGGCGTCGTCGCGGGAGATTTGGGCCGGGGCTGGTTTCAGGGCCACGGTGGCCACGGCGCTGAGGGGAATCTGGCTGCCGCCGGGCAGCGACACCAGGAGTTGGTTGAGGTCGTCGGGGCCGCGGCGGTGCAGCGAATCGAGGCGCAGCACGAGGTCGAAGCGGCGCTCGCCTTCGTATACCTGGCCGGTGGTCTGGCCCGCAAAAGCAGTTTGCAGCAGCGTGTTCAGGTCCCGCACGCGCAGGCCGTACTGGGCCAGCTTGGCGCGGTCGTAGGTCACGCGCAGCTGGGGCAGGCCGATGATTTGCTCCACCTTAATGTCGCCCACTCCTTGCAGCGGGGCAATGAGCGCGGCAGCCTCGTCGGCCTTGGCTTTCAGGATGTCGAGGTCGTCGCCGTAAATCTTTACCGACACGTCCGACTTCACGCCCGAAATCAACTCGTTGAATCGCATCTGAATGGGCTGCTGAAACTCCAGGCTCACGCCCGGCACGCCGGCCAGGGCGGCCTGCATCTTGTTGGCCAGCTCCTCGCGGGTGCTGGCGCTGGTCCAGTCGGCGTGGTCTTTCAGGATAATCATCTGGTCGGAGTCTTCCAGCGACATGGGGTCGGTAGGGATTTCCGAGGTACCGATTTTGCCCACAATCTGAATGACTTCCGGGAATTTGCTCTTCAGAATGCGCTGAATCCGGCTTGTGAGCAGGATGCTTTCTTCCAGAGATGAGCCCGGGGCCAGCGTCACGTTCATCGCAAAATCGCCCTCGTCGAGCTGCGGAATAAACTCACCGCCCAACCGCGAAAAAACGAAGCCGCCCAGCATCAGCAGCCCCAGGGCCACGCCCACCACCAGCCAGCGCACCCCCAGCGCCGCCCGAATAATAGGGTCGTACAGCTTGTGCAGAAAGCCCACAATGCGGTCGGCCAGGTTGGGTTTTTCGCTGATATTCTTCTTTAGGGCCCAGGCCGTGACGGCCGGCACGTAGGTCAGGCACATAATCATGGCGCCCAGAATGGCGAAGCTCACAGTGAGCGCCATGGGGCGGAACATCTTGCCCTCCACGCCCGTGAGCGAGAGGATGGGCAGGTACACAATCAGGATGATGAGCTGGCCAAACAGGGCCGAGCGCATGAGCCTGTTGGTCACGCCCTCGGTGATGTCGTCCATGGTTTCGTGGGCGGCTTTGAGGCGCTCGTGCAACAGGTGAGCAATGACGGCTTCCACGATAATCACGGCCCCGTCCACGATGAGACCAAAGTCCAAGGCCCCCAGGCTCATTAAATTAGCCGATACGCCGAAGGTCCGCATCATGCCCAGCGCGAAGAGCATACAGAGCGGAATCATGCCCGCCACCACCAGCCCGGCCCGCAGGTTGCCGAGCAGCAGCAGCAGCACCAGCACCACAATCACGCCGCCCTCAATCAGGTTCTTCACCACGGTGTGAATGGCCTTGTCCACCAGCTTGGTGCGGTCGAGGAAGGGCTCTATTTCGAGGCCTTTGGGCATTGATTGCTGAATTTCAGCCACCCGTGCCTTCACGTTTTTAATGGTCACTTCGGAGCTGGCGCCTTTCAGCATGAGCACCACGCCACCCACGGTTTCGCCCAGGCCGTCGCGGTCCATGGCCCCGTAGCGCACGGCGTGGCCGAAGCGCACGGCCGCTACGTCGCGCACCAGCAACGGCGCGCCCCCTTTACCAGCAGTAGCCACGGGCTTCACCACAATGTTGCCGATGTCCTGCAACGACGTGGCCCGCCCCTCGCCCCGAATGAAAAACGCCCGGGGGCCGCGCTCCAGGTAGCTGCCGCCGGCGTTGCCATTGTTGGCCTGCAGGGCTTCGTAGAGTTCGGCCATGCTCACCCCCGCTCCGGCCAGGCGGGCCGGGTCCACGCTCACCTCGTACTGCCGCACGTAGCCGCCGAAGCTGCTCACGTCCACCACGCCGTTCACGCCGGCCAGGCGGCGCTTAACCAGCCAGTCCTGCACCTCGCGCAGCTGGGCCAGGCCATACTGTTTCTCGTAGCCTTTTTTAACTTTGATGGTGTACTGATAAATCTCGCCCAGGCCGGTGGTGATGGGGGCCATGCCCGGCGAGCCAATGCCCTGCCCGAGGTCGGCCTCGGCCACTTTGAGCTTCTCGGCTACCAGCTGCCGGGTGTGGTAGGTGTCCACGTCTTCCTCAAACACCACGGTAATCACCGACAGCCCGAAGCGGGAAATAGACCGGATTTCCGTGACGCCCGGGATGGTGCGCAGCTGTAGTTCGAGCGGCACGGTGATGAGCTGCTCCACTTCCTGCGCCGCCAGCGCGGGGCTTTGAGTGATAACCTGGACTTGGTTGTTGGTAACATCCGGAATGGCATCGAGCGGCAGGCTAGCCGCCGAAAACACGCCCCAGGCTACCAGCCCAGCCAGCATGAGGGCCACCAGCAGCTTATTACGAATGCTGAAATTAACAATTGCCGAAATCATGCGATACGGTGCAAGGTCGCGTCGTCCAGACGCAGCCAGTGGCCGGCCCGGAAGGCGCTAAAAATCCAATAAGAGAGGGGAGGGGACCGAAATTCGGAGCCGGAGCCGATTTAGGCACGGGCACACTGCGTCCGGGGGCGCGGCTGGGCTAGGCTCGGGGCGGCTGGCCCAGCAAGCTGCCGAAAGTGAAGGCGTAGCGCGGCGCGGCTGCAGCGCGATAGGCCGGCGCAACGGCCGTTTCGGGCCGGGTCGCAAATACCAGCCGGGTAACGGGAGCTACCACAAAACTGAGCGTGACGCAGCCGTGGTGGCAGCGCAGGGGCAGATTGTGGTGGTCCTGCTGGTGGCGCGGCGAGAGCGTACAGCCGGCATAATGCTTGGTGCCCGCGCCGTAATGCTCGGCAATGAACTGGCCGAAATTCAGCCCGCCGCCCGCCGCCGAGTGGTGGTATTGGTAATGCTCGACCAGCTGCGGCAGCTTGGCCAGCTCGCCCAAATCATTCTCGGGCACGAAGCTGCCCAGCAGCATCAGTATTCCCAGAAAGAAGGCAAGTGGTGCGCGCATATCGGGGGAGAAACGGCCGGACCGGGCGAAAGTTTGCCGCAACCGGCAAATTAAGTTAATCTTAAGTCGTGGCAGCTAATGGGAGGAACGTACAAAGAACGGCACGGTTCTGCAGATGTCTTGGCACATTCCGGATACCCTCCCATCTCCCACCGTACTTTTGCTCCATGCGCTACCTGCTGACCTGCCTTATTGTCCTCGCCGCGCTGGCCGCCCAGGCCGGCCCGCCGCTGCTGCTGCTCGACGTGGCCCGCTTTCGCAACCTGAATAAGGTGGAGAAAGGGGCTGAAGTGGAAATCTACGTAACCGTGCCCACGCAGTCGCTCATGTACCGGCAGCGGGCTCCCAAGGCGTTTCAGTCGTCGGCTCTCGTCACGCTCGATATTTTGAAAGCCGACGGCTCCTCCGCCTATCACGAAGTCATCACCCTGAAGCCGCCGGTGCTCACCGATACTACTATTGCCATCAAAAACCCGCAGAGCTTCCTCAAGCGCATCCTGCTGCCCGATGGCAAATACACCCTGCGCGGCACCTTGAAAGACCAATACCGCAGCACCGGTAGCGAAACCGTCGTGGAAAAGCCGCTGGTGCTGGAAGCGCCCACCGGTCCGTTTCTGACTGATGTGGTGCTGCTCTCGCGCCCCGCCGCCCGCAGCGGGGGCGATGATAATTTCGCCCGGGGCGGCTACCGCCTCACTCGTGCGCCTGGTGGCAGCTACGGCCGGGGGGCTGATAACGTGTTCTTCTACACCGAATTGCATAATGCGCCCGTGGGCCAGGCCCTGCGCGTGCACTACCACCTCACCACCCCCGACGGCTCAGCCGCCGACGCCGACGCCACCCTCACGCCCCAATCAGGCCGCCCCACCAGCGTCGCCGGGCAGTTGCCCATGGGGCCGCTGCCCGATGGCCCGTTCACCCTGTTTGTGGAAGTGTACGGCGGCCCCGGCAACAAAAAGCTGCTGGCCGGCCACCGCGTCATCGGCGAGCACTCCGCCGCCGAATTCGCGCCCGCCGGGGCCGCCGTGCCCCGTTAAGCATGGCCACCAAAGGAACTCCCGCCACCACCGGCCGGCCCTACGCCTGGTACTTCGAGCCGCTGTGGTGGCTGCTGCTGGGTCTGGCGCACCTGCCGCTGGCGGTGCTGTACGTATTTGCCGAAGCTATTTATTTCCTGCTGGCTTACGTGGTGCGCTACCGCTGGCGCGTGGTCACGGAAAACCTGCGCAACTCGTTCCCGGAGAAAAGCCCGGCCGAAATTGAGCGCACCGGCAAGGCATTTTACCGGCATTTTGCGCAGGTGGTGGTCGAGATTCTGAAGCTGGCCGCCATTTCACGGGAGGAACTGGCCCGGCGCATGCGCTTCACCAACCCGGAGCTGATGACGAATCATTTTGCCGAAAACCGGCTGGTGCTTTCGTTGGGCTCGCACATGGGCAACTGGGAGTGGATTCTGAACGGCGCGGCGCTGGAGTTTCCCGGCCGGGCTGCCGGCGTGTATAAGCCGCTCAACAACCTGTTTTTCGAAACGCTGATGCGTCGCCTGCGCACCCGTTTCGGGGCCGATGCCGTGCCCATGCTGGCCACGCTGCGCTACCTGGTGGCGCACCGGAGCGAGGGCCGCACCCTTAGCCTGCTCACTGACCAGGCCGCTGGCCCCGAAGACCGGCCCTACTGGACCCAGTTCCTGAACCAGGACACCAGCTTCTACACCAGCGCCGACCGCCTGGCCGTGCAGCTCGACTGCGCCGTGCTCTACGTGGGCATCCGCCGCGTGCGGCGCGGATATTACGAAGTCACCTTCACCGAGCTGCCTGATGGTCGGGCCGTAAAGGAGGCACCCGTCGGCACGTTTCCCGTCACCGAAGCCTTCGCCCGGCAACTGGAAACGGATATGCGGGCTTCGCCCGAGCAGTATCTGTGGACGCACCGGCGCTGGAAGCATAAGCGAAACCTCACCCCCTGACCCCTGCCGGGCTGCGGAGAGGGGACACCGGTTCGGGTAGACAAAAACAAAAAGGGTCCAACGCACTGCGTTGGACCCTTTTTTTGGAAAAATTTGTCAGAAGCCAATCCGGTTCCTCCTCTCCGCAGGAGAGCGGGGCAGGGGGTGAGGTGAACGTCGGGCGGTGAGGTTGACGCCTACAAATACTGCTCAATATCGCCCGCGCCCTGGCGGATGAGCTCGAAGTCGTCGTTGGTGCAGTCGATGATGGTGCTGGGCACGTTGTTGCCGAAGCCGCCGTCGATGACGAGGTCGACCAGGTTTCGGTATTTCTCGAAAATCAGGTCCGGGTCGGTTACGTACTCGTCGATGGTGTTTTCGTCCTCGCGCACCGAGGTACTCACGATGGGGTTGCCGAGCTCCTTCACCAGCTGGCGGATAATCTGATTGTCCGGCACGCGGATGCCCACGGTTTTGCGCTTGGTGCCGCCGAAGCGGGGGGCGTTGGCGCTGGCCTCAAAAATGAAGGTGAACGGGCCGGGCAGGGCTTTTTTAATGACTTTGTACGTCTCCGTGGTGATGCCGTGGGCGTAGTCAGAAATGTGCGACAGGTCGTAGCAGATGAAGCTCAGGTTGGCCTTTTCGGGGAAGAGCTTTTTGATGCGGCAAACTTTTTCTACAGCTTTGGCATTGGTCACGTCGCAACCGATTCCATAGACCGTATCGGTGGGGTAAATAATGACTCCCCCTTTGCGCAATACGTCAACGGCTTGCTGAATGCGGCTTTGCGGCGGATTGTCGGGGTGGATGCGGAGAAGGGTGGCGGGCATGGATACGGCTGATGAGTAATAAATTAGAGACGTAATGCGGCGGCGTAGCGGCCGCGGCCTTCGGCGGTGGGCAACCTGCCAGACCAAAGGCGCGGGCAAGGTACTACGCCTAGCCGAAATGAAACAACTCAACCACCGCCCGTGCCTTCCGGTTGCGGGGCTTCGTACTTTTGGCGCCGCTCCCCCGATTCTCTTTTCAACTCCCATGGCCCAACCCGCTCAAAAGTCCATCCTCGAACGCCGCGACGACGCCCTCAAACGCCGCAAGCGCTGGGGCGCCGTGAGTGTTGTTTTCACGCTCGCGCTGGTCTGCTTCTCTTATTATTTCTACCAGGTGTTCTTCACCGCCAACATCGAAACCAGGGGTAAACCCACCTACGTCATCGTGCATCGCGGCGACGACTGGCAGGCAGCCCTGAAGACAATCGACGCCACCGGCACCGTGGTCGATAAGCTCTCGCTGCACTTCGTAGCCAAGCTCATGAAATACCCGCAGCACGTGAAGCCCGGCCGCTACGAGCTCAAGGATGGTTTCACCAACCGGCAGCTCATCAATGTACTGAAAGCCGGAATTCAGTCGCCGCTCAAGCTCACGTTCACTAACGTGCGCCTGCGCCGTGAGCTGGCCGACAAGCTCTCGACCCAGATTGACGCTCGTCCCGCCACCATCGACTCGCTGCTGGCCAGCCCGAGCTACACCCGCAGCCTGGGTTTCGACACCACCACGGTGCTCAGTATGTTCATCCCCAACACCTACGAGCTGTATTGGAACACTTCGGCTACCAATCTCATGCAGCGCATGAAGAAGGAGTACGAGAAGTTCTGGACCCCCGCCCGCGACGCCGAACGCGAAAAGCTCCATCTCACCCGCGCCCAGGTGAGCATCCTGGCCAGCATCGTGGAGGCCGAGCAGCAGCAGCACGCCGACGAGCGCCCCCGCATTGCCGGCGTGTACCTCAACCGCCTGAAAAAAGGCATAAAGCTGCAGGCCGACCCCACCGTGGTGTATGCCAACCGCGACTTCACCATTAAGCGCGTGCTCAACGTGCACCTACAAAAGGACTCGCCCTACAACACCTACAAGTACGCTGGCCTGCCGCCCGGCCCCATCAACCTGCCCAGCATCGCCAGCATCGACGCCGTGCTGAAGCCGGAGAGCAACAACTACTTGTATTTCTGCGCCAAGGAGGATTTCAGCGGCTACCACGCTTTTGCGCCGAATGAAACGGAGCACATTGCCAACGCCCGGAGATACCAGGCGGCGCTGAATCGGGCGGGTATCAAATAGTTGCCATAGAACGTCATGCAGAGCTTAGCATCTTGCCCGCAGTTACTAATCCATGACGCTTTTACGATTTATTAGTGGTGGCGGGCAAGATGCTTCGCTGCGCTCTGCATGACGTTCTGATTCTTTCCGTATGTACACCTCCGATATCCAAATCCGCGTGCGCTACGCCGAAACCGACCAGATGGGCTACGTCTATCACGGCAACTACGCGGCGTATTTTGAAGTGGCCCGCACCGAGGCATTCCGCAAGCTTGGCATTAATTACAAAGACATGGAGGCCGATGGCGTGGGCATGCCGGTGGGGGAGCTGCGTACCAAATTCCGCCGCCCCGCCCGCTACGACGACCTCCTGACCGTGCGCCTGCTGCTGCGCCAGCCGCCCGAAGGTGCCCGCGTGCTGTTCGAGTATGAAATTTACAACGAGGCCGGCCAACTGCTCACCGAGGGTCACACGCTCATGGTATTTGTGAAAACCACTACCGGCCGGCCCGTGGCCATGCCCGCCAACATTCAGGAACGCCTGCTGCCGTACTTTAGCGAAGATGAGTTCGATAGCCCCGTGCTGCCCACGCCCGGGGCCATTCCGCCCGATGCGCCTGCCCCGGCGGCGTTTCGTAAATGAAAGGGTTGAGCTTTGAATGTTAAGGGTTAAATTTCTCAACCCGCCGAGCCACTCAAACCTCAACTCTCAAAATTTAACCCTGCCTTTGAAAGCCCCCGCCGCCATTCGTCGTGCCCGCTTCCCCGATGTGCGCCAGCAACGGCCCTACCGGCGGATGATTGTGGGCCTGAAGCGGCTGCGGCTGCCCGGCGGCCAGGCCTCCCTCTACGACTTGCTCGACCGCATCCTGCACGAGCTGCGGCTCGACTCGCTGGAGAAGCGCGCCGCCTACATGGCCTTCAACCTCACGGTGGCCTTATTCCCCACTATCATCTTCCTGTTCACGCTCATTCCGTACATTCCCGTGCCGAACCTGAGCGTGGACATCCTCCAGTTTCTGGCCGATTTCATGCCCCGCGAGCTGTACGCGGCCACGGCCAGCACCATCGAGGACATCGTGAACATCCCGCACGGCGGCCTGCTCTCCTTCGGCTTCGGCACGGCGCTGGTGCTCAGCTCCAACGGCATCATGGCCCTGCTCGATGCCTTCGAGAAAAAATACCCGTGGTTTAAGCACCGCAGCTACCTGCGCAAGCGCATGATTGCCACCGCCCTGACGTTTGGGCTGGCCCTGATACTGCTGCTTTCTATTGCGGGCATCTTCTTTGGTACCTATCTCATCGATGGGCTGGTGTTCTATGAAGTCGTGCCCGAGCGATTCACCGATTTGGTGCTCACCCTCATCCGCTACGGCTCGCTGCTGGGGCTGTTTCTGAGCACTACCTGCGTGATTTACTACTTCGTGCCGCCCGTGCACGACAAGTGGCCGCTGGTGTCGGCCGGGGCCATTGTGGCCACGCTGCTCATCTTTCTGGTGTCTTTTTTATTCACGCTCTACGTTCGCATTTTCGACTCCTACAACCATTTCTACGGTTCCATCGGGGCGTTGGTGGGCTTCATGGTCTGGCTCGAATTTGTATGCATGACCCTGATTATCGGGTTTGAAGTGAACGTGAGTATGGATGCTGTGACCGGTCGCCGCCGCAAGATGCTGGAAGAGCAATTGAAAATGAAAAACGAAAAATGAGGAATTGGTTTTGAGGATGATAGCAGAAATTTTAAGAAAAATTCTTCAATCCTACTTCTCCATTCCGCATTCCTTTCTACTTTTGCACTCCCCAATCACTCGGGGTCCTTATAGAGAGGTGGCAGAGTGGTCGAATGCGACGGTTTCGAAAACCGTTATACCGGCAACGGTATCGGGGGTTCGAATCCCCCCTTCTCTACAAAAAGGCTTTTTCTACGCTGGAAAAAGCCTTTTTTGTTGCTTTACCAACCACAGCGCACGAGTAACTGACCCAGAGAGCTGGCAGAGTGGTCGATTGCGGCGGTCTTGAAAACCGCTGACTGTAACAGGTCCGGGGGTTCGAATCCCTCGCTCTCTACATCCTATAAACCCCGTTTCCAAGCTGGAAACGGGGTTTTTGATTTTTTGCCTTAGCGGTGGCCGCGCCCGTTGCGCCGTAGCCACCAGCCCGGCAGGCCGGAGTACCTTTGCCGCTCCTTACTATTCCCGCAACCCTCCCGATGAACGGTACCGAACCGGCCAGCCCCAGCGCTTTCGACAAAGCCCGCACCGGGCTATGGACCAGCCTCCAGAAGCACCTGGCCACGGTGTACGCGGCCGAAACCGCGTTTGCCAGGGCCGTGGCTTTCACCGATACGTTCCCCTTTGCCACCTCGGCGGCCAGCGAGGAGCAGCTACAGGAGTACGAGCAGCAGCGCCGCGCCCTGCGCGACCTGTTCACCGACGAAACCACGCAGCTCGATACCCTCGTCAAAGCCATTCGCCTCAAGGGCTACGCCGAGGATGAGAAGAAGCAGCTCTACCTGCTGCTGCTGGGCTACATGGACATTGCCACGAGCATTTTTGAACGGCTGCACACGCAGGTGCTCACGCGCCAGCCCGCCGACGAGGACCTGGCGCAGACCACCGACCGGTTTGGGCGGGTTCAGAAGTTTGCCCGGCTCAACATTAAAGGAATCGCGGGCCTGTTGGGCGGGTTCTGAGGCGAGGCGCCGGGGAAGTTGGTCGGGAGAGTTGGCGGCTTGGTCGACGGTTTCGCAGCGTATTTTAGGGGTAAGATATTGGAGGGTAATTGATTGGTGAAAAAAGAGGTTTTGGGTGATTTCCGGCACTGGCACAGGCCTTGCATTTGGAGATACAGATGCGTCACAATCTCCATTCACTCTTCAACTTCCTCTTCGTTATGAAATCCTACCTGCTTTCGCTCCTCGCCACCGGCCTGCTATTCGTTTCAACTGCTGCCTCGGCCGCTCCTGCTTTCGACCACGACCACGATAAATACCCGCGCCCAAACACGTCGCCATTAACGGTTCCCTCGACGGTGAGCAGCGCCCCGAGGCCCTCAGGGGTGAGGGTGGCGATGAGCGTCCCGTTCGGACCGCCGTGCAGCGGCACGGCCTGGCCCAGACGCTGGCCGGTTGGGGCCCGGCCGTAGCGGCGGCAATAGGTCAGGTTCGTGCTCGTCTCATCCACGAAGACAAAACGAGTCACCTCTTCTTCCTGGATGGCTTCGATAAACAAGCGGCGCAAGGCGACGACGCGCGCGGTATCGCGTTCAGCGGCGTGGACGCTTTTTTTTGCGTCCCCAGCCCAGGCGTTCCACGGCCTGCCACACGGCCGTGCGCTGCAACGAGGGGCCGCCGGCCGCCACCAGCGCCTGCCCGATTTCGGCCAGCGTGGCATCGGGTTGCGCCCGCAGGCAGGCCAGCAAGGCGCTCGTCGTCCGCCGCGTCCAGGCGCGGGACCGGGCCGGGATGACGGGGCAACTCGGCCACCGAGCCGCTCGTGCGTTGGCGGCGCAAGAGCTTGTCGGTGAACGATAGGGACACGTAAAAACGAGCCGCGACCTGGTCTGTTTTGGCCCCCGGCTCGGCGCATGCCGCCGCCACGCGTTCCCGCAAATCTTGTGAATATGCTTTCATTTCCGAATATATGCCTAAAGCTAAAGCACGTACAATATCTTCGAAACTGCTCTAAGTAAGATAGTTGCGAAGCGGTGCTTCGCAAATCTACTGAATGCAATGATGCGAACGTTTGCGAAGCACCGCTTCGCAGCTACTGCTCACAAAAAAATCCCCGCCGGACAGGCGGGGATTTTTTTGTGAAGTATCCGGAAAAACTACTTAGCCAGCTTCACTTTCAGGTTTTCGTCCAGCGCGGCCAGGAATTCCTCGGTGTAGAGGTAGTCGCGGCCGTGCTCCACCTTGTTGCCGTGGATGCAGACGGCGAGGTCCTTGGTCATCTTGCCGCTTTCCACGGTTTCGATGCACACGGCTTCCAGGGCGTGGCAGAAGTCGATGAGCTCCTGGTTGCCGTCGAGTTTGCCGCGGAACTCCAGGCCGCGCGTCCAGGCGAAGATGCTGGCGATGGGGTTGGTGCTGGTGGGCTTGCCCTTCTGGTGGTCGCGGTAGTGGCGCGTCACGGTGCCGTGGGCAGCTTCGGCCTCCATCACGGTACCATCGGGGGTGATGAGCACGGAGGTCATCAGGCCGAGCGAGCCGAAGCCCTGGGCCACGGTGTCGCTCTGCACGTCGCCGTCGTAGTTTTTGCAGGCCCACACAAAGTTGCCGTGCCATTTCAGGGCCGAGGCCACCATGTCGTCAATCAGGCGGTGCTCATAGGTGATGCCGGCTTCCTTAAACTTAGCGAGATAGTCCTGCTCGTAAATCTCCTGGAAAATGTCCTTGAAGCGGCCATCGTACTTCTTCAGGATGGTGTTTTTGGTGCTCAGGTACAGCGGCCAGCCCTTGCTCAGGGCCTGGTTGAAGCAGGCGTGGGCAAAGCCCCGGATGCTTTCGTCGGTGTTGTACATGGCCAGGGCCACGCCGTCGCCCTTGAAGTTGTACACTTCAAACGACTGGGTTTCGCCGCCATCCTCGGGCTGGAAGGTGACGGTGAGCTTGCCCTTGCCCTTGGTTACGAAATCGGTGGCGCGGTACTGGTCGCCGAAAGCGTGGCGGCCAATGCAGATGGGGGCCGTCCAGTTGGGTACCAGGCGGGGCACGTTGCTCATTACAATTGGCTCGCGGAAAACGGTGCCGTCCAGGATGTTGCGAATGGTGCCGTTGGGCGATTTCCACATCTGCGTCAGGCCGAACTCGGCCACGCGCTCCTCGTCGGGGGTGATGGTGGCGCACTTGATGCCCACGCCGTACTGCTTGATGGCATTGGCCGAGTCGATGGTGACTTGGTCGTTGGTTTCGTCGCGGTACTCAATGCCAAGGTCGTAGTACTTGATGTCGAGCTCCAGGTAGGGCAGAATCAGCTTGTCTTTGATGAATTTCCAGATGATGCGCGTCATCTCGTCGCCGTCGAGCTCTACTATGGGGTTGGCTACTTTAATTTTGGTCATTCCGCTACGGGATAAAGGTGGAAATGGTGAAATGTTGATAAACAATGGGTTACGATAGGTGTGGAATGCCGGGTAACAACTTTGGCGTTGCGCAGAGGCAGCACCAGCGGTGCCAGCTATTCAGATAATCTTAACCAATAGGAGGCTAAAAATAGGCAGCCCAGGCAGAAACCAGGTTACAGGCCGGAAGCAATTTTTTGCCGGGTAGCACCAGGTGGCCGGATTACTGTTGCCTTGCCCGGCGCAACATGCTGGCTAACTGGGTGTATGGTAGCCGACTGGCTGGGCAAGGCCCCTGCCAGAAGCCCGGGAGAATCGGTTGCGCAGGGAATGGTGGCGCAGGGAATGGTGGCGCAGCCCTGGTACGCCGCGCCGAGTCAGCGAATCTTCCAGCATATTTGCGAATATTTCTCACAAACGATTGTGCAGGCTTGCAAAATGCCCGCCGGCTGTTGCGCTTGCACAAGCATGCACCCGCAAGCCTACCCGGCCAGTGGGGGACAGGCGCGCTGAGGCCGCGGCTTTTTTAGCCCTGCCGACTCGTGTTTCCTATTCCGCGGCTGAAATCCATGGTTCCCGGCCGCTGGCCGTAATATTACCTGCCCCGCCGATTGGCTTCGGCCACTGCCATCATCCTTCCAACCAAAGCTATGTCTATGCCTGCCTCCGCCTCTTTCGGTACCGCCCTCGACGGCACCGAAGTCCAGCTCTTCACCCTCACCAATAAGCAGGGGGCCGCCGCCGCCATCACCAACTACGGCGGCACCCTCGTGGGCCTGCTGATGCCCGACCGGCACGGCAAGCTGGGCGATATGGTGCTCGGTTTCGATGGCGTGCGCGATTACCAGAGCCCGGCGTTCCATGCGGCCAATCCTTACATTGGCGCGCTCATCGGCCGCTACGGCAACCGCATTGCGGGCGGCAAATTCACCATTGCCGGCCAAGCCTACCAGGTGAGCGTGAACAACGGCCCCAACTCGCTGCACGGCGGCCAGGTGGGCTACGACCAGAAAATATGGGACGCCACTCCCGGCACCTCGCCCGATGGCCCCACTCTGACCCTGCACTACCTGAGCAAAGCCGGCGAAGAAGGCTACCCCGGCAACCTCCGCATTACCGTGGTTTATACCCTCACCGATACCAATGCCCTGCGCATTGCCTACACCGCCACCACCGACCACGCCACGCCCATCAACCTCACCAATCACGCTTATTTCAACCTGAGCGCGGGCGTGAGCCCGGACATTATGCAGCACGAGCTGACCCTGCCCGCCAACCGCTACACCGTGGTAGATGCCGACCTGATACCGACCGGCGAGCTGCGCCCGGTGCAGGGCACGCCCTTCGATTTTACCACGCCCCACGCCATTGGGGGGCGCATTGCGCAGGTGCCCGGCGGCTACGACCACAACTGGGTGCTGAACGCTGAAACCGGCCAGCACCCCGCCGCCACCGTGTACGAGCCCGCCTCGGGCCGCACCCTGGCGGTGACCACCGACCAGCCCGGTGTGCAGCTCTACACCGGCAACTTCCTCGATGGCAGCCTGACCGGCAAGGGCGGCACCGTGTACGGCCTGCACGCGGGCTTCTGTCTCGAAACCCAGCACTTCCCCGATTCGCCCAACCAGCCCGGTTTCCCGAACACCATACTGAAGCCGGGCGAAACTTACCGCACCACCAGCACCTATACGTTTGGGGTGCGGGGGTAATGCTGGCTGGCTTGATTGCCGGCAACGGTAAAGGGGCCGGCAACGCGGCCGGCCCCTTTACCGTTGCAAGTACCCAACGTTGTGCTTACCCCCGCGCTTACTTCATGCTTCGTATTTATTCATTTTTGCTGGTTTTACTGCTGGCACTGAGCAGCCGGCCAGCCGCCGGCTATTCCGTGCTGACGCACCAGGCCAACATCGACTCGACCTGGGAGCGCTGCTTGGTGCCGGCCATTCTGAAGCGCTATCCGGGTTCCACGGACGAACAACTGATTGATGCCAAGGCATATGCCTATGGTGGAGCCATTATTCAGGACATGGGCTATTATCCCTTCGGCTCGGTACTGTTCACGAACCTGACGCACTACGTGCGCTCCGGCGATTTCATTCGCAACCTCATTCTCGAATCCCGGGACCTCAACGACTATGCCTTTGCGCTGGGGGCGCTGGCCCACTACTCGGCCGACCTCGATGGGCATGCGGAGGGAACCAACCGGGCCGTGCCGATGGTGTACCCCGAGCTGAAAGCGAAATATGGTAACGTGGTGACCTATGAGCAGGGACCCCAGCAGCACGGGCAGTTGGAGTTTTCGTTTGATGTGGTGCAGCTGGCCAGCGGCAAGTACCACAGCCAGGACTACCACCAGAAAATCGGCTTCAAGGTGAGCAAATCGCCGCTGGAGCGAGCCTTCCTGAAAACCTACGGCCTGGAGTTGGGCCAGGTGATTGTGAACGTGGACTTGAGCATTGCCAGCTACCGTTTTGCCGTGAGCCAGCTTATTCCGACGGCGGCCCGCGCCGCCTGGCACTACAAGCGCAAGGACATTATGAAGCTGAGCCCCAGTGCGCGGCGGCGCGACTACATGGCGCGCAACCACCCCAAGGCGTTCCGCAAGGAATACGGCAAGGAGTACAAGAAGCCCGGTTTTGGGGCGCGCATTATCTCGTATTTCATTCGGGTGCTGCCCAAAATTGGCCCGCTGAAGCCCTTTGCCTTCAAGCTGCCCACGCCGGAAGCGGAGAAAGTTTTCCGGGCCAGCTTCCGCAAGGTGATGGCCAGCTACTGCGTGAACGTGGCCCGCCAGCCCGCCGATACGGCCGCTGCGCCCCTCTCCTTATCCAATGCCGATTTCGATACCGGTAAGCCCACTCACGCCGGCGAGTACGGCAAGGCCGACGAAACCTACGGCGAGTGGCTGCGCAAGCTGGCCGACAAGAAATTCGAAAACCTCAACCCGTTGGCTCGGCAAAACATCCTCGCTTTTTACGGCACCCAGCCCAAAACCCCGGCCTCGGAAGAAGAAAAAGAGGGCAGTAAGCAAAAGGAAACCCACGCCGCCCTGGAAAAGCTTCGGACGCTACACTAAACAGGTTTCGCACTCCCGGATATTGTAGTTCGCGCTACTGGCCGCCGCGCAGCAGCAACTAGTCAAGCAGCAAACCCGACTCATCCTTCAATCCCACGCCCGACAGCTGCCGCCGCAGCGCCTCCCGCAGCAGGTGCAGCAGCCGCGCCGCCGCTGCCGGATAGGCCAGGCCCGCCGGCCGGATATTTGGCACGCAGTTGTGGGCTTCATCGGTAAGGCCTGGCCGGGGCTCGTAGGTGAAGTAGGCCCCGAGGCTATCGGGCGTGCTGAGAAGCTGTCTGAGTTAATTTTGCAAGATGGATACCTCCGCTATTTTGACCCGAAAGCTATATAGCTCAGACCTTTGCGCCGCTTGACCACCAGCAGCGGCTGGAGCCGCTGCTGGTGGTCAAGCGGCGCAGCAAATGGCCGCTGGTGGAAATCGTCAATGCCATTTTGTACGTGCTCAAAAACGGGTGCGTCTGGCGGGACGTACCGGGCGATTTACCGCCCTGGAGCACGGCGTACTGGTACTTTGACAAGTGGGAAGCCGATGGCACCTGGGCGCGGGTAAGCGCCTGTTTGACGGTGAGCAGCCGGGAACACGCCCAAAAAAAGCCTGCCCCACAGCCGTAATACTCGACACGCAAAGCGTCAAAAATACGGCCACGGCCACCGGAGCCACCGTGGGCTTTGACGCGGGCAAGTTGGTCAAGGGGCGTAAACGCCTGGTGCTCACCGACACGCTGGGCCATGTGCTGGCCAGTCGGGTGCTGCCCGCCGATATGGTGGACGGTGCCGCGGCCATTGCTTTTTGGGACGAGGTGGCCGCCACGCACGAACTGCTGGGGGCCGTCCAGGTCGTTTTCGTGGACAGTTCCTTTCACGGCGTTTTCCGCCGGCACCTGGCCCGGCGCTACGGCATCCGGGTCGAGAAACCGGTGCACGTACTGGTGCGGAAAACCAATTTCTGCATCCACGCCTGGCGCTGGATTGTCGAGCGCACGTTCGCGTGGCTCGACATGAACCGGCGCTTGTCCAAAGAATACGACCGAACGTTGCGTCATGCAAATGCCTGGATTGCAATAGTTAACATTCGCAGAACCCTGAAGTTCTGCTAACTCAAACAGCTTCTAAGCGTTGTTTTTCGTTCCTACTATCGTGCGACCCCTGCTGCGCCTGTTCAACAACATGGGCCAGCAGGTGCTCACGCGCAGCCTGCCCGCCACCGCCGGCCGCGCCGTGGAAACTGAGGTTGACGTGCACGGCCTGGCCCCCGGTATCTACAACCTGCGCCTCGACGTGGCGGGCACGCCCATCACGCGCAAGGTGGTGTTTGAATAGCTCGATTGCCTGCTTTGAAACCGGAAAAGAGCCGGCCCGATTGAGTTGGCTCTTTTTGTTTGGTTGGGGAATGGCTGCGGTGTGGCTGGTGCGTAACAGCCGTTTGTAAGAAAGTTAGTGTGTACTTAAACTCCTTCATCATCACGCAGTCTATTGAGTATGAAACCTGTTAACGCATCATTCTTCTACAGCATTATGAAATCAAACGCACCCAAAATTCTGACCTTGCTGCTGCTGGTTGTTCTCTCCGCAACGGTAGTGGGTGTGGCCCGGGGCGGGCGGCACCGCCAGCACGAAGACCGGCCCATTCGCCGCGAAGTCCGGGCCTACTTCCAGGCCAATGTGCTGCCCGTGCTGCAACAGCAGCGCCAGAAGCTGGAACCCCAGCTTACCGCCTCCGACCGCATCCAGCTCGCCACCTACCGTACCCAGCTCAAAGCGCTGAAGGACCAGGGCCAGGCCCTGCGCCGCAGCGTAGCGCCTGCGGGCACGGCTACTCCCGCCACTCGCCCAACCCTCACCGAGGCCCAGCAGAAGCAGGCCCACGACCTGCGCTTCCAGGCCCGGGGCATCATGCTGAACGTGGCCCAGATGGCCCAGAAATACGACGCACCCATAGCTCAGCTCACCCAGGAAGTAGCCCCGCAGAAAGAGAAATAGGCCACTGATATCAAGGCCATCGTGGCCAAAACTGCCACGCCCGAGCAGCAGCAGCGAATGGCTGCCATGCAGGGCCGGAAGCATGAGCGCGGCGGCCTGCGCCGCTTCTTCAAGCCCGCCGCGTTCCTGCTGCTGGACCCCAATGCCCCCGCTGCCAACAAAAATGAACAGGGCGTAGGCAATACCAGCTTCTACCCCAACCCCGCCGCGCCCACCAGCCAGCTCGACTACGACGTGCGCAAAACCGGCCCCGTAACCATCGACCTGCTCGATAAGGACGGCAATAAGCTGCGCACCCTGGTATCGGAAGCCAGCCAGGAAAAGGGCCCGCAAACCCAGCAGCTTGATTTGCACGACGTGCCGGCCGGTACGTATTTCTACAAAATCACCACCAAAGGCGGTACCCAGACCAAGCGCTTTTTAAAGGAATAACCTCACCCC
Source organism: Hymenobacter siberiensis (assembly GCF_018967865.2). Taxonomy (NCBI): domain Bacteria; kingdom Pseudomonadati; phylum Bacteroidota; class Cytophagia; order Cytophagales; family Hymenobacteraceae; genus Hymenobacter; species Hymenobacter siberiensis. The sequence goes on from NZ_JAHLZY020000001.1 coordinate 1,364,526, forward strand.
CCGGCCCCCTCTCCCCAAGGAGAGGGGGCCGGGGGGTGAGGTTACGGTGCCTGTACCAGCCCGCCGCTCAGCCGTTGCAGTGCAATTTCGGCCTGCTTGGCCGAGTAGCGGATATCGAGCAGGCGGGTTTCGGCGGCCAACTGGTTGCGTTGGGCTTCGCGCAGGGCCAGGGGCGTGAGCAGGCCCAGGCGGTAGCGCTCCAGGGCAATGCCCACGTTCTGGCGGGCCAGCTGGATGTTGGTTTCCTCTAGTTCGAGCAGTTGGATAAAGTTTTGGTACTGCGCGAAGGCCGTGGCTGCATCGGCATCGAGCTGCAGGTCGGTTTGGGCCAGGCTGAGCTTGCTTTGCTCTTCTACCACGCGGGCGTTCTGCTCCTGCCGGCGGGTATTAAACCCGTTAAAAATTGGCATCGAGGCCGTGATGCCGTAGTTGAGACCCCGCACATTGTTGATGCTGGTGGTGAGGACGGGGCCGGTGGGCAGGTTGATAAACTGTGCATTGTTGATGTTGCGGGTAAGGCCGTAGCCCGTCACCAATCCGATTTGGGGGAAGCGCGAAGCCGTCACCAGCTTGCGGTCGTAGGTGGCCACGTCGGTGCCCAGGCGGGCCTGGGCCAGGCGTGGGTTGTTGGCCTTGATGCTGGCCGTAATCACGTCCTCGCGCAGGTTGCGGGTCACGGTCAGGCTGTCGCCGGGCTCAAAATCGAAGCGCGATGAGCGGCCCAGCAGGTTGTTGAGCGTGATTTTAGCGGCCGTCAGGGCCTGCTGCTGCTGCAGAAACAGGCTGCGGTCGGCGTTGTAGTCCACGCGGGCGGTCAGCACCTCCACTTTGGCGCTCACGCCCACGTCTACCTGCGCCTGGGTGAGGTCGATGCGGGCCTGGCCGACTTTCAGGGCCTCTTCGAGCGAGGTGATTTTGCCGGCCTGCCGCACCACGTCGTAGTAGGCGTTGGCCACGTTTTCCACGGTTTCCTCCACCGTGGCACGGGTTATTTGCTGCTGCTGCTGGCGTAGGGTTTTCAGCCGGTCGTAGGCAACAAACATCCCGAAGCCGTCGAACAGCGTCCAGCCCAGCGTCACGTTCGAGTTCAGCAGGTTCGACGTGCCGCCGTTGATGACGCGGGGCGCATTGTCGCCAATGGTCGAGGTGATGTTGTTTCGGTTGAACGTCCGGGTCAGGTTGCCGTTGATGTTGGGCAGCTGGCCGGCATTGCCCCGGGTCACGTTGTTCTCCGCAATCTGCACATCCTGCCGCGATAGCAGGATGCCGTAGTTGTGCTGCAACGCCTCGGCAATGGCCTGCTGAAGCGACAGCGCGGGGGCCGGAGCCACCGTGGCCGGCCGCGCCAGCTGGTTGGGCCGGGCCGTGGGCACCTGCGCCAGCGCGGAGAAGGGGAGGAGGAGAAGAAGGAATCGAAAAAGTTTCATGCAGGAAATTCAGAACTTCAAACTCCCCTCCTTTTTTAAGGAGGGGATGTTCGGCCGCAGGCCGAACGGGGGTGGTGAAGTCGTTGAACGATGGCCGAACGACGCACTCGGCAGTCATCCAATCATCGTTCAACGATTTCACCACCCCAATTTCCGCTTCGCGGAAATATCCCCTCCTTAAAAAAGGAGGGGAGTTTAAGCAACTACCGCTTCCGGCTCTGCCACTTTCGACTTATGTTTCTTAGCCGTAGCGAAATACGAATACATCACCGGTACCACATACAGCGTGAGGCCCGTGGCAAACAGCAGGCCGCCCACTACGCCAATGCCCATGGCCCGGCGGCTGAGCGCGCCCGCACCCGTGGCAATGGCAATGGGCATAATGCCCAGAATGGCGCACAGCGAAGTCATCAGAATGGGGCGGAAGCGGGCGGTAGCACCCTCAATCAGGCCCGTCATGTAGTCCACGTTGTGCTTCTCGACGCGCTGGTTGGCGAATTCCACGATGAGAATTCCGTTTTTGGTTACCAGGCCAATCAGCATGATGATGCCGATTTGCGAGAACAGGTTCAGCGTTTGGTTGAAATACCACAGGCTGAGCAGCGCGCCGGACAGGGCCAGCGGCACCGTCACCATGATGATAACCGGGTCGCGGAAGCTCTCGAACTGCGCGGCCAGCACCAGGTAAATCAGCACCAGGGCCAGGCCGAAGGCGAAGAGCAATGAGGAGGAGCTTTCTTCAAAGTCGCGGGAAGTGCCCGCCAGCTCGGTGGTGAAGCCATCGTCGAGATTTTTATCGGCAATGGCGCGCATGGCGGCGATGCCGTCGCCCAGGGTTTTGCCGGGGGCCAGCGAGGCCGAGAACGTGGCCGAGTTGTAGCGGTTGAAACGGTAGAGCTGGGGCGGCGTGCTGCTTTCCTCCAGCCGGATTACGTTGTCGAGCTGCACCAGCTCGCCCTTGTCGTTCTTCACCGACAGCAGGCGCACGTCCAGCGGCTGGTTGCGGTCCTCGCGGGCCACCTGGCCAATAATTTGATACTGCTTGCTGTCGCGGATGAAGTAGCCGTAGCGTTGGCCGCTGAGGCCGGCCTGCAGGGTCTGGGCAATGCTTTGGACGGAAATCCCCAGGCTTTGGGCCTTCTCGCGGTCGATGTTGATGCGCAGTTCGGGCTTGTTGAACTTCAGGTTCACATCCACGAACTGGAAGGTGGGGTCCTGGCGGGCCAGGTCCAGAAACTTCGGCACCACTTTGCGCAGCTTCTCAAAGTCTTGGGTTTGCACCACAAACTGCACCGGCAATCCCCCGCCGCCCCCGCCAATGCTCTGGTCCTGCGATACTGAGGTGCGGGCGGCGGGCAGGTTTTTTACGCCCGCGCTCACGGCGTTGGCCACTTGGTCCTGGGTTCCGGTGCGCTGGTCGGCCTCCACCAGAATGATGCGGGCAATGGCCGAGTTCGAACCCCCGGCAAAACCCGGCGAGGTGACCGTGAACACGCTACTTAGGTTTTTAGCGCCAGCCGAGTCCGTGGCCAGCTTGGTAAGCTGGGAAACGTAGCTGTCCATGTACTCAAACGAGGCCCCTTCCGGGCCGGTCGCGTTGACGTTCACGCGGCTGCGGTCTTCCACCGGGGCCAGCTCTGAAGGGATGATTTTCGTGAAGCCCCAGATGCCGCCGCCCGTTATCACTATCATCACCCAGGCCAGCCAGCGGTTGCGCAAAAACGAGCGCAGGCTGCCCTGGTAGGCGTTAATCATGCGCTCAAAAAATGGCTCCGTCGTGCGATAGAACCAATTGTGCGTTTCCTGCCGCTTCAGCAGCTTGGCGCACATCATGGGCGTTAGCGTGAGCGACACGAAGGCCGAAATCAGCACCGAGCCCGCCACCACAATACCAAATTCGCGAAATAATCGCCCCGTGATGCCCGTGAGGAACACCACCGGCAGGAACACCGCCGCCAGCACCACCGTGGTGCTCACCACCGCCACCAGAATTTCCTCGGTGCCTTTAATGGCCGCTTCCTTGGGTTCTTCGCCGTCCTCAATGCGGGAATAGATATTTTCCAGCACCACAATGGCATCGTCCACCACCAGGCCAATGGCCAGCACGATGGCCAGCAGCGTAAGCACGTTGATGGAGAATTTGAGCAGGTACATCACGAAGAAAATACCAATCAGCGACACCGGAATGGCCACCACCGGGATGATGGTGGAGCGCCAGTCGCGCAAGAATAAAAAGATGATAACCACCACTAGCACAAAGGCTTCGATGATGGTATGCTCCACCTCGCTAATGGAATTGCGGATAAATACCGAGTTGTCGATGCCCGCCTGTAGCTTCAAATCCGAGGGCAAATCCTTGCCGTACTGCTTGAGGCGCCGGTTGAACTCGTCGGCAATTTCAATCTGATTGGAGCCCGGCTGGGGCACTACGGCCAGCGCCACGCCCGGCACCCCGTTCACCCGGAAAATGGTCTGGTCGTTTTCCGGGTACAACTCGGCGTAGCCAATATCGGAAAGGCGCACCAGTGAGATGGCATCCTTGCGGATAATCAGGTTGTTGAAGTCATCCACCGAAGTCAGGCGGCCCATGGTGCGCAGCGTGAGCTGGGTGGCCGCGCCCTGCACCGCGCCGCTGGGCAGCTCCACGTTTTCGCGGGTGAGGGCCTGCTGCACATCCACGGGCGACACGCGCAGAGCCGCCAGCTTCACCGGGTCCAGCCACAGGCGCATAGAGTATTTGCGCTCGCCGTACACCCGCACTTCCGATACGCCCGGAATGGTCTGGAGTCGCTCCTTGAGGGTGTTGTTGGCGTAGTCCGTAAGCTCCAGCAGCGTGCGCTTGTTGGAGTTGAGGTAGGTAATGACGATGGGCTGCGAGTCGGCGTTGGCCTTGCTCACGATGGGCGGGTCAATGTCACGCGGCAGGCGGCCCTGCGCCCCCGAAACCTTGTCGCGCACGTCGTTAGCCGCCGTTTCCAGGTTGGAGTCGAGGTCAAATTCCACCGTAATCTGGGTGCGGCCGTCGCGCGAGTTCGACGTCATGTTCTTGATGCCGGCAATGCCGTTCAGCGCTTCCTCCAACGGTTCCGTCACCTGGCTCTGCATCACGTCGGCCGAGGCCCCGGTGTACGTAGCCGATACCGTAATAATGGGCGGGTCCACGCTCGGATACTCCCGAATGCTCAGGTACCGGAACCCAATCACCCCAAAAATGATGATGACCAGGCTCATCACAATGGCGAGCACCGGCCGGTTGATACTAGTGGTGGAAAGACTCATTTGGTTTTTAGCTATAGCGCGATAAACTCCCCTCCTTACCAAGGAGGGGACGTTGTCGCGTCAGCGACAACTGGGGTGGTTATGGGCGTTGCACGGTTCGCGGCCGGTTCGTTAGGCTCTTGTTAGTTACGCCAACCTACTGTTCAACGCCCGCCCTCCGGTGGCACCACCCCCGTCCGAGCCCTTGGCTCGAACATCCCCTCCTTGGTAAGGAGGGGAGTTTGATGTTTAACTACTTAATTACCTTAACCGCGTCGCCCGGCTTCACTTGCAGAATGCCGGTGCGAATAATCGTGTCGCCCACCGCAATGCCTTTGGTAATTTGGATAACCTTGTCGGAGCGGATACCGATTTTCACTTTCTGCGGGACCATTTTGCCGCCCTTCACCGTGTACACATTGTAGCCGCTGGCTTCGGGAATCACGGCTTCGGTGGGCACTTGCAGGGCGCTTTCGCTTTCGCCTAGCTTCAGGTTCACCCGCACGAAGGCGCCGGGGCGTAGCTCGTTGTTGGTGTTGGCAAAGCGGGCGCGCACGGGTTGGGTGCGGCTCACGGGGTCAATCTGCGGGTCGATGGCGTAGACTTTGGCTTTGTAGGTTTTGTTGGTGCTTTCGTCCACTACGTCCACCACGTCGTTCACCCGCACGTTGGCGGCAAAGCGACCGGGCACGGCAAAGTCAATCTTCACGGGCCGCACCTTCGAGAGCGTCGTGATTTCGGCTCCCGGGCTCACGTAGGTGCCCACCGTGGCGGTGGTCAGGCCCAGTACCCCCGCAAAGGGGGCCCGCACGTAGGCCTTGGCCAGCGTGGCGCGCAAGGCCTGCAAGTCGGCCTGCGCCGTCAGCAGCGCGTTGTTCGACTGCTCGTATTCCTGAGCGCTGATGTATTCTTTATCGAGAAGGGTGCGCTGGCGCTTTTCCTGGTCCCGGTACAGCTTGATGTTGTACTGCTGCTTCTGGATGGCGGCCTGGGCCTCGTCGGCGTTGATGCTGAACAACAGCTGGCCCTTGCTTACCGACTGCCCTTCCTTAATATTAAGGCTGGTGATTTTGCCCGACAGCTCGCTTTTGATGATGACGGACTCCTCGGCCAGCACGGAGCCGGTGGCCGCCACCTGGTCGGTGAGGTTGGTGGCAGCCACCACATATACCTGCACCGGCGTCAGCGGGCCATTGCTGCCCGGCGCGCCTTTGCCCGCGCTGCCTTTGCCACCGCCTTTTTTGTCGCCGCCCGCGTTGCTGGGGAAATACTTGACTTTGGCCCAGGCGATGCCGCCGATAATCAACGCCGCTATCAACCAGCCCAACCAGCCGCGCTTGCCCGTCGGGGCCGGCTGGGGCGTGGGTTCAGGGGCCAGGGGCGGGGGAGTAGTGGTGGTGGTATCCCAGGTTTTGGGTGGGGTAGCAGTGATGGTTTCCAATGACATAGTATGCAGGAACGTGCGGCAGTAGGCAGATGTTTGAGGACGGCCATCCGGCCGCCGGGTTGGGCGCGGGCGCAACGCCCGGGCCTCGGCGCGCCCGAAAAGACATAGTGCAAATTTCAGCTAAAAGGTTGCGTGCCCCGCTCGGAAATAGACGTAAGCTGGCATCACCCTGACCGAAACTATCTTCGTCCCGATGAAACCATCAGCCCCCGCCGCGCCCGAGCCGCGCAATTTTTTTCAGGATGTGCACGAAGTGGTGCGCCTCATTCCGGCCGGCCGGGTGAGCACCTACGGCACCATTGCGCACTACCTCGGGGGGCGCCACGGAGCCCGCACCGTGGGCTACGCCATGATGGCCGCCCACACCGCCGACCAGTACGTACCCGCTCACCGCGTAGTCAACCGCCTGGGCCACCTCACCGGCCGCCTGCACTTTGCCACGCCCACCGCCATGCAGGAAGCCCTGGAAGCCGAAGGCGTGCGCGTAGACATCGACCGCTTACCGGATTTCGACAAGCTGCTCTGGGACCCCGCCGTGGAGCTGGCGTAGCGCCGGGCTACTTGCCGGGCTTCTCCAGCGCGTCTACCTCGGCTTCGCCCTGCGTGGCGGGCACCACCTGCCAGGGCGTGAGAGCGGCACCGGACCGCAGCTTCACGTAGTTGGCAATGGTGGTGCTGGGCCCCAGCAGCAGCGTAGGGCCATTCGGCGAGTTAAGACTCAGCCGCACGACATCGCCCAGGTGGGGCCAGGTTAACTCCAGAAAGGCGCCGGGCTGTAGCTGGCCCATTTCACGGTCGTTGAGCAGTCTGGGCTGTGCCGTGGGCCGGCTGGCCGTGCGGCGGAAACCGCGCCGTTTGCCCTGTGCGCAGGTCGAGGGCAAACGTAACGGGCTCGCCGGATTCGTCACTGACATCAATGCGCATCCCGCCATGGACCATGCGGCTGGTGGGGGCACCCGTGGCCTGGCGGTGGGCAGCGGGCAAATCGAGCGGGGCCGCGCCAAAAAACGTGTAAAACGCGTCTTTTCGGCCCAACAGCCGGTAGTAGTTGGCCTGCCGCAAGTAGGCCTGCCGGCCGTCCGAAAAGCCCCACACGTCGCGAGCGGCTACCCGGTCGCTGGTGGCGGTGCGCACTTTGGCTTTTAGCTGCACCGTTCCCTGCCAGCCCGATGGCGTGCTGACCACCGAGCGGGAGTAGCCTCGGGCCGTGCGGTTGGTGGTGGCCAGTACCAGGCCATTGGGAGCCAGAATGCTGGCGCGCACGGAGCTCCATCGCACCGTGTCGAGAAGCTGCTGGCTGGTGGTGTCGGGTTGGTTGGCCGCGAATTGCGCCGCGGAAAAATAGATGCCGCGTCGGGGAGCAGCGGCCCGCAGCATGGCGGGCCGGGTTGCCGGGGCTGCCGCCAGCGCCAGGGAGCGCGCCGGGCGCTGGGCGGCGGTGGCCAAATCGGCCGCCGTGAGCGAAGTCAGGCATTGCCGCATCAGCTGGGCCACATATAGGGCGTGGTCGGAATTGATAGTGATGCCCGGCTTGCTGGAGTGGGCTGCCACGTTGCGCACAAAATGGTAGCCATCGGGCCGGTGGGCTTACACATCAAGGGCCAGCTCCGCACCGGCGATTGGCTTATCGGCGAGTATGCTGGACGTCACCGTTTCGCTCACCAGCAGCTGGCGCACGCAGAGCAGTACGGGCTGGTCGGTGGGCCGGGCGGGCAGCTGCTGCCCAAGCCAGGCCGTGAGCTCCGTTTCCAGGCTTTGCCGGAATAGTACGGGTGCCGGGTTGTCATTCAGGCCTTTGTAGATGGTGCCCACGCTGGCTGGGCGGCCCGGGCGGCCATCCACCACCTGCTCTACCGACACCATGCGGCCGGGCTAGTCCAACGGCTGCTGGCTCAGGTCGAGGTAATAAACCTGGGCTAGCGCCGGCCGGCTGCAAAAGATGAAGAATAGCAGGCACAGCCCTGGGTTGAAGCGGACGGGCCGGCCAAAAAACGGAAATCGAAAGGACGTGCGGAAGGACGCGCATTGGGAATGGCCGAGGCAGTAGCATGCAAACCTAGGTAGCAGCCGGGCAATCTGAACCAATGGCCGGGCGGCGATGGCTGGCCCTGGCCAGATTCGGGCCAGCGGCTAATTTCCTTTCTTCATCAAACCTTTACGGCCGGTACACTACTACCGACCCCGGCTAATCTGTATATTTGTTGTCCCGGAATGTGCCGGGGAGTATTTAAATAGGTATGAAGCAATTCGTTACTGCGCTTTTATTCGTTCTGCTTACCCTGCCCGCGCTGGCCCAAACCACGTTTTCCATTCGCGGGCGCGTGCTTGATAAAGTGACCGGTGAAACCTTGCCCGGGGCTACCGTGCAGGTAACCGGCAACGGCAAGAATACCGGGGCCGGCGCCGATGCCAACGGGGGCTACAAGGTGAGCAACCTGCCCGCCGGTACCTACACGGTGCAGGCCAGCTTTATTGGCTACAAAGTGAACACCCAAACGGTCAAAATCTCGACCCAAAGCGTGGTGGCCTCCTTCTCCCTGGCCTCCGACAACGCCAGCCTCGACGAGGTGCAGGTGGTGGCCAGCCAGGCCCAGGAGCGCGAAACGCCCGTGGCCTTCGCGGCCGTGAACGAGGTGAAGCTGCGCGAAACCCTCTCCAACCGCGACCTGCCGATGATTCTCAACGAAACGCCTGGCGTGTACGCCACCCAGGGCACGGGCGGCGGCACCGGCGACTCCCGCATCAACGTGCGCGGCTTCGACCAGCGCAACGTGGCCGTGCTCATCAATGGCGTGCCCGTGAACGACATGGAGAACGGCCAGGTGTACTGGAGCAACTGGGACCTGGGCGACGTGACCAAGTCGCTGCAGGTGCAGCGGGGCCTCTCGGCCGCCAAGATTACCGTGCCCTCGGTGGGCGGCACCATCAACGTGCTCACCAAGGGCTTCGACGATAAACGCTCGGTGGTGGCCCGCGTGGAAGGCGGCTCGAATAACTACCAGAAATACTCGCTCATGCTCAGTAGCGGCCAGCTGAAGGGCGACTGGGCCGTGACGGCCTACGGCGCCCGCCGCACCCAGGATGGCTGGGTCGACAAAACGTTTGACGATGCCTGGACCTACTTCGGCACCTTGAGCAAGCGCATCGGCAAGCACACCCTTTCCCTCACGGGCATGGGCTCGCCCCAAAGCCACGGCCAGCGCATTCCCTTCGGCGAGCGCATCGGAACGTATTCCAACGAGAAAGCCCGGGAGCTGGGGGCCGCGCTCGGCGCCGACCGGGGCTTCCGCTACAATAAAGGCTGGGGCTACCTGGACCGTTACACGCTGGATGCCAGCGGCAATCGCATCAGCCACGGCCAGGAAGTGGTAAACGAGCGGGTAAACTATTTTTACAAGCCCCAGCTCAACCTTAACCACTTCTGGAACGTGACCGACCGGCTGTTCATTTCCACGGTCCTCTACGCTTCCCAGGGCACGGGTGGCGGCTCGCAAGGCGCGGGCACGTCGAGCACGCTGCCTGTAGACGCGGCGGGCCAGGACGACTTCCAGAAGGTATACGACACCAACTACAAAAACGTGAAGGCCGACGGCCAGCGCCAGTCCACGCAGTTTCTGGCCAACAATGTGAACTCGCACCGCTGGGCCGGCCTGATTTCCGGGTTCGACTACCTGCTCAAGCCCAGCCTCACGCTGTCGGCCGGCGTGGATGCCCGCTACTACTACGGCACGCACTACCGCCAGGTCCGGGACCTGCTGGGCGGCGATTTCGCCCTTGGCTCCGGTAACAGCATCAACCGCAACGCCGATGCCAATACCCGCCTGCGGGTGGGCGATAAATTTGGCTTCTACAACGACAGCAAAACCGGGTGGCTGGGCGGCTATGGCCAGCTCGAATACAAAACGCAGCTACTCTCGGCGGTGGTAAGCGGCACGGTTTCGCGCATCAGCTACGCGCGCATCGACTACTTCCAGGCCAAGCAGGTAACCTTGGATGGCAAGAATTACGACGTGCCTTTCGGCGCGGCCCCTGTGGTGGTGAACGGCCAGAGCTACACCAACGCCGACGGCCACTACCTCGAAGGCGCTCCGGTGAACATCACCGGCTACAGCGTGAAAGCCGGCGCCAACTACAACCTGACCGAGCACGACAACCTGTTTGCCAACGTGGGCTACAACAGCAAGGTGCCGTTCTATCAGTTTGTGTTCAGCAACACCGGGCAGAAGTATAACGACATCCGCAACGAAGGCATTACCTCCCTGGAACTGGGCTACGGCATCAACTACCCCAGCCTGAAGGTGACTCTGAATGCCTACTACACCTACTGGACCAACAAAACTAGCAACTCCATCAGCGGCCTCGGCGATGATGCCGTCCTCAACAGCGTGCGCAACGTGGATGCCCGCCACATGGGCATTGAAATGAGCGTGGCCCAGGAAGTCAGCCGTCGGCTGCAGCTCAACGCCGCCATCAGCCTCGGCGACTGGCGCTGGGCCGGCAACGGCGTGGTAAACCAATTTGACGTGAACAACGTGCAGGTGGGTGCCACCGACCAGCCCATCTACCTCAAGGACGTGCACGTGGGCGACGCCGCCCAGAACCAGTTTCAGGTGGGAATGCGCTACGAGCCGTTCAGCAACTTCTACATCCGGTCCTCGTTCCTGCTCTTTACCAAGTACTACGCCGGCTTCGACCCGGTGACCCTCCTCAGCGAAGCCAACCGCACCGATACCTATCGCGTGCCCACCTCGCGCAACCTCGACGTACACCTGGGCTACGACCTGCCCAAGCGCCTATTCGGCGACAAAGTGCGCCTGGGTATCAAAGGCTCCGTCCTCAACGTGCTCAACGAGTTCTACATCACCGACGTGCCGGCCAGCACCTCGGCCACCAACCCGTCGCTGTTGCAGGGCTTCTTCAACCGCGGCCGCACCTTCACCGTGGGCCTCTCGGCCACGCTGTAGCGGTGAAATAGTGAGGGGTGAGTTTGTTGTTCGGTATGCGCCATCTGCGCATACCGAACAACAAACTCACCCCTCACTATTTCACCGCTACCGGCTGCCTGCGGCGGCAGCGGCCAGCACGGCGCTGCGCATTTCCTCGGGCGAGGTGTTTTTGACCAGGTAGCTGTGTGCGCCTTCGGCCAGCACGGTGCTCACCAGCGAAGGGTCGTCGTGCATGGAGATGATGACCACGCGCACGGCCGGGAACTGGGTGCGCAGCAGGCGGGTAGTTTGCAGGCCGTCGAGAATGGGCATTTGCATGTCCATTAGAATTACGTTGGGGTTGCTGCCCTGGTCCAGGAGCTCAAGCAGCTCCTGGCCATTGCCGGCCTCGCACACCACTTCAATGCCCGCGTAGCCGCTGAGCAGCGCCCGCAAACCTTTGCGGAACAGAATGTGGTCGTCGACAATGGCCAGGCGCACGGGAGTAGCACTGGCTGGGGAAGCGGAGATGGCAGTCATGAGTTAAGGGAGAAAGAAGGGTTGGGCGTGCCCGCCGGCAACAGCGTGATGGGCAGTACGGCCTCGACGCGGGTACCCACGCCGGGCTCAGAATGATAGTGCAGCTGGCCGCCCAGCACCGCCACGCGGCTGCGCAGGTTGATGAGGCCCATGCCCACGGGCTGGCCGTGCGGGCCGGGGGGCGGCAGCTCTCCCAGGGCGGTAAGGTCGAAGCCCTGGCCGTTGTCGGAATAGGTGAGGGTGAGCAGGCCCGGTACGGTGGCTACGTGCAGCACAATGTGCGCCGCCTCGGCGTGCAGCAAGCCGTTGGTGAGCAGCTCCTGGGCAATGCGGTACACCATTAGCTCGTGCGGCGGAATGAGCCGGCCCAGCGGGCCTTCCTGCTCCAGGCGCACGTTGGGGCCATTGTCGGTGGGCACGGCCTGCACCAGCGCCTGAAGCGCCTGGGCCAGGCCCAGCTGCTGAAGCGTGGCCGGCTGCAGGTTGCGCGAAATGCGGCGCACCTCGGCCACGGCCTGGTCAATTAGGGCACTGGCCTCGGGCGAGGGCTGGCTGCCGGGCCCGTATAGGTGCAGCTTGGCCAGGGCCAGAATGGTGCCCACGCCATCGTGCAGCTCGGCGGCAATGCGCTGGCGCTCGTCTTCCTGCGCTACCAGCGCGGCGGCCAGGGCCTGCTGCTGCGCGGCTTCCTGCATCTGGGCCAGCTGCTGCTGCTGCTGCAGCTGCCCCCGTTGGTACCGTACCACAAACCACACCAGCCCAAGCACCAGCAAGAGCAATGTAGGAGTGAGGAGTAACAACGGTAAAAGGTTTGTCACGTGAGGGCACCCGGCAGAGAAGCGCGAAAAAAGAAGAAAGGAGCTTTCTGTTAAGTCAGTCAACAGGAAGCAGGAGCGTAGCGCAGAATGTTCAGGTTACAGCTCAGATTATGAACAACGGATGGTAGTAGCTTCAGCGTCAGTGTATCAGTAGCGCGAACGACAAAGTTCGCGCTACTGTCCGGCCCTGTACACCAACCTGGAAACCGCGCTAACAAGCAGTTCCCAGGTTGGTGTACAGGGCCGGAGAAATTCAGGAACCAACCAACCGACTTCTGCCGGCAACCGCTGCTGGGGCCGGCACATCGGGCTTGGCCCGCAGAAAAGCCAGCGTAAGAAAGTAATTTAATGCCAAGCCACCAATTGAAAAAGAGAGGGCTGACATCTTGTCGAATATGTCTCCACGAAATAACGCTACAAATCCAATGCTAAAAGCTGTAACAGTAGTGGCTGAATAAATAAGCTGCCCCACGCTCAAAAGCCAGATGGGGTCGTGGCTGAATTTATAATTGCCGATACGATTGAGCCCCTGCTCCATATACACCAGCGCAAAACCGGCCAGCACGGCACATTGCACTACCCGACTCACCGTCACGGTGCGCGCGGTGTCTAAGGCAAAAGATGCCGCCACAATGCCAAGCGCTACCAGCGTGGCTACCGCCAGCACCCGGCGCATGCGTGGCGCAGTGAGTACCATCCGATATATCGCCGCAAATAGCAGCACCTTGGTGACGTTGAACCCGATTAGAAAAAAGAGATTATTATGCAGATAAATACCTGATAATCGAGCGCCTAATGCAAAAAAAGCGGATATGTACACATACCAGCTCAGCACTTTCACGGCTGGCGAAAAGTGTTGCCGTCGCCACCATACCACCACCATCGGCACCAGAATGCTGAACTGCATAAACGTTACCAGCCAATTCAAGCAAGAATAAAATTGCTCTAAACTCATGATATTCAGCAGTCGGTGAAAGAAGAAAAGCGAAATTAGCTAATGAAGCTGTTTAGAAAGTCCCCGAACGGTCATGCAGAGCGAAGCATCTTGCTCGCCTCGTTGAACGGGCCTGACGATGCGAGCAAGATGCTTCGCTGCGCTCTGCATGACTATTTGAGTGCCTTTTGTGACTTTCTAAACAACTCCATTGAGAATGTTAGGCTGGCTGCAACTGGTTGGGCAAGGGTAGGCTTCATCGGCCACAATGCGGTTTGGGCCTAGCTGGTCGTTTTCGTTGGCATCGGCCCCCACGGCTATCAGCTGCGGCATGTTGCCATCGGAGCCGTAATAAAACCGAATGCCCTGGCAAGCCTCTTGGTTGAGGAGGTCCAGCAGAATGTCGCGGCCGAAAAAATGCCCCATGATTTCTCCTGGATGGGCTTCACGAAAGCTCTTAGTCCATTCCCCTGCTTTGGTGGGGTCAATTGCGCGGCCTTCGCCTCCATTAAATGCCATCAGGTATTGTTGAGAAAATTGAAAAAAAAGAAGTTTGCATTGGATTGAGGTATCAAATATAGCGGTATGGCTGATGAATGACACCCGAGGCTGAAAATAATTACCAGCCCCGGCCGGGGCCACCGGGCAGGTGGTCGTGCTCGTCCTCGTCGTCGCTGTCTTCTGCGTTGGCTTCGGGGTCGGTGGGCGCGCCGGTTTCTTCCTCTTCGTCCAGCGTATCAAATACTCGGTCGAGTGAGGCTTCGGCGTGGCGCAACTTGTAGCGGCACAGGCGGATAAGCTCGGCCGAGCGTTCCACGCGCGTGGTCAGGTCGTCAACGTCCACAGCATCGGTTTCCAGGGCGCGGAGTATGGTTTCAAGCTCCTCAATGGCTTCGCGGTAAGTCATGTATTTCAGTTATCGGTTGTCAATAAACGGTTGGCAGCAGGCGGTAGCTCAGGTGCCGGGTTGGTGAGGTGATGGGGTGCCGGATGCTTTGCCCACCACCGATGGCGCACTGGCAGGCGCCAACCGGCAGAGGCGCAGCTCGGCGCGGTGCAGCTGGCGTTCCACGGCCAGCTGCAGCTGGTAGCGCTGGCGCAGCAGGACCTCGCGCCGCCGCTGGTGGTGCCGGCCAAAGCGCCGCAGCAGCACCCGGCCGCGCTGGCGCAGGCCGCGCTGCTCGCGGGCCAGCGTGCGGCGGGCGGCGCGGGGCAGCTGGTGCCGGAAGCGCCCGAGGCCCACGGCCAGCTGCCGGAGCTGCTCGCGCGGGGCCAGGGTGGCCTGGTGGGCGCGGGCGCGCAGGGCCTCGCGGGCGGCATCGAGCTGGCGGTGGGCGGCGTAGCGGCTGCGGCCACTAAGCTGGTCGAGGCGGGCGTGGCCCTGGCTGAGTTGGCGGCGGGCCACGGCCACTACCTGCTCGCCCAGGCCCAGCACGGCCGCTTCGAGGCGGGCCAGGCGCTCGACCAGGAAGGCGGCCACGGCGGTGGGCGTCTTCAGGGCGCGGTGGGCGGTGAGGTCTACCAGGGCTTCGTCGCGCTCGTGGCCGATGCCCGTGAGCACCGGCAGCGGAAACGCGCCCACGGCCGCCGCCAGGCCATATTCATCAAAGGCCAGCAAATCGGTGCGGCTGCCTCCGCCCCGGATGAGCACCACGGCATCGAACTGCCCGCGCCGGGCCCGCACGCCGTCCAGCGCCGCCATTATGCTGGCCGGCGAGCCGTCGCCCTGCATAATGGCCGGAAACAGCGTGAGGGCAAAGTCGTAGGGCGCTTCCTGCAATTGCTGCACAAAATCCTGAAAGCCGGCCGCCGTGGGCGAGGAGATTACGGCCAGCCGCTGCGGGGCCAGCGGTAGCATAAGCTGCTTCTGGCGCTCCAGCAGGCCTTTTTCTTCCAGCAGGCGCAGGGTTTTGAGGCGCAGCAGGGCCAGCTCGCCCACGGTGTAGCTCGGGTCGATGGCCACCACGTCGAGGTTCAGGCCATACTGCTCGTGAAAGCGCACCTGCACGCGCAGCAGCAGCTTGAGGCCGGTGCGCAGCGGCTGGCCGGTGGCCCGCTCAAACGTGGGAGCCAGCTGCTGGTAGCGCTGGCTCCAGAGCGTGGCCCGGGCCTGGGCCTTGAGGGGCGTGCCCCGGCCGTCGATGGTTTGCTCGGTGAGGGTGAGGTAGCAGTGCGCGCCGGCAAAGCGCGGCAGGGTGAGGTCGGAAACTTCGGCCACCACCCAGTAGGAGTCGGCCAGCTGCTGCTGGAGGGCCAGGCGCACATAGCCCAGCAGCTCGGCCAGGCCCAGGGGGGCGGGGGCGGGCGGGGGTGCTAGTTCGGAACGGCGGTTGTAGAGCGGCATGGGCGCAAGTTACGGGTGGCAGGCGCAGCCGGAAAGCAGGGGCATGCCTGCGAGTAGGCATTACCAGACCGATAAAATCAGATGCTAAACTAAATGATGAAATGATTGTAACTTTCCCCGCTTTAAACCAAGTACACTTTGCTTTTTACTGGCATGACGACATCTATACTGACCCGGCGGCTGGCGTTGGCCGCATTGGGCTTCATTGGCTGCGCGTGGGCCACCCCCGCGCTGTCCCAAACCGCAGGTACTGGCTTCGATATGGCTAACCTGGACCCCACGGCGAGCCCCTGCGATAATTTTTTCCAGTACGCCTCGGGCGGCTGGCTGAAAAGCAACCCCATTCCCGCCACCGATGGCTACTGGGGCAGCTTCGACGTACTGGCCGAGCACAACTACGCCACCATGCGCACTATTCTGGAAGAATCGGCCCGCAAAGCTCCAACCGCCGCCAAAGGCACCAACGCGCAGAAAGTGGGCGACTTTTACGCCTCGGCCATGGACTCGGCGGCCATCAACGCGGCGGGCCTGAAGTACCTCCGGCCCCACCTGGCGCGCATCGATGCCGTGACGGACCTAGCCGGGATGCAGCGCCTGCTGGCCGACCCCAACCTGGCGCTGGGCGGCGCGTGGTTCAGCAGCGGGGTGGGGCAGGACGATAAGAACAGCGCGAAATATGCGATGCAGTTCTATCAGGGCGGCCTCACCCTGCCCAACCGCGACTACTACACCAACCAGGATGCCCAATCCAAGCGCATCCGGGCGGCTTACCAGACTTATCTGGTCAACGTGTTCAAGATGCTGGGCGAACCCCAGGCCACGGCCACGGCGCACGCGGCGGCCGTGCAGCGCATCGAAATGCGCCTGGCCAACGCCAGCAAGCGCCCCGAGGACCTGCGCGACCCCGTTGCCAACTACCATAAGCTGACCGTGGCCCAGGTCACCGCCCAGTTCCCCAATCTCAACCTGCCGCTGCTGCTCAAAACCGAAGGTCTGGGCGCGGCCACGGACGTTATTGTGGGCCAGCCGGCATTCTTCAAGGAGCTGAGCGCCATGCTGAAAGCCGAGCCGATGGCCGACCAGAAAGCCTACGTGCGCTGGCACCTAGTGAATAGCCTGATGGATGCGTTGCCTGCCGCCTACGGCCAGGAGCAGTTCGCGTTTCAGCAAGTGCTGAGCGGCGCTAAAATCCGCAAGCCCCGCTGGAAACGCATGATGCTTAGCACCGACGGAGCCCTGGGAGAGGCCTTCGGCCAGCTGTATGTTGACCGGGCCTTCTCGCCCGAAGCCAAGGCCCGGGCCAAGCAAATGATTGAAAACCTGCGCGTGGCCTACGGCGAGCGCATTCAGGCGACCGACTGGATGAGCGCGGCCACCAAAACGGAGGCCCTGAAAAAGCTGAATGCTTTCGCCGTCAAAATTGGCTACCCCGATAAATGGAAGGATTACTCGGCCCTGACCATCGGCCGCGAGTCCTACCTCAACAACCTGCTGGCGGCCCGGGTATGGGAGAACAAGTACAACCTGCGGAAATTTGGTAAGCCGGTAGACCGGGGCGAGTGGCTGATGACGCCGCCCACGGTGAATGCCTACTATATGTCGAGCATGAACGACATTACGTTTCCGGCCGGCATCCTGCAGCCCCCCTTCTACGACCCCAAGGCTGACGATGCGGTGAACTACGGCGGCATCGGCGCGGTCATCGGTCACGAAATGACCCACGGCTTCGACGACCAGGGTCGCCAGTACGACGCCCAAGGCAACCTGCGCGACTGGTGGACCAAGGAGGACGGCGAACGGTTCAACGCCCGCGCTGCTGTGGTGGGCAAGCAGTTTGATGCCTTCACACCCCTCGATTCGGTGCACGTGAACGGCAAGCTGACCATGGGCGAAAACCTTGCCGACCTCGGCGGCCTCACCATTGCCTACGCCGCTTTTGAGAAAACCCCGCAGGCCAAAGGCCACGCCAAAATCGACGGTTTCACGCCCGAGCAGCGGTTTTTCCTGGGTTGGGCCCAGGTGTGGCACAGCAGTGCGCGCCCCGAAACCGTGCGGCAGCTCATCCAGGTTGACCCGCACGCGCCCGACCAGTTCCGCACCATCGGCCCGCTGCAAAACATGCCCGAGTTTTACCAGGCCTTCGGCTGCCAGGACGGCAACAAGATGATGCGCGCCCAGGCCGACCGGGCCAAAATATGGTAGCATCACTGCTTATACCAAGGGCAGGGATTAATGAAGGCTCGCTGCTGTCCGGCCATAAATCTTTTGGTGTAGCGGTTGCTTACCGCTGCATTGGTGCAACGGCCGGTACCCGCGCGTGTCCCTAACTTCACGGCATCATTCTCTAACCCAATTCCCACTACATACATGATTTCAACTTCTCTTGCGCGGCGGCTAAGTCTGGCCGTGCTCGGTTTGAGCAGCCTGTCGGCCACTGTTGCGGCAGCACAGGCCACCACGTCCCAGAAGGGCGTTGGCATCACCATTGCCAACATCGACCCGTCGGTCAAGCCTTGCGAGGACTTCTTTCATTACGCTTCGGGCAACTGGCTGAAAAGCAACCCGATTCCGGCGGCAGAGTCGCGCTGGGGCTCGTTCAATGAGCTGGCCGACCACAATAACGCCACGCTGCGCGCCATCCTGAACGATGCCGCTAAGAATGCGCCCAAAGCTGCCAAAGGCTCGAACGCCCAGAAAGTGGGCGACTTCTACGCCTCGGCCATGGACTCGGCCGCCATCGAAGCGGCTGGCCTGAAATACCTGCAGCCCCACCTGAACCGCATTGCGGCCATCAAGGATTTGGGCGAAATGCAGCGCTTCCTCGCCGACCCCAAAGCCCATACCGGCAGCGTGTGGTACGGCATGGGCGTGGGGCAGGACGACAAAATCAGCACCCAGTACGCCGTGCAGTTCGGCCAGGGCGGCCTTTCGCTGCCCGACCGCGACTACTACCTGAAGGACGACGCCCGCTCGAAAGCCATTCGCACGGCCTACGATACTTATCTGGTGAACACCTTCAAGATGCTCGGCGACAACGAGGCTACGGCCAAGGCCAACGCCGCCACCGTGCAGCGCATCGAAACGCGCCTGGCCAAAGCCAGCAAGGCCCGCGTAGACCTGCGCGACCCCTACGCCAACTACAATAAGATGACGCTGGCCGAGGCCGCCGCCGCTTATCCCAACCTGGCCCTGCCGCTCACGCTGAAAGAAGAAGGCCTGGGCGCGGCCAAAGAGGTTATCATCGGCCAGCCCGAGTTCCTCAAAGAAGTGAGCGCCATGCTCAAGGACGAGCCCATTGCCGACCAGAAGCAGTACCTGCGTTTCCACCTGGTGACCAGCGTGGTACCGGCATTGCCCAAGGCTTTCGGCGACGAGGGCTTCAAGTTCTCGCAGGTGCTGAGCGGCGCCAAAAAGCAGCAGCCCCGCTGGAAGCGTATGCTGGGCTCGACGGACCGCGCCTTGGGCGAGGCGTTCGGCCAGCTCTACGTAGACAAGGCTTTCTCGCCCGCCGCCAAGGCTCGCGCCAAGCAGATGATTGAGAACCTGCGCACGGCCTACGGCGAGCGCATCAAGGCCACCGACTGGATGAGCGCCGCCACTAAAACGGAGGCCCTGAAAAAGCTCAACGCCTTCACGGTAAAAATTGGCTACCCCGATAAGTGGAAGGACTATTCAGCCCTCACCATCGGCCGCGAGTCGTACCTGAACAACATTCTGGCTGCGCGTGAGTGGGCCAGCAAGGACGAAATCAGCCACTTCGGTAAGCCGATTGACCGCAACGAGTGGGGCATGACCCCGCCCACGGTGAATGCTTACTACAACCCGCCGATGAACGAGATTGTGTTCCCGGCCGGCATTCTGCAGCCCCCGTTCTACGACCCCAAGGCCGACGACGCAGTGAACTACGGCGGCATTGGCGCCGTGATTGGCCACGAAATGACTCACGGCTTCGACGACCAGGGCCGGCAGTACAACTCCGAAGGCAACCTGAAAGACTGGTGGACCAAGGAGGATGCCGACAAGTTCAACGCCAAAGCCGCCATCGTGGGCAAGCAGTACGACGCCTTCTCGCCCCTTGACTCGGTGCACGTGAACGGCAAGCTGACCATGGGCGAGAACCTGGCCGACCTCGGCGGTCTCACCATTGCCTACCAGGCGTTTGAGAAAACCCCGCAGGCCAAAGCCCAGGCAAAAATCGACGGCTTCACGCCCGAGCAGCGCTTCTTCCTGGCTTACGCCCAAATCTGGCGCACCAACGCCCGGCCCGAGTACCTGCGCCAGCAGGTGCAGGTCGACCCGCACTCGCCGGCGCAGTTCCGTACCAACGGCCCGCTGATGAACATGCCGGAGTTCTACAAAGCCTTCGGCTGCCAGGACGGCAACAAGATGATGCGCGCTTCGGCCGACCGGTCCAAAATCTGGTAGGTCAGACCACGTAGCACAATAATGAAAGGAAGAATGGAGGAGCGGCCTGAATTGTCACTCTTTCATTCTTCTTTTTGTTTGTTGAGTTTTTGCCGGTAGCAAGCGGTTGTATCTTGCCATTCAATAATAAATTTCACTTTTCTTGTCACATGTCTAAATCATTCTTTGCCGGCCGCGTGGCGCTTTCGGCGGCGATGCTGGCCCTGGTAGCCGGTGGGGCGCAGGCCCAAACTAAAATCAAAACCAAGTCCAGCAGCCAGGGCAAGCAGAAAGTGGTGGTATCCACCATGGGGCAGTCGGGCGTGGGCATCACGTTGGCCAACCTGGATAAATCGGTGCCGCCCTGCGACGACTTCTTTCAATTTGCCAACGGCAACTGGCTGAAAAACAACCCCATTCCGGCCTCCGAAACCGGCTGGGGCGGCTTCAATCAGCTGCGCAACCGCAACCGCGACGTAGCCCGGGGCATTCTGGAGAAAGTAGCTGCCGACCGCACGGCCAAGCCCGGGACGAACGCGCAGAAGGTGGGCGACTTCTACGCCTCCGCCATGGACAGCATGGCCGTGGAACGCGCCGGCCTGAAATACCTGCAGCCCCGCCTGGATAAGATTAACGCCATTCAGGATGTGGCCGGCGTGCAGCGCTACCTGGCCGACCCCAAGAACGTGGGCAAGGGCTGGTACGGCTTTGGCGTGGGCCAGGACAGCAAGAACAGTACTTTGTATGCCGTGCAGGTGCGCCAGGGCGGCCTGACCCTGGCCGACCGCGACTACTACCTCAAAGACGATACCCGCTCGAAAACCATTCGGGCGGCTTACCGCACCTACCAGGTCAACCTGTTTAAAATGCTGGGTGATGACCAGGCCACGGCGGAGAAAAACGCCGATGCCGTAACGCGCATCGAAACCCGCATGGCCAAAGCCAGCCGCGACCGCGTGGCCCTGCGCGACCGCGAAAGCAACTACAACAAGATGACCGTGGCCCAGGCCACCGCCGCCTACCCCAACCTGGACTTTCCGCTGCGCCTGAAGGAAAGCGGCCTGAGCGGGGCGAAGGACATCATCGTGGGCCAGCCCGACTACCTGAAGGAGGCCAACGCTATGATAAAAGACGAGCCCATTGCCGACCAGAAGCAGTATCTGCGCTGGCACCTGGTGGAAAGCGTGACGTCGGCCCTGCCTAAGGCCTATGTAGACGAGGCTTTCCGCTTTTCGCAGGTGATTAGCGGCGCCAAGGTGCCGCAGGCCCGCTGGAAGCGTGCCTTTGCCGCCACCGATGGTGCGCTGGGTGAAGCCTTCGGCCAGCTCTACGTGGACCAGGACTTTAGCCCTGCCGCCAAGGCCCGCGCCAAGCAAATGGTGGAAAACATGCGTATGGCCTACGCCGAGCGCATTCAAGCCACCGAGTGGATGAGCGCCGCCACCAAGGCCGAGGCCCTGAAAAAGCTCAATGCCTTCGTGGTAAAAATTGGCTACCCCGACAAGTGGAAGGACTATTCCAAACTGAATATCAGCCGCGAAAGCGCCCTGAACAACTTGTTTGCGGTGTCGGAATTCAATACCTACGACAACCTGGGCCACTTTGGTCAGCCCGTGGACCGGACGGTGTGGGGCATGACGCCGCCCACGGTGAACGCCTACTACAACGCCAGCCTGAATGAGATTGTGTTTCCGGCCGGCATCCTGCAATCGCCGTTCTACGACCCCAAGGCCGACGACGCGGTGAACTACGGCGGCATTGGCGCCGTGATTGGCCACGAAATGACCCACGGCTTCGACGACCAGGGCCGGAAAGTGGACTCGGAAGGCAACCTGCGCGACTGGTGGACCAAGGAAGACGGCGATAAGTTCATGGCCAAGGCCGATGTGGTGGGCAAGCAGTACGACGCTTTCTCGCCCCTCGACTCGGTGCATGTGAACGGCAAGCTGACCATGGGCGAGAACCTTGCCGACCTCGGCGGTCTCACCATTGCCTACGCGGCCTTCATGAAAACGCCCCAGGCCAAGGCCGGCAAGTCCATCGATGGCTTCACGCCCGAGCAGCGCTTCTTCCTGAGCTGGGCGCAAATCTGGCGCATCAACCAGCGCCCCGAAACCACCCGCCAGCTTGTGCAAACCGACCCGCACTCGCCCGGTCAGTTCCGCACCATTGGGCCTTTGCAGAACTTCCCGGAGTTCCAAAAGGCGTTCAACTGCAAAGACGGCGACAAAATGGTGCGCTCTGCCGCCAACCGCGCCAAAATCTGGTAAGGAGGTAGCCGACTTTTAACGGTTTGAGAGGAAGAACAGGGGAGGGCAGCAGCCATGCTACTCCTTTGTTCTTCCTTTTTTTTGGTCATTTTTCATTGGTGCTGGATAATTGCTTACCTTGGTGGTGTTAATGGTTTTGTCTCTTTTTTTCATTGTATGAATCAATTTTACTTTTTGCGGTGTGCGGCTCTGTCAGCCACCATGCTCGGCCTGTTGGCTGGCACAGTCCAAGCCCAGACAAAAATTAAAACCAAGTCCAGCGGTGCGGGCAAGCAAAAGACCACCGTGCCAGTGCCCACCAGCGGCACGGGCATCGCGCTGGCCAATCTGGATAAGTCGGTGCCGCCCTGCGACGACTTCTATCGGTACGCCTCGGGTACGTGGTTGAAAAATAACCCCATTCCAGCGGCGGAATCAAGCTGGGGTGCGGGCAGCGTGCTGGCCAAAAGCAACCGGGCCATTTCGCTCCGCATTTTAAACCAGGCAGCAGCCAACCGCACGGCCAAGCCGGGCTCGAACGCGCAGAAGGTGGGCGATTTCTACGCTTCGGCCATGGATTCGGCCGCCATTGAAGCGGCCGGCCTGAAATATCTGCAGCCGCACCTCGATAAGATTGAGGCCGTGAAAGACTTGGCCGGCATGCAGCGCCTGCTCGCCGACCCCAAGAGCCACACGGGCAACGCATGGTATGAGTTTGGGGTCATCCAGGACCTCAAGCAGAACGATGTGTACATGGCCTTTTTCAGCCAGAGCGGGCTGGGACTGCCCGACCGCGACTACTACCTGAAAGAGGACGGCCGTTCGAAAGCCATTCGGGCGGCGTACCAAACGTATCTGACGAATACCTTTAAGCTGCTGGGCGACAGCCCCGCCACTGCCGAAAAGAATGCCGCCACCGTGCAGCGCCTCGAAACCCGCCTGGCGCAGGCCAGCCGCACTCGCGTGGCCATGCGCGACATTCCGGCGCTGTATAACAAGCGCACCGTGGCCCAGCTCACCACGGAATACCCCAACCTGAACTTTCCGCAACAGCTGAAAATGGATGGCCTTAGCGCGGCCCAGGACCTCGTGATTGGCCAGCCCGAATTTGCCAAGGAACTGAATGCCATGCTGGGCAGCGAGCCCCTGGCCGACCAGAAAACGTATCTGCGCTGGCATTTGGTCACCTCCGCCATGTCGGCGCTGCCCAAAGCGTATGTCGACGAGGCCTTTCGCTTTTCGCAGATGCTGAGCGGGGCCAAGCAGCAGCTGCCCCGTACGCGGCGGGCCCTGGCCGCCACCGACGGCGCCTTGGGCGAGGCCTTCGGCCAGCTGTACGTGGACGAGGCCTTTCCGCCCGCGGCCAAAGCCCGGGCCAAGGCGCTGGTCGAAAACCTTCGTGCGGCTTATGCCGAGCGCATTCAGGCCACGGAATGGATGAGTGCCCCCACCAAAGCGGCGGCCTTGAAAAAACTCAACGCCTTCGTAGTAAAGATTGGGTACCCGGATAAGTGGAAGGACTATTCAACGCTCACGGTCAGCCGCGAGAGCTACCTGAATAATATGTTTGCGGCCAACGAGTTTGCCAATCAGGAAAATCTGAACAAGTACGGCAAGCCGGTAGACCGCACGGAATGGACCATGACGCCGCCCACGGTGAATGCCTACTACAATCCGTTGCTGAATGAGATTGTGTTCCCGGCCGGTATTCTGCAGCCACCCTTTTTCGACGCGCAGGCAGATGATGCCGTGAACTACGGCGGCATCGGTTCGGTGATTGGCCACGAAATGACCCACGGCTTCGACGACCAGGGCCGGCAGTTTGACGCCAGCGGCAACCTGCGCGACTGGTGGACCAAGGAAGACGGCGAGAAGTTTATGGCCAAAGCCGATGTGGTGGGCAAACAATTCGACGCTTTCTCGCCCCTCGACTCGGTACATGTGAACGGCAAACTAACCATGGGCGAAAACCTGGCTGACCTCGGCGGCCTCACCATCGCCTACGCGGCCTTCATGAAAACGCCCCAGGCCAAGGCCGGTAAGTCCATCGATGGCTTCACGCCCGAGCAACGCTTCTTTCTGGCCTACGGCCAAATCTGGCGCCGAAACCAGCGTCCCGAATCCCTGCGCCAACAAGTTCAGACCGACCCGCACTCGCCCAGCCAGTACCGCACCATTGGCCCGCTGCAGAATATGCCGGAGTTTCACAAGGCATTCAACTGCAAGGAAGGCGACAAGATGGTGCGCTCGGCAACGGCGCGTGCCAAAATCTGGTAAGGTCTTTGCATATAGTTGGTTGAATCACGCACGGAAAACTGTTTCCGCGCCCGATACGAGAAGGTCCGCTTCCCCTGGGGGCGGGCCTTTTTAATTGCCCAGGGCCGAAAGTTTATGGTTGCAGTAATTTGCGCAGTGCTCTAGCTTTGGGTCCGTTCCGCCATTTAGGCCCTATGCATCACCTCGTCTACTCCAGCACTGCCAGCATTGGCCTCACCGAAGCCGAGATGCAACGACAATTGGGCCACTGGCGCAGCACCAACGTCAGCCTCAACATCACCGGCCTGCTGCTTTTCAGCACCGAGGGCAATATTATGCAGGTGTTGGAGGGCGATGCCACGGTGGTGCATCAGCTCTACACCGTGATTGCCGCCGATATCCGGCACCGCAATTTGGTGAAGCTGGCCGATGGCCCCGTACCCAGCCGGGCCTTTGCCGACTGGTTGATGCAGTTTCGCCGCGTTGCGCCGGCCGATTTCTCGCGCCTCACGCTCCGGCCCGATGCCACGCCGGAGCACATCCGCAACCTCGTGCCGCTGCTCGAAGCCTTCATGGCCGAGGAGCCGCCGAGGGGAGTGTAGCGCGAAGCGCCGCTTCGCACCTACTTCACTTCCACTTTTATGGTGATGTCCTTCACCGGCCACTTATCGGACTCCACGGGCTCGTTGGCAATGCGGTCCACCACATCCTGGCCCTCAATTACTTCGCCGAATACGGTGTACTGGCCATCGAGCGAGGGCACGCCGCCCACGGTGGCGTAGGCCTGCACCTGGGCGGGCGTGAGCTTGCGCCCGGCCATGGCCTGCGACTGGCTGGGGGCCAGCTTCTCGCCCACCACAAAGTAAAAATCGGTGTTGGAGGACAGCCGGCCGGGGTTCTGCTCGTCATCGTAGCGGGCCATGCCCAGGGCCCCTTTGTGGTGGAAGTGCGCGGTGCTGATTTCCGGCGGCAGGCGGTAGCGCTTCAGCCGGATGGTGCGGGCGTTGTAGGTCTGGCCGCCCTGCACGGCAAAGTCTTTCACCACGCGGTTGAACATTGTTTCATCAAACACGCCCTTGCGGGCCAGCAGCAGGAAGTTGGCCTTGTGAATGGGCGTATCGTCGTACAGCCGCACCCGAATGTTGCCCAGGCGCGTGTGCACCAGCACTTCGGAGCCGGGGTACTGGCGGCCATAGGCCAGCAGCGCGGCCGGCGCGGCACTGTCGGTGAGGGTGGCCAGGTCGGGGCCGGGCACTACGGGCCTGGCGGCGGTGGGCGCGGTGGCGGGCGGAGCCTGGTTGCAGGCGGCCAGCAGGCCCAGGCCAAGCACCAGGCAGCAAGCGACGGAAAAAGATGTAGGCATAGAATCAGGGCCGAAAAGTGCCCCAAGGTAAGACGAGGAGCCGGCCCCGCCGGTTGGGCGCACGCCCAAAAAAGCCCATACTGGGGGCGTTGCCCCGGTCCGACCGCCCTAGGCGGTCGGACCGGTTGAAGTGAGAATGATTTCGCCCTGACGACAACCGGTCGGACCGGAGCAACGGTTCGCTATTTGGTATCCGTCAAACAGTTTTGGGGGTGAAGCAAATGCCCAGCGGGATTACCACTCCAGGCTGCCGGCCTTTTGCTTGGTTTTTTCGCTGCCAGCCTTGGTTTTCACCTTCAGCTTATCTAAGGGCGCGGTAGGCTTGGTGGCAGCCGGGGCCGTGGCAGCAGGAGCCGGCGAGTCCTCGGCTTCGGCGGCGGGCTCGGCCATGTCCTTGGCCGATTTGATTTCGTCTACGGCTTCCACCTTCTTCACCTTTTGCTGAGCCAGCAGGAGTTGGTCCTGGGCCAGGGTGTTCTTTTTCCAGGCCGAAACTTCAGTATTCAGCTTTTCCTTTTCCTCCTTGGTGGGTTTGTTGGGCGTCATCATGCCGCCGAGGTCGGGCTTGCCGGCATCCTGCCAGGCCGTGAGCCAGAGCGCCGAAACCAGCGTGGTGGCCTCCTTGATACGGTTGTCAACCATGCCGCCCACTTCTTTTTCGTACTCGGCGGCGAAGGCGTCGGAGTAGCGGCGCGTGGTTTTGCCGTACCTGTGCGAGAACGTGAATCGCACGTCGGGCTTCATCACTTTCTCAATTTTGCTGGCCCGGTCAAAGGTTTCGCCCAAAAAGCCATAGCTGCTCTGCAGCGTGGTCCAGATGGCGGTTTGCGGGTCCTTGATGTACCTGGCGTTTTCGGCGGTGAGGTTGTAGTCGTTGATGTACTTTTCGGGCAGCTGGCTTTCCCAGAGGCTGTGCAGGCCCTTCTGGTCGGTGAGCTGGCCGTCGTAGTTGATGGTCGTGTGCAGCGGCACAAACGAGTCGCCCACGTAGTGGCTCAGCTCGGCCGAGTACTTCACAATGTTCATCGTGTCGCGCTGGCGGAAGGCCTCGGTCAGGCTGTTCTTCATCTCCAGAATCACCCACGGCACGGTGCCGTACTTCTTGAGCGTATCGGCCGAGAACTTGGCCACGGCTTCGTCGTACTGGCGCGGCATCTTCGCAAATGGGTTACTCTCGGAGTAATGGTCCATGTCGATGTAGTGCTTGGGCGCTTCGGTGGGGTCGTCGTTGCGGCGCTCGTCGGGGGCCGTGCTCAGGCGCACAATTTCGGCCATGTGGCGGAAGTAGAACCCCTGCATGGTGGCCGGCAATTCGTACACGGCAATCTGCGTGATGGTGCGGTGGCCGAAGAACCCCCAGCCGCTCGCGGTGCCGTGGGCCAGGATGAGGGCCGCGAGCAGCAGCGGCAACAACGTTTTTTTCATAGATGCGGGAATGATTACGGGGCCAGGGGTAGTTCCCCTGGCCAAAGTTCGGCACTGGCCACCACATTCAGAAGCCCCGGGGCCGGGCCCCGTTGGCAGGGTGGGGCGGGCCGTACCTTCGTCGCTCAACCACTTGCTATGAATTTCACGCGCTGCTCGTTTTTAGGCCTGTTTAGCTTGCTGGCCGGCCCGGTGGCCGCCCAGGTGTTCACCATTCCGCCGGGGGCCTACCGCACGGCGGCGGCCTACCACCGCAAGCAGCCCCAGCCCGCCGGCATCAATGCCTTTTACCCCGACAAGCGCGGCCAGCTGGTGGTAGTGGTGCCGCGCGGCCCCAAAACCGTGAAGCTGCGCGTGGCCCCCGACAGCGTGTGGGGTTACGTATCGGGCAAGGGCCGCACCTCCCGCCTGTTCCGTAACGAAGAATACCGCCTCGAACACGCCGACACCCTGTGCGTGTACACCCAGAGCTCGACCACCGTGAATGGGGCCCTGGGCGGTGCCAACGGCGACAACACGCGCTATTTTTTCAGTCGGGGCCTCACCGGCCTCGTTTTCCCCCTCACCACGCGCTACCTGCGCGAAGCCTACGAAGCCAGTAACCCCAACTTCGTGGCCGCCGCCAGCAAGCTGCGAATCGACCAGAGCCTGGTAGATTTCGACCGCAAAACCGGCCTGTTTCGCGTAACCACGCTGTATCGCGACGCGGCTGACAAGTAGGGTACGACCCCGCACCTTACTTTTATTCCTGCCGGTAGGCCACGCCGGCCTTCATCACGAACGTTGGCCGCATCAGGGCCGAAATATCCTGCAACGGGTCGCCGTCCAGGGCCACGATATCGGCCATTTTGCCGGTTTCAATGGTTCCGAGGTCGGTGGTCTCGCCCAGCAGCTCGGCCGCGTTGAGGGTGGCCGTGCGAATGGCGTCGAGCGGGCTCATGCCGGCTTCGGTCATATAGCCGAATTCCTTGGCGTTCTGGCCGTGGCGGAACACGCCGGCATCGGTGCCAAACGCCACCCGCACCCCAGCCTTGGTGGCGCGCGTGAAGGTGCCCTGCATCTTGGTGCCTACATCGAGGGCTTTGCGGGCGATAACGGGTGGAAAATAGCCGGGCCGCAGTCGGGCAGTGTCGGCCACCGACTTGCCGGCGATGAGCGTGGGTACGTACCAGGTGCGGCTTTTGACCATGAGCTTGATGGCTTCTTCGTCCATCAGCGAGCCGTGGTCGATGCTGGTCACGCCCGCCCGCACGGCCCGCTTGATGCCTTCGGCACCGTGGGCGTGGCAGGCCACGCGCATGCCCAAATCGTTGGCCGTTTCCACTATCGCCTTTATTTCTTCCTCGGTGTATTGCGCGCCGGTGCCGTCCTTGCTCAGGTCGAGCACACCGCCGGTGCTGGCGATTTTGATGAGGTCGGCCCCGCGCTTAAACTGCTCGCGCACGGCCTGCCGGCACTGGTCGGGGCCATTGGCCAGGTTGATGGGGTGGCCGGCCTTGGCAATCTGGTCCTCGCTGAGGCCGTCGGTTTCGTCCATGTGCCCGCCGGTGGCCGAGATGGCCATGCCCGCCGAAAAGATGCGCGGGCCGGGCACCAGGCCCTGGGCCACGGCATTGCGCAGGCTGGTGTTCACCCCCGAGCCGCCACAGTCGCGCACCGTGGTGAAGCCGGCCCGCAGCGTGGTGAGGGCGTTGCCTTGGGCGCGGAAAGCCACATCGGCCGGGTTCAGCGTAAAACCTTCGCGGAAGCTGTTGCGGCTGGGTGTCGATTCGAGGTGCACGTGGCAGTCGATGAGGCCGGGCAGCACGGTGCGGTTTTCCAGGTTGATGACCTTATCCTGCGGGCCGGCGGCGGCGGTATAGCCGCTTTGCACGCCCGTAATCCGGTCGCGCTCAACCACAATCGTTTGCTGGGCCAGCAGCTTGCCGCTGCGCACGTCCAGCAGGTGGCCGCAGTGCAGATAGGTCTTCTGGGCGAAGGCGGCCGGGGCGGCCAGTAAAAACATGGCCGTGGCCAAAGCAGGAATAGATTTGCGCATCATACGTTTGTGTGAATGAACCGCCAAGGTAAGAGGTGAGGGGGTGAAATGGTGAGGGAAGGAGGGATACTTTTCGCCAGCCCGAGCCGCTTCAACCAACCGTCCCTTACCTCTTGCCTTCAGCACTCGCACTTCACCATTTTATCCCCTCACCCCATGACTACGCAAGAAGAATTCGACGCCGCCAGCCAGCGCGCCCAGCAGCTGCCCAGCAAGCCCTCCAACATGGTGTTGCTCCAACTCTACGCCCTCTACAAGCAGGCCACCGATGGCGACCTGACCGGCGACCGCCCCGGCGGCTTCGACTTCAAAGCCATTGCCAAGTACGACGCCTGGAACGGCCTGAAAGGCACTAGTAAGGAAGCCGCCCGCCAGCAATACGTTGAGCTGGTGAGCGAGCTGGCGGGGTAGGTAATGTGAAAATAGGCTGAATGTGGAAAATGTGAAAATGCAGCTTGCTAGTTGAGCAACGTAGCCGAGCCAGCCGCTTACTTCATTTTCACATTTTCTATATTCATTACATTTCCACATCATTAAAATGGACATCTCCCGCAAAAAGCCGCCGTATCCCATCACGCCGGCCCTGCGCCAGTACCTGCGCGCCTACGACCGCGAAGCCCTGCTGCCCGTGGCCTACGCCGATTTGCGGCAGTTCACGGGCTCGTTTCCGCTGCTGGACCGGGCGGGCAAGGACACGCTCTGGCAAACCGTATTCTTTGAGCCCCAGACGCTACGCGAGCTCAGCCAAGGGCTCACGGAGGTATATGCGCTGCTGAAAACGGCCGGCGACCTGTCGTTCTCCGAGCAGCTCGTGGCCGACCGCATCGACTACTGCGAGTTTGGCAACTCGCGGCCGTTTCGGGTTCGCATCGTGAACCAGCTCAACGACAACTACGACTACTTCTACGTGAAGCAGGCCGATGCCTCACGCCTCTACGGCCTGGAGCTGGAGCATTTACTCTCGCCCAACTCCATGAACTTCCTCGTGAGCGGCGATACGCTCATTGAGGAGCATATTGTGGGCATTCCGGGCGATGATTTTATCTGCAAAAACCTCAGCCAGCCCCATCTCAACCAGGTGCGCCTGGCCAAGGAGTTTGTGAAGTTCAACGAGCGCTGCTTCGTGCGGCTGCTGGGCGACATGCGGGCCTACAACTACGTGATTGCGGTGACGCCCGATTTCGAAAACGAGCAGTACCGCGTCAAGGCCATCGACTTCGACCAGCAGAGCTACGAGGGCCGCCGGGTGATGTACCTGCCCCAATTTTTTAAGGACAATGCCGCCGTGGTGGCCATGTGCGCCCGCCACCTCAAGCCCGAAAACGTGCGCCAGTACCAAACCGAGGAGCGCGCCCTCATGGCCCGCCGCGCCCGCGCCGAGCGCCACCGCCTGCGCGACCTGCTGGCCGCCATGCGCCGCCACGAGCTGGCTCCGCCCGAAAAAGTGGCCCAGCTCAAGGCCGAGCTCAACCGCTACCACCACACCGATGCCTTCGACCAGTGCGACTCGATGGGCGACATCGTGCGCCAGAACCTGTGGCACACGCTGGGACCACAGCTGCGCCGGAGCGCGGGCGAAAAAACCTGATACTGCGAATACCCCCAGACCTCATACTCTTCCCCATCCCAAAAAAAGCACGCCTGGCTTCGGCCGGGCGTGCTTTTTTTGGGACAATGCCGGGGCTTCCCGACTGCCTACACAGCCGGCTTGGGCGCGGGCAGGTCAAACGCCGTGGCGTCGTGCTCAAAATGGCCTTTGTGCGAGCCGTCGCAGAAGGGTTTCTGCTTGGAAAGGCCGCAGCGGCAGATGCTGATGCGCTCGCGGCCGCCGAGGCCGTAGGGCTGACCCTGGGCATCTACGAGTTCGATATTTTCGCCCTCTACGCGGAGGGAGCCATTGGAAAGGACGGTGAGTTTCATTTTGGGAGGGTTGATTTTTGAGGGTTGAATGTTGAGTTTAGGGAAGGGGTGAGTTTTGAGGGTTGAAAGTTGGAAATTGAAAAATAACTCAACATTCAACCCTCAAAACTCAACCTTTTATAATGCCTTTCGCATTACGTAGTCGTTCATGAAATAGGGACCAATCGGCACGTCCACTTCGCGCTGGCGCACAAAGCCGCGCCGCTCGTAGAAGGCAATAGCGGGGTTGTAGCGGTTCACGTTCAGGTCCAGGAACTGGCCGCCGGCGCTGCGGGCCGCGTTTTCTACGGCCTCGATGAGGTGCACGCCCAGGCCTTGGCCCTGGCGGGTGGGAAGCACATAAATCTTGTGCAATTTGTAGCCGGAGCCGCTGCCGTCCTCGGCCGGCAGGGGGCCGAAGGAGGCAAAGCCGGCCGGCTCGCCTTCCACCTGGGCCAGCAGAAAAACGTGCTGCTGCTCGCTCATCTGCCGCTTCAGGGCGGCCGGTGAGTATATCACCCGATACATATATTCCAGCTGCTCCTCCGAAATGATGAAGCGGTAGGTAGGCTCCCAGGTAGCCTCGGCCAGTTGAATAATGGTCGGAATATCGTTGAGCGTGGCGGGCTCAATGCGCGGCGGCGCGGTAGGGGCGTCAGAAGTCATAAGCAGTAAAACACGAAATTGGGGCGAAAAAACCGAAACCCACCTGTCTCTGGGCATACGGTTGGCCCGTTCCTTGCGTTTAGGCCCGCAATAAGTTGTTTTTCTACGCCCTATTCCATGAAATCTGCATTCATCATTCTGCTGGCTGCCCTGCCATTCGCTGCCGCCGCCCAAACTACCCAGGCCGAACTGCTGCGGCGCGGCGAGCTCACTGGCACCCGGCCCAGCGCCCGCAGCCAGGCCCGGCAAACTGCCCCCCGCCCCACAAACACCTCTTCCGACCCCGTGCAGCAGCACCTGCTGCAAACCGACGTGAACCTGGCTCAGGCCAGCGCCGACCAGCTTCCCAGCCTCTACGAACGGTTCATTGCCACTACCCGCGACGAGCGCCGCCAGTGGAGCTACCCGCAGTGGGATGCCGCCGGCCAGGTGCTGGCCCGCCTCAACCAGCGCTACGAGCAGGTGCGCACCACCCTGCCGCTCGAAGAGCGCCTCCGCGTGCGCTCATTTCAGGGCGAGTTTCACACCCTGCGCGGGGCGCGGCAAGTGAAGGATAAGCTCGACTAAAAAAGGTCATTCCAACGAAGGAGGAATCTGAGAAAAACCGTTCAAGTAGTTGTTCTCAGATTCCTCCTTCGTCGGAATGACAGCTCTCAACTACTGTATTTCCAGCCACTCCCGGGCATCTTCTTCGTTGGTAAAGAGCGAA
Organism: Hymenobacter siberiensis; assembly: GCF_018967865.2. Classification (NCBI taxonomy): domain Bacteria; kingdom Pseudomonadati; phylum Bacteroidota; class Cytophagia; order Cytophagales; family Hymenobacteraceae; genus Hymenobacter; species Hymenobacter siberiensis. The sequence goes on from NZ_JAHLZY020000001.1 coordinate 1,397,228, forward strand.
ATCTGAATCTGGCCCTGCACGGCTTCTACGAATTTGTGGCTCACAATCTGCGCATCCAGGTTGGGCGATAGGATGTAGGCGATGGCCCGCAGGCAGGCCGCTATGGCCTTGGGTAGCCATTCGTATTCGAGCCAGGGCAGGGCCTCGCTCCAGTCGCCGCCGGTATCGCGCTTGTCGTTGAGTATCCGCTGAAATGCATGCTTCTCCAGCAGGCGCGTACCCTCCAGTACTCCCCGAATTACTTCGGCGGCGGTGAGCTGGCCGTGCCAGCTGATGTAGAGCAGAGAATGGTCCGGAAAAAAATAATATTCGGCCAACGGTGCCCCATAGCAGTCGGCTATGGTGGTCAGGTGAACGGCTTCGGCTGTTAACATGGCACATGGGTAGTATTTAATATCAAACATACTACATAATTACGTGCTTAAATCGTTGAGCCAATACGGACCGTGCTGCTACCTTTGGGGTTCTGCTTTTCTCTCGTTTTTTTTCGTTCGTAGCGCATGCACATTGCCATCGTCGGCAACATTGGGGCCGGTAAAACCACGCTGGCCCACAAGCTGGCCCAGCACTTCCGTTGGGAAGTATTTCTGGAAGATGTGGACGATAATCCTTATCTGAAGGATTTTTACCACGACATGCCCCGGTGGGCCTTCCACCTGCAGGTTTATTTCCTCAACGGCCGCTTTCGCCAGACGCAGTACATCAAGGCGCTGCAAAAGGCCGGCAAAGGTATCATTCAGGACCGCACTATTTACGAGGATGCCCACATCTTCGCGGCCAACCTGCACCAGTCGGGCCTGCTCGAAACCCGCGACTACAACAACTATTACGCCCTCTTCGAGTCGATGGTAGACCTCGTGGCCCCGCCCGATTTGTTGCTTTACCTCCGCGCCGACCTTCCCAAGCTCATCGGCCAGATTGAGAAGCGCGGCCGCGACTACGAGAATACCATCAGTATCGAGTACCTCAAAAACCTCAACGAACACTATGAGAAGTGGATTAGCACCTACGACGCCGGCCGCTCCCTCATCGTGGACGTGAACGAGCTCGATTACGTGCGCAACCCCGAGGACCTGGGCACCATCATCGAAAAGATTAATAACACGCTGTTCGGGCTGTTTTAGAAGGTGTTCTAAGACCGTAAGAACATAAACTACTCTACCCTATTATTTTCACAAAGTATTGCTTAATAGATAATTAAGCAAGGGATAGCTGCTGGCCCAGGTTACCGGGCATAAAAACGGGGTGGGCCGACCTTTGCAGTTCCAACACCTCAAAGCCCTTCCCACCCCGTGAAGCAACGCCTCATCGCCAAAATTACGACCGTTTTACAGCACGTGCCCCTGGTGGGCCACCTCTCGCGGCAAAAGTTCATCGCGCAGTTTGTTATCGGGCTGATAAAGAGCCGCAACGTGCCGTTTTGCGAAGTAGCCTAGCACCTCAACGACGCGGCCAAACCGGCCTCGAATGAGACCCGGATTCAACATTTTTTCCGCCTCGTGACCCTGGACTATCTCGTGCTGGCACAGCTCTTTATCCGCCTGTTGCCGACCACGGGTAAGCTGCGGCTGTGCATCGATCGCACGGAATGGGATTTCGGCCGGTGTCAGGTCAATATTCTGCTCGTCACCGTGGGCCAGGGCGCGTTTCACGTACCGTTGTACGGGTAACTGCTCGACAACCGCAGCGGCAACTCCAACGCCGCCCAGCGCATCGCCCTGCTCGAGGTCTGCCTGGCCTTGCTCGGCCGCGCGCGCATCGGCCTGGTCGTGGGCGACCGTGAGTTGGTGGGCCATGTATGGCTCAAGTGGCTCAAGGACAACGGTCTGAACTTCGTCATGCGTCTGCCCAAGCACCACCTGCTCACGGACGCGCACGGCCACCGCCACGCCATTGCCGACCTGGGGCTTGCCGAGGGGGAGCACCGGCGCTTTGCCCAGCGCCAGGTGGATGGGGTGTGGGGGCAGGTGTGGGTCAAGGCCCTGGCCGGCGGCGAGTTTCTCTTCCTCTTCGGTACCTCGGGTTTGCAGCAGATAAGCCAGCGCTACGCCAAGCGCTGGACGATAGAGCAGTGCTTTCAGAATCTGAAAAGCCGGGGTTTTAACCTGGAAAACAGTCACTTGGCCTGCCATCACAAGCTGCGTAAACTCCTGGCCCTGGTCAGTTTGGCCTACGCCTTTTGCTTGGCCGTGGGGCACGCCGCAGACCGACGCCAGCCCATCGCCCGCAAACAGCAGGGGTACCGGGCCACAAGCTTAAGCCGCCACGGCTTGGACATCGTGCGCCAACTCACCCGTCCGACGACGGGCGCACAAACAACAGCCAATCAGTTAGCTGAACGTTTGTTGGACTGGATTATCAGACAAGTATCTCATTATCAAATACCTGTGAAAATCATAGGGTAGAGTAAACATAAACAGAACGTCATGCTCATCTGGCGTCCGCGCAGCCGAAGCATCTCGCGTGCAATGGTAACTCTTTCGTCTAACGATTGGGTTACTACCACAAGCGAGATGCTTCGGCTGCGCGGACGCCAGATGAGCATGACGTTCTGGTTTAACCCATTGTAAGCTCAGCCGCTCACAGTGCCGCGTTGAAAAAATCGACCAGCGGCCGGGCCGCCGCAATGCCGGCCACCACCTCATCCACAAAGCCAGGGGCCAGCACCTCCGCATCGGAGTAATAGCGGCCCACTCCAAGCGTTTTCAGCCGTAGCCACGCCAAGTCCGGGTCGGTGGCGGCATAGCCGCGCGGCGGCCGGGGCAGCTGCGGCCCGGTAGTGTCGCGGCCATCGGGGAAGTAGCGCAGCAGCGCCGGAGCCTGCCGCAGCCGGTGAAACCCGTCGCCGCTGTAGTGAATTTCCTGCCGAATGGCCGCCAGCAGCTCCGGGGTTGGCCACCAGGTGCCCGCTCTCAGCCAGCTGCGCCCCTCCGGCTGAATGGCCACGAAATAACCCGCCCGGGGCGCGTGGCGGCCATCGCGCTTCAGGCCGGCCCCCATGCGGCGCTTGTAGGGCTCCGGGTCGGGGTGGGCCCGGTCATTCTTGTGCAGCCGAAACATCACGTCGCCCGGCGTGAGGTTGGCCAAATCAGGGTCGGTGGCGGCGGCGCGGGCCAGCACCTGCTTCACCAGTTCGATGCAGGCGGTGCGGGCGCGTTGGTAGTCGGGCCGATGCTTTGCCATCCAGGCCGTGGTATTGTTGGCCGCCAGCCGGGCCAGGAAGTTCAGCAGGTATTCCAGTTCCATAAAAAAAGCCGGGTATCAGGCCTGGCCTCTCCCAACGCACCCGCCGCCGCCGGAGTTGCAAAACAGCCGCCAGCGGCCGCTACCGGCCTTATTTCCGGCTGAGCACCGTCACGGCATCGCCCACGCGCAGGCGGCCCCGGCCCGGCCCGGTCACGTTCTGGCCAAACAGCGTACTATTTTCTGCCTGCCGGTAAGTGGCCAGCGTGCGCAGCGGGTCGCCCACGGGGCTTTTGCGGGCCGTAGCCTGGTCGATGGTGGTGAGCACGCAGCGCCCGCAGCCCCGCACGGCCCGAAACGGCACCTCGCCAATCTGAAACTGCTCCCACGCATCATCCTCATACGCCGCGCCGCCCCCAAACACGAGGTTGGGCCGGAAGCGGTTCATCGGCACCGGCTCGGCCAGGCGGGTATTCAGGTCGGCCAGCGCGGCCTCGCCGGCCAGCAGGAAGGGGTAGCCGTCGGCGAAGCTTACCAGCTGGCCTTCGGGGTTGAATTCCGGCTCCACGTCGCGCCGCACCATGTCCGACATATACACCAGCCGGCAGGGGCGGCCCAGCGCCTCGGCCAGCCATTCATCGGCCTCGGGCGTGCCGCGCCAGGCCCACAGAATATCGTCCCACACGGTCACGAACAGGGTGCGGTCGGGCGTGGCCGCAAAGGGAATGAAGAGCGGCAGCAAATCGGGCCGTTGGCGGTGTGAAATCAGAAAGCCATTATAAGCCGGGGCCACGGCCAGCAGGGCCAACTCGGGCTGCTGGCGCTGCGTCATGAAGCGGTTGCGCTCGTCCACCAGCAGCCAGCGGCGGTCGTGGCGCAGGCCGCGGGGTGTCACCTCGGCTTCGGCCACGGCATACCCGCCGAGGGACTTTACAGGGTACAGAAAAAGGCCGGTGAGGGAAAGGGGAGCTGACATAGCCACAAAAGTACCGGCCGCGCCGTAACTGCGCCGCTCCGCTATTCCGAGCGGCCTACTCTACCACCAGCAAATCGGCGGCCCGCACAAAAGCCACGCGCTGCTGCCACTGCACCCGGTACCAGATGTCCTGGCGGCCCAGCACGGGCAGGCGGTCGCCCATGGCGGCGGTGCTCAGCCAGGCGGCGGCGGCGCCCGGCCCGTCCATCAGGGCTGCTCCCGGGCGGGCCACCAGCCCCGTCGGCGTTGGCCGCAGGAAATGCAGGTAGGCCCCCAGCAGGGCAACGTAGGCAGTGTAGCCCAGCCACGCGCCGCGCGGGCTCCGGCGCCACAGCAGTACCACGGCGGCTACCACCGCGCCCGCCAGCAAGCCCTGCAAGCCCGGGTAGAAGTAGCGCTGCGCCTGCACCCGCAGCTCCTGCTGCCAGGTGGCAGGGTAGCCCACCAGCCGGTGCTGGGTGGCCAGGGCCACCAGTTGCCGCCACGTTCGTACCCGGGGCTGCCGCGCCTGCGCCATGCTCAGGTAGAGCAGCGCCGCCGGATAATGCCCCAACTGCTGCTGGGCGAAGGCCATTTTCAGCAAAAGCTCGGGCGAAACCCGCCGCTGCTGCCACACTTGCTGTCGATAATCAGGAAAAGAAGCCTCGTATTGCCCCGCCGTGAAAAGCGAATCGGCCCGTTGCAGGCCGGTGGGCGACATGGAAAGGGGAGCTGCTGAAATTTTTTTTGCCGGCGGATTTGCACTCAAGGCACAGATAGGCAGGAAGATTAGGAAGAATAAAAGGATTCGCACAGCAATGAGGGTGACTTTTTTTAAAGTCAGGGTTGTGTAGTTCCGAGGGCTATAGTACTTTTGTACCACCAAAGAAGGAAACGCCCTTCCAAGGTAAAGGTACCGATTCTGTAGCTCAGCTGGTAGAGCAGTACACTTTTAATGTACGGGTCCTGGGTTCGAATCCCAGCGGGATCACAGCAAAAAGCCCCATTCTGGAAACAGGATGGGGCTTTTTCATTGGCACGGTTCCGGCCACGGCTGGTTTGGCTCACATCCGGCCGGTGGGCCGACCGATACGCAAAAAGGTTCTCAGCTGGCAGCGTTGAGCTACTAGTTGAGAACCTTGGACTTGTATTAATAGCAGATTACCAGGCAATGAATAGTGCCGGCTTTACCGGTAATTACTGCTTGCGGAATGTCCGGCAGCTACTTCAGCAGTTCATGCAGCACGGTTTGCATGGAAATGGTGCGGTTGCCGGCCTCTTGGATGATGAGGGAGTTGGGCGAGTCCAGCACGGCGTCGGTCACGACTACGTTGCGGCGCACGGGCAGGCAGTGCATGAACTTGCCGTTGTCGGTGAGGGCCATGTGGGCTTCGCTCACCATCCAGGCGGGGTCGGAGCTGAGGATTTGGCCGTAGTCGCGGTAGCTGCTCCAGTTCTTGGCGTAGATGTAGTCGGCGCCCTCGAAGGCTTTCTGCTGGTCGTATTCGATGCGGGCGCCTTTGGTGAACTTGGGGTCCAACTCGTAGCCTTTGGGGTGGGTGATGACGAAATCGACCCAGTCGATTTCTGAGAACCAGTCGCAGAACGAGTTGGGCACGCACTGGGGCAGGGCGCGCACGTGCGGGGCCCAGGTGAGCACCACTTTCACGCGCTCCTTCTGCTTGGTTTCGGCCACCGTGATGAGGTCGGCGAACGACTGTAGCGGGTGCAGGGTAGCGCTTTCCAGGCTGATGACGGGCACGGTGGCGTACTGCAGAATCTTGTTGAAGACGACTTCGCCGTAGTCCTCGGCCTTGTCCTTGAGGGTGGGGAAGGTGCGCACGCCCAGCACGTCGCAGTACTGGCTCATCACCGCGATGGCGTCCTTGATGTGCTCCTGGGTGCCGCCGTTCATCACCGCGCCGTCGGCCATTTCCAAGGTCCATGAGTCGGCTCCGGCGTTGAGCACCCAGGCTTGCGCGCCCAGGTTGTAAGCCGCCTTCACCGAGCTGAGCCGGGTGCGCAGGCTGGGGTTGAAGAATATGAGCCCGACGGTTTTGTTGCGCCCGATGTGCTGGTAGCCGTAGGGGTTAGCCTTGATTTCCAAGGCTTGCTGCAACAGGGCTTTGTAGTCGCCCGCATCGGCGAAGGAGGTGAAGTTTTTCATGGGTCAATTGTAGTAAGAAACCACTGGCGCGAGTTTAGCGCAGCGTAACTCGTGCCGGCCATTCGGGCGAGGCTGTGCCTCGTAACAGAACGACATCGTTGAACGAAGCAGACGGCACGGTTCCGGCTTGCCGCTGGCGCGGCAGTGGAGGCCCAGCCTCCACCTCATGGCTGGTCACGAGTTACGCTGCGCTAAACTCGCGCTAGTTCGGGAGAGTGTAGCGTGGACTCTGAGAGTCCTCGAGTTGCTGATATTAAGATTTACTTCTTGGCAAAGAGCTTTCTTAATTTTTCAAACAGACTGATTCCATTCGACTCTTTAGTGTCTGCTCTATTTTGCCACTACTCCATTCCCAGAATTCATCGTGCCCTAGAAATAGATTCATATCCTTCAAATCGTCTTCGATGGGCTCAACAATATGCCAGCCGATGTCATCCAGCCATTCTTGAACTGTCCTCGCCTCACCATATATATCACCGTATTGACGCCACCACTCATATACAGGTCCTTCGCTAACTTTCCTGAGCGTTGTTTCAGGGAGGTAACAAAATTCTAGATAAGTCATAACCTGGTTGTCAGGCCAAACTCTGCCTTCACTGCTAATGCCTAAATCACTGCACCATTGCGCGAAGCTTCTTGGTTCTGGGTCAAGATAAGGTTGTATCAAAGTCGGCTTGAGATGATTTTTAACGAAGCGGTAGAGATGCTTCGACTTCGCTCAGCCTGACGTTCTATTAGGGCGTGCGTTCTCCGTCGTTCTGATGATTACATCGCCTTATACTCGTTCCAGCTCTTAATCTTCAAATCCTTCATCTCCAGCTTGCAGAAGGCTTGGATAAAGGCCTTTGCCAGCCGCGCATTCGTCAGCAGGCCAACGCCGGAATCCACTGCCGTGCGGCGGATTTTGTAGTCGTTGTCCAGCTCACCTTTCGAGAGGTTTTTGGGGATATTAATCACCAGGTCAATTTTCTTCTCCTTCAGGTAGGTCAGCACGTTGGGCTCCTGGGCATCGTCGGGCCAGTAGAGGAGGCTGCTTGGGATGCCGTTTTCAGCGAAGAAGCGGTGGGTGCCCTGGGTGGCGTATACAGTGTAGCCCTTTTTGATGAGCAGTTCGGTGGGTGCGAGCAGGGCCACTTTGGAGATGATAGGGCCGCCGGAAATCAGCACCGTTTTCTGCGGGATTTTGTAACCCACGCTCAGCATCGATTTTAGCAGGGCTTCCTCGGCGGTGTCGCCCAGGCAGCCCACTTCGCCGGTGCTCACCATGTCCACGCGCAGCACCGGGTCGGCGCCGGGCAGGCGGGTGAAGGAAAACTGCGGGGCCTTCACGCCCACGAAGGGCAGGTCATATACCCGCTCGCTTTCGTCGCGCTCTACCTTTTTGCCCAGCAGCACTTGGGTGGCCTTTTTGATGAGGTTGTTGCCCGATACTTTCGACACGAATGGGTAGCTGCGCGAGGCGCGGATGTTGCACTCAATCACGCGGATTTCGCCGTTTTTTTCCAAGAACTGGATGTTGAACGGGCCGCTGATTTCGTAGCGCTTCGCAATTTTTTCGGCGATGATTTTCAGCTTGCGCACCGTGCCCACGTACACGCGCTGCGGCGGGTAGTACATCGTCGCGTCGCCGGAGTGCACGCCGGCAAACTCGACGTGCTCGGAAATGGCGTAGCTCACGATGTCGCCGTGGTCGGCCACCGCGTCCAGCTCAATTTCCTTGGCTTCCTGGATGAATTCCGACACCACCACCGGGTATTCGGCGCTTACTTCCTTGGCGGCTTTTAGGAATTCTTCCAGCTCGAAGTTGTTGGATACCACGTTCATGGCCGCGCCCGACAGCACGTAGCTCGGCCGGATGAGCACCGGGAAACCAACTTCCTGCACGAATTCCTGCATGGCGGCCAGCGAGGTCAGCTCCTTCCAGCGCGGCTGGGCAATGCCCAGCTCGTCCATGATGCTGCTGAATTTGTGGCGGTTCTCGGCCTCGTCGATGCGGGCGGCCGAGGTACCCAGGATGGGCGCGTGGGCTTCTTCGAGGCGGGTGGCGAGGTTGTTGGGAATCTGGCCGCCGGTGCTCAGAATCACGCCGCCGGGCTGCTCGAAATCGAGGATGTCCATCACCCGCTCGAAGCTCAGCTCCTCGAAATACAGCCGGTCCGACACGTCGTAATCGGTCGAAACGGTTTCGGGGTTGTAGTTGATAATGATGGTTTTGTAGCCTTCCTCGGCCGCCGTCTGCACGGCCTGCACGCCGCACCAGTCAAACTCTACCGACGAGCCGATGCGGTACACGCCCGAGCCCAGTACTAAGATGGACTTGGCGGTTTCGCGCGTCAAATCGTTTTCGGTGCCGTGGTAGGTGGTGTAGAGGTAGTTAGTTTTGGCCGGGAATTCGGCCGCCAGCGTGTCAATCTGCTTCACCACGGGCAGCACGCCCAGGGCCTTGCGGCGGGCGCGCACGAGCAGCTCGTCGGCCTTCACGTCGCCCTCGCCCAGCAGCTGCACGGCAATTTGCTGGTCGGAGAAACCGGCCTTTTTCACGTCGCGCAGTAGCTTGGTTTCCAGGCCGTCGAGGCCGGTAGCGCGGCCAGCGGCCAGCTGCTGGCCCAGCCCGAAAATGGTGTACAGGCGCTGCAAAAACCAGTGGTCAATCTTGGTCAGCTGGTGCACCTGCTCCAGGGTGTAGCCGGCCTCGAAGGCGGTGTTGATGGCGAAGATGCGCTCCTCGTTGGGTTCGCTCAGCAGCTGGTCGATGGCGGCGTGGTCGAGCGCGTCCTCGGGCCGGTTGGCCACGAAGCCGCGCTTGCCGGTATCCAGCATCCGCAGGCCTTTCTGGATGGCTTCCTCGAACGATTTGCCGATGGCCATCACCTCGCCCACGCTCTTCATGGCCGAGCCAATCTGGCGGTTCACGCCCGCGAACTTGCCCAGGTCCCAGCGCGGCAGCTTCACCACCACGTAGTCGAGGGCGGGCTCGAAAAAGGCCGAGGTGGTCTGGGTCACGCTGTTTTTCAGCTCGGCCAGCGAGTAGCCCAGGCTCAGCTTGGCGGCCACGAAGGCCAGCGGGTAGCCCGTGGCTTTGGAGGCCAGCGCCGAGGAACGTGACAGGCGCGCGTTCACCTCAATCACGCGGTAATCCTCCGACACGGGGTCGAGGGCGTACTGAATATTACACTCGCCCACGATGCCCAGGTGGCGGATGGTCTGGATGCCGATGGTGCGCAGCTTGTGGTACTCGCGGTTGCTGAGCGTCTGGGAAGGGGCCACCACAATGCTCTCGCCAGTATGGATGCCGATGGGGTCGAAGTTCTCCATGTTGCAGACCGTGATGCAGTTATCAAAGGCATCGCGCACCACTTCGTACTCCACTTCCTTCCAGCCCTTCAGCGATTCCTCCACCAGAATCTGGTCGGAGGTGGTGAAGGCCTGCTGGGCTAGGGCCCGCAGCTCGTCCAGGTTATTGGCGAAGCCGCTGCCCAGGCCGCCCAGGGCAAACGCGGCCCGCACGATGATGGGGAAGCCGATTTTCTCGGCCGCGGCCAGCGCGCCGTCCAGGGTGGTGCAGGCCACGCTGCGGGCCGAGAGCACACCAATTTGGTCGAGCTTGACCTTGAAAATCTCCCGGTCCTCGGTGTCGATGATGCTCTGCACGGGCGTGCCCAGCACCTGCACGTTGTACTGCTCGAACACGCCGGCGCGGTACAGGGCCACGGCGCAGTTCAGCGCCGTTTGGCCACCAAAGGCCACCAGAATGCCATCGGGCTGCTCCTTTTTGATGACCTCCTCCACGAAGTAGGGCGTCACGGGCAGGAAGTACACGTCGTCGGCAATGTTGTCCGACGTCTGCACGGTGGCAATGTTGGGGTTGATGAGGATGGTGCGGATGCCTTCCTCCTTCAGCGCCTTGAGGGCCTGCGAGCCGGAATAATCGAACTCCCCGGCCTCGCCGATTTTGAGGGCGCCGGAACCAAGGACGAGTACTTTGTTGGGTTTGTTCATTTTAAGGGTTTGGTAACAGATTGCCAAGAGCAATCAGAACGTCATGTTGAGCGGAGCGCAGCGAAGTCGAAACATCTCTACCGCTTCGTCGAAGGAGTAATCAGCCGGTCCAGGTTTCTAAATCAATGGCCTTCCAAGTCGGATTAAATGCATTAACTAATGCGTCTTTCTTCCGACGCGTCCAGCCTTTCAACTGTTTCTCCCGCGCGATGGCCTGTGTTGCATCGGGAGCTATTTCAAAGTAGACTAACAAATCAACCTGGTATCGTCCGGTGAATTTTCCGACATCGCCCCGGCCGCTGCTGTGCTCGTAAAGTCGCCGCGGGAGGTCGTTGGTGACGCCGATGTACAGCACGGTTTGGGTTTGATTGGTCAGGATGTAGACGTACATGCTGGCTGCTTTAGAACGGTTGACTAGCGCATGAACAACTTGGAAATGCTCATCACAAAAGCAAAAGCATGAACACAAATAGCAATGCCTAGCGAAACCGTCACCCATTTCTCTAAATAGCTTTTGCCTCTGAAAGGAATCGCTGCTAGCAGTGCCCCAATGAAAAAACTCATTAGCTGGATGCCGAAGAATAGAGTTGTGATAGTTGCACTACGCATCTCGGGACTCCGAGCCATCACAACGTGTCCCTCAAGTGTGTATCCGTTGCCGGTTGTTGAGTTACTGATTAGAAGATTGAGTACAGCCAATATTATAACTGCGATTATTTGCTTTTTATTGGTGCTGTTCATGCAGGTAAAGCAAGTTGAATTTTACTAGAAAGCAATTCCAACAAAGCGGTAGAGATGCTTCGACTTCGCTGCGCTCCGCTCCGCTCAGCATGACGATACTTTTACTTCTGGATGCTGCTCTTATATTCCACCACCGCCTTCAAAAAGTCATCAAACAGAAACTCCGTATCCTGCGGCCCACCAGCGGCCTCAGGGTGAAACTGCGTCGAGAAAAACGGCTTGGTTTTGTGCTTGATGCCTTCGCAGGTGCCGTCGTTCAGGTTCTCGAAAAGCATGTCCCATTCAGCGGGCAACGTTTCAGTATCGACCGCGAAGCCGTGGTTTTGGCTGGTGATGTAGCAGCGCTGGGTGCCGGTGAGCTTCACGGGCTGGTTGTGGCTGCGGTGGCCGTATTTGAGCTTGAACGTGTCGCCGCCCGCCGCCAGGCCCATGAGCTGACTGCCCAGGCAGATGCCGAAAATGGGCTTGTCCTGTTGCAGGGCTTTCTGGAGGTGCGCGATGGTGGCTTCGCACATTTTGGGGTCGCCGGGGCCGTTGCTTAGGAACAGGCCGTCGTAATCCAAGGTCGTGAAATCGTAGTCCCAGGGCACCCGAATCAGCTCCACGTCGCGCTCCAGGAAGCAGCGGATGATGTTGGTTTTGGTGCCGCAGTCCACGAGCACGATTTTGTGCTGGCCGTGGCCGTAGTGCTGCACACCGGCCGGGCTCACCTGGGCCACCAGGTTGTCGAGGTTGGGGTCGTGAAAGGGCACGTCGGTTTCGGCCACGATTTTGCCCAGCATGGCGCCTTTCTCGCGCAGCTTCTTGGTGAGCATGCGGGTATCGACGCCGAAAATGCCGGGGATGTTGTACTCCTTGAGCCAGTCGCCGAGGCTTTTGGCGGCATTCCAGTGGCTGTGCTCCTCGGAGTAGTAGCTCACTACGAGCCCGGCAATGTGAATTTTGTCGGACTCGAAAATCTTGGAAATCGACTCGTACAGTTCCTCGCCGGGCACGCCGTAGTTGCCCACCATGGGGGTGGTGAGCACCAGAATCTGGCCGGCGAAGGACGGGTCGGTGAGGTTTTCGGGGTAGCCGGTCATGGCCGTGCTGAACACCACTTCGCCCGCGGCGGAGGTGAACGCACCGAAGGATTCGCCCTGGATTTCGGTGCCGTCTTCGAGGATGAGTTTTACCGATTTAGCGTTTTCCACTTTATTATGAGAATAAGGGGTTTACTCTGTTATTGATTTTCTGCAGTACTCAGGCACGCAGCTTACTTTCTCGTTGAGTTGGGAGGGAGTGGCAGGTGGGCTCACCATCCCCATCAACAATAATCGAATCCTGGCTCGCCAAGGTGCCTGCGACGATTCCGGAAAGCTTACTGCCAGACGTCTGGCGGGTGTGCGGCGTAGCCTTAACCCGCTTTTGTAGTAGCCACGATACATTTTCGGCTGGAACAGGACCGTAAATCAGGGGTCTGTTCCAGCCGAAGTAGGTTGTAAGCCAAACGGGAGCGAAAGCGTGTAAATCAATCTGCTCCGCGCAATGCCGTTTCCGGATGTCAGGCATCGGGAAGTCGGGCGGGCACAACTGCTGAAAGGAATAGTTAGTGGCCGCTCTTTCATGGAAAGAACCAGCCGGCTGCTGCGCAAAAGTGGCCAATGGCAGCGTGCAGCTAATTAGAAGGGGAGCTTGGCTCGTAAACTTCATCGTGCTACTCATTGGGGCTGCAAGTTAGGCCACAAGCGGCTTAACTCCTTACCTCTGCCGGAATAAGTGTGTACAGCGCCTGCAAAAACCGGTCAACTTCGGCCTTCGTGATATTCAGCGGCGGCAGCAGCCGGAGCACCGTGGGGTCGGAGGCGTTGCCCACGAAAATGTGGTGCTCAGTGAGCAGCTGGTCGCGGATTTCCTTGATGGGGAAGTCGTATTTGATGCCCACCATCAGGCCCCGCCCGCGGATTTCTTCGGCGCCGGCGTGGGCCAGCAGCTCGGTGCGGAGGTAGTCGCCCAGCTCGGTGGCGTGGGCCAGCAGGTGTTCATTTTCGATGACTTCGAGCACGGCCAGGGCGGCGGCGCAGGCCAGGTGGTTGCCGCCGAAGGTGGTGCCCAGCAGGCCGTATGAGGCTTTCAGCGACGGCGCAATCAGGATGCCGCCGATGGGAAAGCCGTTGCCCATGCCCTTGGCCACGGAAATGATATCGGGCTGGATGCCGGCGTGCTGGTGCGCGAAAAAGGTACCGCTGCGGCCGTAGCCGCTCTGTACCTCGTCGGCGATGAGCAGCACGTTGTGCGCGCCGCACAGCAGCGACAGCCCCTGCAGAAAATCATCGGAAGGCATGATGATGCCGCCCACACCCTGAATCGGCTCGATAATGACGGCGCAAACGTCGCCGCCGCGCAGGATTTCGGCCACCGCCTTCAGGTCGTAATCGACGAAGCTGATGGCGTGGCCGGCATTGAAGGGGGCCACGATTTTCGGGTTGTCGGTGGCGGCCACCGCGCCCGAGGTACGGCCGTGGAACGCGCCTTTGAACGCCACCACGCGGGTTTTGCCGGTGTGGAAGGAGGCCAGCTTCAGCGCATTCTCGTTGGCCTCGGCCCCCGAGTTGCACAGAAACAGCGCGTAGTCATCGTAGCCCGACACCTGGCCCAGCTTGTGCGCCAGCTGCGTCTGAATCGGAATCTGCACCGAGTTGGAGTAGAAACCGATGTTCTGCAGCTGCTCGGTGAGGCGCTGCACGTAGTGCGGGTGGCTGTGGCCGATGGAAATAACGGCGTGGCCGCCGTAGAAATCCAGGTATTCCTGGCCCTGGTCGTCCCACAGCTTGGCGCCCAGCGCCTTCACGGGCGTGATGTTGACGAGGGGATAAACGTTGAAAAGCTCCATGTTTTTTTTGAGCTGTTAGCTACTTTAGACAGAGAATGATTTCGACTAATGCTTGCTATTTACCGGCCTTATACCGAATGCTTTTAAATATTTCTAAAACCAAAGTCTGATTAGCGCCGGAAAGATTTTTTCCATAAATACCTAGTCCAGAATGATGCTTGCAATTATCAATGAAGATATCAGTAACTCCGACTCCTGTTTTCATGGGCGTTATAATAATTGCTGCCATGCCATTAATTGTGTCGGCCTTGGCAATATGTTCTATACCTGGTTTGTTCAAAAATTTGTAATCTCCTCTTGTTACGTTTTCTCTAGCGCGTGACAGTTCACTGCTTAAGCTACAAGCTGTATCATTTGACCTGCCAAAAGTGCTGTCAAATTCAAGATTTATAGAATTGCCTTCCAAGATGATATTGCCTGGAACCGAATCTACACCTCTTTCATAAATTATTTTAGCGCCTTTTGGTGCTTTAAGCATCCAGTGGGTATCTAGCTTATATTCAGTCCAATCTGACGTGTCTATTACACAAGCATCTTTCTCTAGACAGCTAATAGATATGCAAGCCGCCAACAAAATGAAATATAAAAGAGAGCGTTTCATTTTAGGCATTATTTAAAAAAATGAAGCCTTACTCATCAGCCCCGTCGTTTCCGGCAGGCCAAACAGCAGATTCATATTCTGCACCGCCTGGCCCGACGCGCCTTTCACCAAGTTATCAATCACCGAGGTAATCAAGAGCTGTTTGCCTTGTTTCTGCACGTGCAGCAGGCATTTGTTGGTGTTCACCACTTGCTTGAGGTGAATTTCCTTGTCCGACACCGTAGTGAACGGCGCGTCGGCATAAAACTGCTGGTACAGCGCCCGCGCCTCGTCCTGCGTCAGCTCCGAGGGCGTGTAGACGCTGGCGAAGATGCCCCGCGCGAAATTGCCACGGTAGGGGATGAAGTGAATATCGGCATCCGACTGCGGCTGCAGCTGCGCCAGGCTCTCACCGATTTCGCCGAGGTGCTGGTGCGTGAAGGGCTTGTAGATGGACACGTTGTTGGAGCGCCACGAGAAATGAACCGTTTCCGCCAAGCTCTGGCCCGCGCCGGTCGAGCCGGTGATGGCCGACACGTGGATGTCGTGGGTGAGCTTGCCGGCTTTCGCCAGCGGCAGCAGCGCCAGCTGAATGGCCGTGGCGAAGCACCCCGGGTTGGCAATGCTCTGGGCCTGCTGGATACGGTTTTTGTTCAGCTCCGGCAGGCCGTATACGAACTCGCGACCTTCAAATTCAGCATCGGCCGTCAGGCGGAAATCGTTGCTCAGGTCGATGACGTGGGTGGTTGCGGGCAGGGCGTTTTTAAGCAGCCAGGCTTTGGAGTTGCCGTGGCCCAGGCACAGAAACACCACGTCCTCATCGCCGGCCAGCTCGGAGGCGAACACCAAATCGGTTTCGCCCACCAAATCGTCGTGCACCTGGTGCACCTGGTTGCCGGCGTTCGACGAGCTCACGATGCCGCCTAGCTCCACGAACTCGTGGTGCAGCAGAATGCGGATAAGCTCGCCGGCGGTGTAGCCGGCCCCGCCCACGATGCCGGCGATGATTTTGGTGTTTTGCATGGCGTAGCGCGGACTTTTAGTCCGCGGGTATGTGGAATCGGCGAACCCGGTTGAGAGTAGGGATGGACAGTATGCTAGCGGTCAGACCCGCGGACTAAAAGTCCGCGCTACTCGTTTAAACTAGCGCTAATCTTCAGTTGATTACCGAAAATCTTGATGAAACCACGCGCATCCCGCGCATCCCAGGCATTATTCTCTTCCCCATACGTGGCCACTTTCGACTGCATCATATCATACTTAGACTCGATGCCGAGCAGCTCGAACCGGTAGGGGTGGAGCTGTACGAACACCTTACCCGATACGCGGTTCTGCGACGATTGCAGGAACGCCTCCATGTCGCGCATCACCGGGTCGAGGTACTGGGCCTCGTGCAACAGCGTGCCGTACCAGTTGGCGATGTAGTCCTTGTGCAGCAGCTGCCAGCGGGTGCTGGTGTGCTTCTCCAGCAGGTGGTGCGCCTTGATGAGCATGAGCGGCGCGGGCGCCTCAAAGCCCACGCGGCCCTTGATACCCAGGATGGTATCGCCCACATGCGTGTCGCGGCCAATGGCGAAAGCCGAACCCAGTTCGTTCAGCTTCTGAATCAGGGCTACTGGGTCCATCGTCTCACCATTCAGGGCCACGGGCTCACCTTTCTCGAAGGTGATTTCCACGCGCTCCGAATCGTGCCGCTGCAATTGCGACGGGTAGGCGCTTTCCGGCAAAGCTTCGTGCGAAGTCAGCGTTTCAACACCGCCCACGCTGGTGCCCCAGATGCCTTTATTAATGGAATATTTCACCTTCTCCCAGCTCATCTCGAAGCCCTGTTTTTGTAGGTACTCAATCTCGGCCTGGCGCGACAGTTTCAGGTCGCGGATGGGCGTGAGAATCTCCGTTTTGGGCGAAATAACCGAAAAAGCCACGTCGAAGCGCACCTGGTCGTTGCCAGCTCCGGTGCTGCCGTGCACGATGTAGTCGGCCTCGTTGGCGCGGGCATACTCGGCAATGGCCAGCGATTGGAACATGCGCTCGGCGCTCACGCTCAGCGGGTACGTGTCGTTTTTTAGCACGTTGCCGAACAGCAGGTAGCGCAGGCAGTCTTGGTAAAAGCGGGTGGTTACGTCAATCACCTCGTGCTTCACCGAACCCAGCTCGTAGGCGCGCTTCTCGATGGCGGACAGCTCCTCGGCCGTGAAGCCACCGGAGTTGACGATGACGGTGTGCACTTCCAAATCAAGGTCGCGCGACAAATACACGGCGCAAAACGAGGTGTCGAGGCCGCCGCTGTAGGCAAGTATGGCTTTTTTCTTCATTTTTCGAGTGTGCGGTAAGCTTTAGCTTGCCATTGGATAGTTAAGATGTTAGCAGGGACACGGCCCTGCGGTGCCGGCGAAAGCTTACCGCACAAGCTAGGAAGCCGATTCTGTTTTCTGGTCCAGGGCCGCAAAATCGGGTGCCTGCAACTGCACCAGCTGCTTTTCGGGCGTGTCATACAGCATACCCGTGCAGAGGCACAGCTTGCGCTCATTCTCCATCAGGATGCTATAGTTTTTGCAGCTTTTGCAGCCTTTCCAGAAGTCTTCACTGGTGGTCAGCTCCGAGAAGGTAACGGGCTCGTAGCCGAGGTCGGTGTTGATTTTCATCACGGCCAGACTGGTCGTGATGCCGAAAATCTTGGCCTGCGGGTACTTGCTGCGCGACAGCTCGAACACGGCCTGCTTGATGGCCTTGCCTACGCCACCTTTGCGGATTTCGGCGTTCACAATCAGGCCGGAGTTAACGACAAAGGTCTTGTCATCAAAGGTTTCGATGTAGCAAAACCCCGCAAGCTCGCCATCGACGAAGGCGATGATGCCGTCGCCGCTGGCCATTTTCGTGGCCACATAGGCCGGCTCGCGCTTGGCGATGCCGGTGCCCCGCGTTTTGGCCGACTCGACGTACCACTGGCATAATTGTTCAGCGTACTGTGCGTCCGCTGCAGTTGCAACCCGAATTGTCATTGATTATTAGAAACTTAGGGATAGATGCGCGGCTGTCCGGAAAACCCGCATTGCTACACGGTGATTTCCTGCTAAAGCCCAAACCTGTCTGTAAGTTGAGCGGATACTAGCCCGGCTCAAAAGGGGCTGGCCAAGGGGCCAACATGCGGCTGCTGAAGCCGCTAGGGTCGTCGCACCAGCGCGCAAGTCGTTTGGCACACGCCGGCTGCACCCGGCCGAACGGCGGAGGCGAGCATGGAAGACGTGGAAACGAGGAGGGGCATGATGAAAGTCAAAGTGATTCGGCGCTTTAACGAAGCAGCGAACCAAGTGGTTCAATTCTGGCACAAATGTAAAAGCTCCTACTTTTGCCTGCAACCTTTCCGGTGGTTTTTTTAAAATAGCACTTGCCCGACGCTGGGTTTGCGCGTATGTGAAGTAGTGATGAAATCCAAATTAAAAATATTTAAAATAGGTGGCGGTATAATTGACAGCGAGGCTGATTTGTGGGAATTCGTGCGCTTGTTTTCCAAAATTAGGGGGCCGAAAATTCTGGTGCACGGCGGTGGTAAAGGCGCCAGCGAAATGATGAAAAATCTGGGCATCGCCCCGCGCATGATAAATGGCCGCCGCATTACCGACGCCGACACGCTGGATTTAGTAACCATGTTTTACGCCGGCAAGACCAACAAGCAAATTGTGGTAGCGCTGCAAAGCCATGGCGTCAACGCGTTGGGCCTCAGTGGTGCCGATGGCAACGTGATTCAGGCCGTGAAGCGCCCGGTGCGTGATATCGACTACGGTTTCGTAGGCGACCTGAGCGAGGCCAGTGTAAATACAGAGTTGGTGCATCAGTTTCTGACGCTCGGTTTGACGCCGGTTTTCTGCCCGATTAATCATGACGGCCACGGCCAGCTATTAAATACCAATGCCGATACCATTGCCGCTTCCGTCGCCAAAGCGTTAAGTAAGAAATATGCAGTAGCATTACATTTCTGCTTTGAAAAGCGCGGCGTGCTCACGGATATTAACGACGATGATTCCGTAATTATGAAAATTAATCTTGCGGATTACGCCGAATTAAAAGAAAGCGGCATTATCGCCGACGGCATGCTGCCCAAATTAGAAAATGCGTTTGACGCGCTGCAATTCGGCGTTGATAAAGTTGTTATCGAACACGCGCTGCACATCAATGAGGATTTGAAAACGACGCTATGGCTGAATTAATTGAGCAACTGAACAATGATGCCGTTGATTTATTAATCCGGCTCATAAAAACACCCTCTTTCTCCCGCGAAGAGGCTGGCACTGCCACGCTAATTCAGGAGTTTCTATTGGCGCACGGAGTAGCAGCGAAGCGGCAGCAGAATAACGTATGGGCCGTTTCGGCGCATTTTGACGCGAGCAAACCAACGGTATTACTCAACTCGCACCACGACACGGTGAAGCCCGGTGCGGGCTGGACGGCCGACCCATTTGGCGCAGCTCTGAACGGGAATAAATTAACCGGTTTGGGTAGTAATGATGCGGGCGCTTCGGCCGTGAGTTTGCTGGCGACATTCCTTTATTTTCAGAATAAATCGAATGCCTTTAATCTGATATGTGCCATCACCGCCGAGGAGGAGATTTCGGGTGCCAATGGCATCCGTAGCGTGCTGCTGGAATTAGGGAAAATTGACCTGGGAATTGTGGGTGAGCCCACAGGGATGAATCTGGCAATCGCCGAAAAGGGTCTGATTGTGCTGGACTGTACTACCAATGGTAAAACCGGCCACGCCGCCCGCGAGGAAGGTGAGAATGCCCTCTACAAAGCGTTGGATGATATTCAGTGGCTGCGGGGCTTTCCGTTTCCTGATGTGTCGCCGCTGCTGGGGCCGGTGAAAATGACGGTGACGCAAATTAGCGCCGGTACGCAGCACAATGTGGTGCCGGATAGGTGCCAGTTCGTAATCGACGTGCGAACGAATGAGTTGTACCAGAACCAGGAAATTGTTGATTTCCTGCGGGAGAAATTGCAGTCGGAAATTGTGCCGCGCTCCACGCATTTAAATTCCTCATGCATCAGTGAAAATCATCCGCTAATTCAGAAGGGGTTGGCGATGGGTAAGATGACTTATGGCTCGCCGACGCTGTCGGACCAGTCGATGATGCCGTTTGAAACGCTGAAAATGGGGCCCGGCGAAAGTGCCCGCTCGCACACGCCGGACGAGTTTATCTTGGTGAGCGAGATTCGAGCGGGAATTCGGGATTATATTGAATTGCTGGAGGGTTTCAGGTTTTAAAATAGGTTGAACAAAACCAAATCGTCATGCTGAGCTTGCCGAAGCATCTCTACTGCGCAAGTAATCCAATCAGCAGGGTTTACTCTGCGCGGTAGAGATGCTTCGACAAGCTCAGCATGACGTTCTACATGAATTTAGAGAATAGCGCACTATGAAAATTTGGGAAAAAGGGTTTTCGGTAAACGATACCATCGAAAAATTCACGGTGGGCCAGGACCGGGTGCTGGATATGTACCTCGCGCCGTTCGATATGCTGGCCTCGAAAGCCCAGGCCAATATGCTGGCTAAAGTGGGCATGATTTCGGAAGCGGAACGGCAGGAGCTTATTATCGGGCTCGATGAGCTGCTGGCGCAGGTGGCCGCCGGCACGTTTCAGATTGAGGATGACTTTGAGGACGTGCATTCCAAGATTGAATCTTACCTAACCGAGAAATTCGGTGATGCGGGCAAGAAAATTCACACCGCCCGCTCGCGGAATGACCAGGTTTTGACGGCTATCCAGCTTTTCCTGAAGGATTATGCCGAGCAGATTTCGGCCAAAATAGTGGCCTTGGTGGAAGTGCTGCTGCAAAAGGCCGAAGCCCACAAAAATGACCTGCTGCCGGGTTACACGCACTTTCAGGCGGCAATGCCGAGCAGCTTCGGGCTGTGGTTTTCGGCTTATGCCGAGCATTTGCTGTTGGATTTGGCGCTGTTTGAGGCGGCCCACAAAGTGGCCGACCAGAACCCGCTGGGCTCGGGCGCGGGCTTTGGCAGCAGCTTCCCGATTGACCGCGAAATGACGACTCGGGAAATGGGTTTTGGCAGCGTGGCCGTGAGCAGCGTGGGCGCGCAGATGCTGCGCGGCAAAACCGAGAAAACACTGGCCTTTGCCATTGCGGGCGCGGCCGGCACACTGGGCAAGCTGGCGTATGATTTGGTGCTGTACAACAGCCAGGATTTGGGCTTTGTGAACCTGCCCAAGGAATTCACGACGGGTTCGAGCATCATGCCACACAAGAAAAACCCTGACGTGTTTGAGCTGGTGCGCGGCCATGCCAACCGCCTGCAGGCGCTGCCTAACGACATTATCCTGGCCACCAGTAACCTGCCCAGCGGCTACCACCGCGACTTCCAACTGCTGAAGGAGCTGCTGTTCGGGCCGATGATGCAGTTTGCCGACCTGCTGGATATGCTTTTGTTTGCGCTGCCCGAAATCAAGATTAAAGAGGGCGTGATTGAGCAGGCGAAATACGACCCGATATTTTCGGTCGAGAATATCAATCAATTAATTATCGCCGGTGTGCCGTTTCGCGATGCGTACCAGCAGGTGGGGCGCAGCGTGGAGGATGGCAGCTACGTGCCGCACCGCGAGTTTCAGACCACCCATCTGGGGAGCATTCACAATTTGGGACTAGCAGAAATCGCGGCCAAAGTGGCGCGGTGGAAGGAGGGGAGCGAGCTGTTCAAATAAGTAGTGAAAACTCGAACAGGAGTTCGTGGATGCCGCCATCTCCGCCGGAGCGAGCTGTTCAAATAAGTAGTGAAAACCTGCTGGCGACGAGCCGGCGGTATTATTGGTGAATTCCTGAGCAGCTCTGGTGCGGAAACGTGCCGGAGCTGCTTGCTTGGCCGTGTAGCCACAGATTCTGCACAGAATTAGCGCAGTAGCGCACTGTAGTTTTACAGATTATTCTGCAGTTACTTCTGGTATGTTTTCTCGATTTTCGTTTTGGTGGTTTAGTAGCTGTTGGCTGGCGGTGCTGGTTGCGGCGGGGGTGCCCACGGCCAGCTACGCCCAGGCCCTGCGCGTGCAGGTGCGCGACTCGCTACGCCACGAGCCCCTGATTGGGGCCAGCGTGGTGGTGCCGGGCACGGGCGTGGGGGCGGCCACCGATGCTACGGGGATGGCCGTGCTCACGCCCGCCCCAGCAGCCGGCAAAATCCTGCTCATCAGCGCATTGGGCTACCGGACGCGCTTCGTGGTGGCCCCGGCGGCAGGGGCGGGGCTGCTGCTGCTGCTGGCCCCGGGCGGCGTGGCGATTGAGCAGGAAGTGCTGGTAACGGCTACCCGCACCAACTCGCGCATCGAGGACCTGCCCACCCGCGTGGAGGTGCTGGGGGCCGAGGAGATGGAGGAGGAAAGCAGCATCAGGCCGGCCAGCATTGCCAGCTTGTTTGGCGATATCGCGGGCACCCAGATTCAGCCCACTTCGCCCACCACCGGCAACCTGGATTTGCGCCTGCAGGGCCTGCCGGGGCAGTACACTCAGATTTTGCGCGACGGTCTGCCGCTGTACGGCGGCTTCGCGGGCTCGTTTGGGCTGCTCACGGTACCGCCGCTCGATTTGCGGCAGGTGGAATTAATCAAGGGCTCGAATTCGACGCTGTATGGTGGCGGGGCCATTGCCGGGCTGGTGAACCTGGTGAGTAAAACGCCCACGCTGGGCACGCCGCAGTACGCCGCCAGCTTCAACCAGACCACGTTGCGCGAGACGGATTTGAACGGGTTCGCGGCTCGGCGTGGGCGGCGCTGGGGCTACTCGGTCTTTGCGGGGCTCGTCAATCAAAAGGAAAAAGACGTGGACGGCGACGGCTTCGTGGACGTGCCCCGGGTGCATAGCTTCAACCTGCACCCGCGCCTGTTTTTCTATCCCAACACCCATAGCCAGGTGGCGCTGGGCTACACCGGTATGCTGGAAAATCGCCGGGCCGGCGATATTGTGGTACTGCAAAAGGGCTACGACCCGGTGGGCGGCCACACATTCTACATCGATAATACCAGCCTGCGCAACACCGCCGACCTGCTGTATACCAACGACAGCCTGGCCGGCGGCCGTCTCACCGTCAAGGGCACCATCACGGATTTTATCCGCGACGTGAACACCAATTCCAATGCTTTCACCGCCTACCAGACCACCTACTACACCGAGGCCAGCTACCTGCACGCGGCCGGCCCGCGCCACACCCTGGTAGTGGGCCTGAACGCCAACGGCGAGCAGCTGGCCTCCTTCAACCGCAGCGCCACGCCGCTGCGCAGCCCCTACACCTACCACACGCTGGGCGCGTTTGTCCAGGACGACTGGCGCGTACTGCCGCGCCTGAGCCTGCAAGCCGGCCTGCGCCTCGACCACCATAACCAGTATGGGACCTTTGTACTGCCCCGGCTGGCCCTGCTCTACAAAGCCAGCCCGGCCGTGACGGCCCGCCTCAACGCCGGCCTGGGCTACCGCGCCCCGGTGCCCTACATCAACAGCCTCGACGAGCGAAATTATCACTTGGTAAAGGCGCTACAAGGCGTGAGCGCCGAAACTTCCTTTGGCCTGAACGGCGACGTGAACTACCAGCGCACCTTCGACGGCTTCGACGAGCCGCTGGTGCTGAGCGTGAATCAGTCATTTTTCTTCACTCGTGTAGGCAATCCGTTGGTGCTGAATGGGCTGGGTTTTACGGGGCCATTTCAGGCCAATTACCTTACCTGGCAGAATGCCGCGGCTCCGCTCTCCACGCGCGGCCTCGAAACCTACGTGCGCCTGCGGGCCGACGAGACCGAGCTCTACCTCGGCTACGTTTTCACCGATGCCCGCCGGCAGTACGATGCTCTGAACCCGCACCTGCCGCTGGCCGCCCGGCACAAGTTTGCGGCCGTAGGGTTGGTGGAGTTCACCGATGCGCTCAGTGCCGGCCTCGAAGCCTCCTATATTGGCCAGCAATACCTGTCCGATGGGCATACCACGCCCGGCTACCCGCTGTTTGCCGCGCTGCTGCGCTACCACGCGGGCAATTTTACGTTGGCTCTGAATGGCGAAAACCTGTTCGACT
Organism: Hymenobacter siberiensis; assembly: GCF_018967865.2. Classification (NCBI taxonomy): domain Bacteria; kingdom Pseudomonadati; phylum Bacteroidota; class Cytophagia; order Cytophagales; family Hymenobacteraceae; genus Hymenobacter; species Hymenobacter siberiensis. The sequence goes on from NZ_JAHLZY020000001.1 coordinate 1,420,789, forward strand.
ACCGCCAGACGCGCCAGGAAAAAGTAGTGCTCGCTCCGCTGGACAACCCGGTTTTCCGCGAGCTGTGGGCGCCTGTGGAAGGCCGCGTGTTCAACGTGTCGCTGACGTGGCGCTGGGCTAAACCCTAAAGGCCGCCCGCGCTCGAAAGCTCAGGCGGCCCATGGTCAACTAATTGCCCGGATTGTAGCTACTGCGTAATGCGCTGGCTGAACGAGCCCGCCGCCGATACCAGCCGCACAATGTAGATGCCCGTGGGCAGCGTGCGCAGGTCGAGCAGCCAGCGGCCGGGCTGGCCGGCTTGGGGCGTGCAGGTCATCTGCTGGCTGCGGCCCAGGGCATCGAATACGCGCACGGTAGCTGGGCCGGTAGCCAGCACTTCGGCGGGCAGGCTGGTGCTCACCACCCACTGGTGGGCCTGGCTGCCGGGGTACACGGCTAGCTCCTCGGCGTTGGCGCTGCCCGGGCGCACCACCTGCACCGGCGAGTAGGCCGTGGTGCCATCGAAATCGACCTGGCGAAGGCGGTAATAGCTGGCGCCGAAGAGCGGCTGCTCGTCGGTGTAGTCGTAGGTAGTACGGGCCTGCGTGCTGCCGGCGGCCGCCATCGTGTGCAGCGCGTTGAAGTTTTTGCCATCGGCCGAGTGCTCAATCACGAACTCCTTGCTGTTTTTCTCCGAGGCCGTAACCCAGTGCAGGGCCACACCCTGCCGCCCGGTTACGGTGGCCGTAAATATCACCAGCTCGACGGGGAGCGGGCCGGTGCACACCGCCAGGCTCTGGCATTCCAGCTCCGAATTGTTGGTGGCATCGATGGGGCCGGGGCAGCCAGTGGTCAGGCGCAGGGCGCACACGGTGACGAGGGAGGAGGCGCAGTTGGCAGCCAGCTTTTTGAAGGCTCCGTTATTGCCAAATACGCAGCCGCCAATGCGTAAGCTGCCCGTGCCACACAGCGTATTATTGGCCCCGCCCCGGGTCAGGTCGATGCTGCCGTTGATAACCACCCGGCTATTGTCAATGATGTCGGAGTTTACCAGTATCAAGTTGCAGTCGGTTCTGAGTAGGGTGGGGGTGGTCGCCGTGCCCTGCGCCATCACCATCACCCGGGCCTTGTCCACCGTCAGCTGGGCTACGCGCAGGGTACTGCCCGCGCTCACCAGGAGGTTGGTATCGGTGAGGCCGCCGCTGCCATCGCCCAGCGTCAGATTGGCCCCGCCAATCAGCGAACCGCCGTCCAGCAGGGAAATAGAGCCGTTTTTAGCCACGGCGTAGTCTCCATTCAGCACCACGTTAAAGCCGTTGATGACAATGGTGGCGTCGCTATTGGAAACGGGGGCCGTGCCGGTGCATTTTGAGCTGGACGCCTGCCAGGTAGCAGGGTCGTAGAAATAGCCGTCTTTCACAGCCGTGAACGTGCACTGGGCTTGGCTACTGAAAGCCCGTCCAAGCAGTAGCATAATGGTCAGTAATAAATAGACTTGTTGCGTAATGTTTGTGCTTAAAATCAGCCTATTACAGGCATGAAATCGCGCTAATTTTATTGGCAATGTGGCTTAGACATTCTCTTTGCAATTTTTGTCGGTTTTTATTGTTGACATAATTAATTGATTATCAAGGCTTTTTGCTTCGAAACAACTCTAATAGGTGATAATCTTTTTCATGGCGCTCAATTATAATTAAAATACGTAAATGAAGTAAAAATGGTACGCATTATAAAAAAAGATGCAATTTCTAAGCTCTCTTGAAAACAGCTTATTGATTTTAGTATTTACGGATGTATTAGATGCGGAAAAGCCCCCTGCAGTGCAAATGCAGGGGGTATCATTGTACTTTGTGATGTCTGAATAAGCGCTTGCTACTCAGCTTATTTTCATTAATCGGTGATGCTTATGCCCACACCAGCACCACGGTGCCGGCCAGAATCAGCCCGGCGCCGAGGGCACCTTTCAGGCTGATGGTTTCGCCCAAAAAGGCCACTGCCAGTAGCATGGCCAGCGCCACACTTAGCTTATCGACCGGGGCTACCTTCGTTACCGGCCCCAATTTCAAAGCCCGGAAATAGCACAGCCACGATGCCCCCGTAGCTACGCCCGACAGCACCAGAAACAGCCAGGTGCGCCCCGTGAGGGCCGGCAGCCCTGCCGTGGCCCCGCGCGCCATGGCAATGCCCCAGGCCAGCAGCAAAATCACCACCGTGCGGATGGCCGTCGCCAAATCCGAATCGACACCCTTGATGCCAATTTTGGCAAAAATGGCGGTGAGGGCCGCAAACAGGGCCGAAAGCAGGGCGTAGGGAATCCAGGAAGCCATAATCAGAGGGAAGGCTGGTTAAAGGAAAGGAGTGGAGCCTGAAAAGACACCGGTGACCAATGAAAGCTACGGGCTGGGCGATGATAGTGGCCCGTTAGGAGGTGGAAACCCCTGGTTTGGGAGAAAATAAGGCATCCGGGGAAAGGGGGCCTGCAACCGGAAATGGTGTGGCCAGCCCTCTACAGGCACAAATCACCATTCAGCTTCCCATGAAAACAACCCGATTACTGGCAGTATTGCTGCTGATTTTAGCCAGCCTGAACAGCTGCACAAAAGACTCAACGGATGTCGCCTCCATCATTGGCGCCTGGTATGGCCGCTCGCAGTTTGAGGGCCTGGCCCGGAGCGGTGCGGTAAGCTTCGTGATTGACGGCAAGGCCTACGTGGGCCTCGGCACCGATGGCACCGACAAGTACACCAATTTCTGGCAGTATGTGCCCGGCACCAATACCTGGAAGCAGCTGGCGCCGTTTCCGGGCGTGGGGCGCTATCAGGCCGTGGCCTTCGCCGCCAACGACAAAGGCTACGTGGGCACCGGCTACGACGGTAACTACAAGAAAGACTTCTGGCAGTACGACCCCAGCACCGACGTGTGGACCCAGAAGCCCAGCTTCGGTGGCAACAAGCGCTTGGGAGCGGTGGCGTTTGTGGCCAACAATGAGGGCTACATCTGCACGGGCCTCGACAACGGCACGTACCAGACCGATAACTGGAGCTACAACCCCACCACCGAAACCTGGACCGAGCACCGCAAGCTGGAGGGCACGACTACCAACGGCACCGGCTTCGACTTCAGCGCCGTGCCCCGGGCCTACGGCGTGGCCTTCACCATTGCCAATACCAGCTACGTCACGCTGGGCAGCAAAGACACCCAGTCACTCAGTTGCTGGGCCTACAGCCCCACGGATGACAGCTGGCACCAGAAAACCGAGTTCAGCGGGGCCTCCCGCACCCTGGCGGCAGCTTTTGGCCTGGGCGACTACGGCTACGTCGGGCTGGGCGTAGGCGGCAGCATCCGCTACGACGACCTCTGGAAACTGGAGCCCGCTACCGATGTGGACTAAGCGCCCCGCTATCCAGGCGGGCACTTCCTATGGGAAAGGGCTCGCCGCCGGCCGGCCGGCGGGGGCAGGCTGGTGGCGGCGGGGGCTGCAGCTGGCGCTGCTGGCTGTGGCCGCTGCCGCCACCGCCTGCGACCCGGTGGGCAATATCGCGCTCGATTTGCCCGCCACCAGCACCGGCAGCACGGCTTACTACGTCGACACCCTGACGGTGCGGGTGGCCACGGTGCTACACGACTGATAGCCAATTCTATCACCGATAACCTGCTGGTGGGGCACTACCACGACCCACGCCTTGGCATCATCACGGCCCGCAGCTTTGTGTGGGTGGGCCAGCGGGCGGCCTGCGCGCCCACTACCGACGAAGTATTTGATTCCCTTGTATTGGTGCTGAAGCCCGATGCGGCCGACGACGCGGCCCTGTTCCGCAGCCAGGTGAGTACCGCCGGGGCCGCCCTGAGCCTGTACACGCACCTGCCCCTCGACCCGCTTACGGCCATTGTGAAGGACTTTGCCCTGGCTGCGGGTGCCGAGCATTTCTACCAGGTAGCCACCGACGGCACGGGCACGCCCCTCACGCCGCTCACTACTTCGTTGCAGGCGCTCGACGTGTCGCGTGCCGCCCAGGAAAGCTACATCGATGGCGCGCTGGGCCTGTAGACCAAAATCGAGATTCTGTACCTGAATAACCTGCGCGCCTTTGGCTCCGGCATCACCATTGTGCAGGCGCATCTGGTGCTCGAAGCGCTACCGGGCTCCACCACGCGCTACCTGCCGCCGCCCGGCAGCCTGGTTTCGTACCTGGCCGGGCGCGGCAATCAGCAGGGGCTGGCCGTGGGGGCCGTCGCCGTTCCATACCTGAATAGCGTGTCGACGCTGACCGGTCTGGAAACGGGCTCCTACAACTTCGCCATCACTGCCTATTGCCAGGCGGTGGTCGACCGCACACTCAAAAACGATGGCGTGTTGCTGGCATCGGCCGCGCCTACCAGCCCGGAGCGGGTGGTGCTGGGCGGCCCCAGGCGCAGCGAGAACCGCCTGCGGCTGGAGCTGTATTTTCTCAGCCATTAATTTTCAGCAGCTCATTGCCCGGGAATTGCTAAAATAATTTTGGCGGCTATCAATCAGGTTGTTATTGGCGAGTAGTGAGCCGGTCTGACGGCTTTTCAGGGGTGGTCAGACCGGTTTTTGCGGGCCGGACCTGCCACCAAATGCGGGCTTATGCTGTTATTGACCTATGCCAACTTTGCCCGCCCCGCGCCCCGACCTGCTGCGCCTCGACTACGATACCTACCGCGCCCTACCCGCCATTGCCAATTCCGACCTCTCGCGCCTGCGCGATGCCCTCGACGGCCGCCCGCCCCGCCCCCAAACCAGTGCCAACGAAGGCGCCCTGAGCTTTGGCACCGCTTTCCATACCGCCCTGCTGGAACCCGCCGACTACGTGGCCGGCCAGCCCGGCCTGAACGATACGCTGGTGTGGTGGCTGGTGGAGGGCGTGAAGCTGAACACGCAGCTGGTCAGCCTGCTGGAGTACGGAACTCCCGAAGTGAGCGTGCTTTTCACCGAGCCCGAATCTGACACGCTCTGTAAGCTGCGGGCCGACCTCGTGGTGGCTCACCCCGACGAGCCGTTCACCATCATCGACTTCAAAACCACCAGCGCCCGCGACGCCGACCATTTCCTCTGGCAATGCTCGGCTTACGACTACGACCGGCAGGCCGCCTTCTACACCGATGCCCTGCGCGCCGAGCGGTTCCTGCTGGTGGGCGTGCAAAAAAACGAGCCCTTCGGCGTTTTCATCATCGAAGTGAGCGAGCAGATGCTGGCCGAAGGCCGCCAGAAATACCAGCGCCTGCTGCGCCTGCTAAAAGCCCCCGGCACCGCCCCCGCCTTCCGCGCCGAAGCCGTGCAGGCGGCGGTGGCCGCCCTGGGCCAGGCCGAGGAAAACCGGCCGGCGGAATAGCCACTGCATCCCGGTACAATTCAATCGACCGCATGGCATAAGGAGTTGATTATCAGTTTTTAGGTGTGCAATGCCGGCTTTCTAAGAAGCTGTTTGAGTTAGCAGAACTTCAGGGTTCTGCGAATGTTAACTATTGCAATCCAGGCATTTGCATGACGCAACGTCCGGTCGTATTCTTTGGGCAAGCGCCGGTTCATGTCGAGCCACGCGAACGTGCGCTCGACAATCCAGCGCCAGGCGTGGATGCAGAAATTGGTTTTCCGCACCAGTACGTGCACCGGTTTCTCGACCCGGATGCCGTAGCGCCGGGCCAGGTGCCGGCGGAAACCGCCGTGAAAGGAACTGTCCACGAAAACGACCTGGATGGCCCCCAGCAGTTCGTGCGTGGCGGCCACCTCGTCCCAAAAGCAATGGCCGCGGCGCCGTCCACCGCATCGGTGGGCAGCACCCGACTGGCCAGCACATGGCCCAGCGTGTCGGTGAGCACCAGGCGTTTACGCCCCTTGACCAACTTGCCCGCGTCGAAGCCCACGGTGGCTCCGGTGGCCGTGGCCGTATTTTTGACGCTTTGCGTGTCGAGTATCACGGCCGTGGGGCAGGCTTTTTTTGGGCGTGTTCCCGGCTGCTCACCGTCAAACAGGCGCTTACCCGCGCCCAGGTGCCGTCGGCTTCCCACTTGTCAAAGTACCAGTACGCCGTGCTCCAGGGCGGTAAATCGCCCGGTACGTCCCGCCAGACGCACCCGTTTTTGAGCACGTACAAAATGGCATTGACGATTTCCACCAGCGGCCATTTGCTGCGCCGCTTGACCACCAGCAGCGGCTACAGCCGCTGCCAGTCGCGAGCGCAAAGGCCTGAGCTATATAGCTTTCAGGTCAAAATAGCGGAGGCATCCATCTTGCAAAATTAACTCAGACAGCTTCTTAACCGTTTGCCTTTCTACAGACCTGCCGCCGCTCTGCGGCTACTTCGCAGTATGGGCTAATTGAGGAAAACCGCCTAGCCCGTCGAGCCCTTTTGCAGTAGCTCCTTTACCTTGGGTTCTTCCAAAAAGCCCTTTTCCTGATCAGGAGGGCGCTTTCTTGTATTAACTAAAAAAACTTACTAATTAGTAAGTAAGTAGTATATTTGTCCTGAAATGACCACTGCCCCTACAATCCCCATCATTCCTGCTGACACCCGCATCCGCATCCTCGACCTGGCCGAAGGGCTGTTGTTGGAACGGGGCTTTAATGCCTTCAGCTACCAGCATCTGGCCAAAGAATTGGGGGTGAAGCCGGCCGCCATTCATTACCACTACCCGAGCAAGGACGACCTGGGCATGGCAATTGTGGCTCGGCAGCTGCGCCGCCTGCGCAAGTGGCGCGACCTGCCCCGCGTGGCCGACCTGCTGCCCGTCGCGCAATTCGAAGCCCTGCTGGCGGTGTATGACACGCACCTCGGCCATGAGCGCCGCGTGTGCCTGTTTGGCGCGCTGGCGGCCGATTTCCGGACCCTGCCCGTGCCCATGCAGGCCGAGCTCCGCACCTTCAACCGCGAGCTGACCGAGTGGCTGGCCCAGGTGCTGGCCGTGGGCCGGGTCACGGGTACCCTGCGCTTCGTGGGCAGCCCGGCGGCAAAGGCGGCGCAGGTACTCACTACGCTGGCCGGGGCCCTGCAAGTAGCCCGCGTGCACGACGAAACGCCCTTTCAGGTGATAGTGGGCCAGCTGCGGTTGGAGCTGCTGGCTTAATTCGACTGCCTGTAGCACATGCTTTAGCTTGTGCAGTAATGGATTATTGAAAAATACCTGTTAATCCTGACGCGGCACAAACTGAAGCATGTGCTACAATCGCTCGCCGATGACCAATACCTATTCGCCCGCGCATTCCTTACTTATGACCGCTGCCCCGCTGCCTGCTGCTCCTAAAATTCGCTATCCTTCGCCGCCGCCGGGCTTGCGCTGGCTACGCTGGCAGCTGCGGGTGCAGTGGGCCATAATGCCCACGCGGGCGTTTCGGCAGGCGTGGGGGCTGTTTGTGACGCCGCGCCGCCTGGCCCTCAAAGCCTGGGAAGGCCCCGCCCTGGCCAGTGCTCGCCGCCGCACCGTGGCGGCCGGTACCGGCACCGTGGCCGTGTATGAGTGGGGGCCGGCTGCCGCCCCGGCGGTGCTGCTGGTGCACGGCTGGGAGCATCGGGCCAGCTTTTGGGGGGCGTGGGTGGCCCCGCTGCTGGCGGCCGGCTACCGCGTGGTGGCCCTCGATGGTCCCGCGCACGGCGAATCGAGCGGCCGGCAGGTCACGCTCACCGATTTTGGTGGGGCCGTGCAGGCGGTGGTGAATACGTTGGGGGCGGTGCGCGCCATCGTGGCGCACTCGTTTGGGGCGGCGTCGGTGGCGGGGCTGCCGGTGCGGCTGCCGGCGGGGGCGGCATTGCCGCGCCTCGTGCTCATTAGTGCGCCGGTGGGGCCGCGGGTGGTGGCCGAGCGGTTTGCCGATTTCCTGCACCTGCCCCAAGGGTTGGTGGCGCGGTTTGCGGCCCACATCGAGCAGAATACCGGCCGGCCCGCCGATTCCTTTGCCGCTGCCGTCTCGGGGCCGTCCATCGGGGCCGAAAAGGTGCTGGTGCTGCACGACGAGGCCGACGAAATCATCCCTTTCGCCGAAAGTGGGCAGATTGTGGCCGCCTGGCCCGGCGCGGTGCTGCACGCCACGCGCGGCCTGGGCCACAACCGCATTCTGCGCGATGCCGGCGTGGTGCAATCCGTGGTGCGCTTCATCGTGTAGCTTTTAGTTCTTCACCGCCAAAACTCCTCCGCTTTTGTTGTAGAGAATATTTCACTCATTTTTCTTCCTGTCATGGTAAAAGTTGCGCTGTTAGTTCGCCTCGAAGTAAAACCTGGTCATGAGCAGACCGTCGCCGATTTTCTGGCCGGGGCCCTGCCCATCGTCGAAGCGGAGCCTGCTACGACCACCTGGTACGCCCTGCGCCTGGGCCCTTCTACGTTCGGTATTTTCGATACTTTCCTCGATGAAGCCGGCCGCAAAGCCCATCTCGCCGGGCAGGTAGCCGCCGCCCTGGGCACCCACGCCGACCTGTGGGCTAGCCCGCCCCACATTGAAATGGTAGACATTCTGGCCTCGAAAGGCGCGTAAGCACGCCCTTTGCGGTCGTTTCCTGTTGGGCCGTGCCGGTGCGCCTGCTGCCTGATAAGACTTTCCCGCGTCCGGGTTGCATCCTAAAGCCAGCTGTTCAGGTTTCTGCCTGAGTGGCTGGCTTTTTTGCGTTCATTATTGTTGAGTAATATATGAGTTTGAAAATGCTGTAAATAGACTACCACTTATGCTACTACTGGCTCGCATCGTACAGGCAACTTATTTACCCCTACAACTCATCTGGGAAAGCAAGCGGACGGCTTATCTGCTGAGCGTGGCGTTGGTAACGGTGTTTGTGTTGAGCATCGCAGTGGCCTTGGTCAACTACACCGGCATGTTGCAATTGCCGGGCATGTGGGGCCAAATCCATTTCCTGCAAGCCGTGGAAATATCGTTTACGCTGTTGCTGTTTTTTGAAATGGTGAGCCTGGTATTTGTTATTCCCGAATCCATTGCGAATTCCATCGGCAAGCAAATTGAAATTTTGAGCCTGATTTTGTTGCGGTCTTCTTTCAAAGAATTTTCGCACTACAATTTCCAGCTTCCGCTGCAAAGTCAGCTCGAATCGGTGTATAAAATGGTGGCCGATGGTGTGGGCGCCCTGCTGGTTTTCCTGCTGATTTACGTCTACTACGGTATTCAGCGGCACCGCTCCATCACGCAGGAAAGCGACAAGCTGCAATTCGTATTGCTGAAACAATTCATTGCGCTGCTCGTCTTCGTTACCCTGCTGGGCATGTATGGATACGATGTTTTTCACATGTTTAGCAGCAGCCATTGGGTGCAGTCTGCAGACAGGTTCTACATGATATTAATTTTTGCCGACCTGCTATTCATGCTCGTGGCCTTCCGGTACACGCTGCATTACCCGGACGTTTTCCGGTATTCCGCCTTTGTGCTGGTAACGGTATTTATCCGGTTTTCGCTGCTGGCCCCGGTGTATTATAACGCGCTGCTCAGCTTGTTTTCCGTGGTATTTGCCATCGCCGTGGCGTATTTCCACAACTTATTCACCGATGGCCGACTGTCGTACCTCACCAAGCACCAACCCAAAGGCCACGATTGATTTTGGCTGAAATCAGGACGGAGCCGGGCCTCTGCTCAGCGGCAGCGCGCTAGATGCTATCCAGGCCTTCGGCGGCGAGCTGGCGCAAAACATCACGCAAGCCGTCGGCATCGCTCATCATCCGGCCAATGTGCTGCACGTATTCGGCCTCGGCGCGCAGGTCGCGCTTGAGCTGGCGGAGCTCCAGTTCCTGCTTCTTGCCCGAGGCCATGGCGAAGCCATTGGGGCCATATTTCAGCTCGTTCATTTCCTGTTTCAGCTGAATTTGCTGCTGGAGCAGGGCGCGAGTGTAGCGGGCCAGCACATCGTCGGCGGCCGCGTCGGCGGGGGCCGATTCGGCTAGGAGCTGTAGCAGCGTGTAGAGGTCGTCGGCCTCGTAGGCCTCGGTGATGCGCTGCATCTGGGCGGTTTTGTCGGCTTGCTTTTCGGGGTCGCGCTCCAGGTCGGGGTGGTGGGTGCGGGCCAGCTGGCGGTAGATGGTTTTGGCGTTGGTTTCGAGTTGCTTTTGGTCGGCCAGCGCGGCGGCTTCCTGCTGGCGCTGGGCCTTGGTTTTGCGACGGGCGCGGGCGGCGGCGGCAGCCTGCTCGTGCGGCGGCAGGGTAGGGTCGGGGATAAACTCCGGGGCCGAATCTTCGGGTTTTTTGCGCCCGGCGGCGGGTTTGGCTCCTGCGGGGCGGTGCCCGGCCGGGGCATATTTGCGGATAATGGCCGCTTCATCCTCTCCAAACCGGTCTTCTAGGTTATGAGCATTGCCCAGAATCACGCCCGTAATCTGGGCTTCTTCCATGCGGCTGAAGTAGCTCAGCAGCAGGGCTTCTTCCAGCGGCGCATACAGCGCGTGGCGGGCCGCCACCACGGCCGTGGCCGCCGGCCCCACCTGCTGCCAGTAGCGCCGCCGGGCCTCGGCCTGCTCGGCGCGCAGGTCGCGCAGCCGCTCGCGCAGGTTCTCCACATCCAGAATAGCCTGCCGGAATGCTTGTTGCGCGAGGGTTCCGGTGGGCGGCTCAGTGGTCAGTACCGGGACCATAATACGTTTGGGATGCGCGGAATCAGGGTTTTTCATCAGCTGTAAAGGTAGTTCTACTGCTTCACCCCACCCCCGGCCCCAGAGCCGTTAAGTTCTACTGTCGTCGCCCTCCCCGTGCGCCTCATCCCCCGGCCCCTTCTCCGAAAAGTAGAGGGGGAGCCACGGCGGCGCGCTCAAAAAGTGGTTTGCAAGGTCATCCCCCGGCCCCTTCTTCTTTTCGGAGAAGGGGCCGGGGGATGAGGCGCACGGGGAGGGGCCGGGGATGGGGTGAATTTACGGCCACAGCTCAAAGGCCACCCGAAACGTGTTGCAGTGCGCGTCCACGATATCGGCCAGCCGCTCGGAGTAGCCGCCGCCCATGCTCACTGCCACCGGCAGGTGGCGGGCGTGGCACAGGCCCAGCACCAGCTCGTCGCGCCGCCGGCAGCCGGCGGGCGTGAGCGCCAGCTTGCCCAGCTTGTCCGTCGCCAGCACGTCCACCCCCGCCTGGTAGAAGATGAAATCGGGCCGCACGCGCTCCACCAGTGGTCCCAGCGTAGCCGCAAGCTGCGCCAGATATGCTGCATCATCGGTGCCCAGCGCCAGCGCAACATCCAGGTCCGACTGCTCCTTGCGCAACGGGTAATTGGCTCCGGCGTGCATCGAGAATGTGAACACGCGCGGCTCGTTGCGGAAAATGGCCGCCGTGCCATCGCCCTGGTGCACGTCAAGGTCCACAATCAAAACTTGCCGGGCCAGTCCGTGCGCCAACAGGTGCGCGGCGGCAATGGCCTGGTCGTTGAGCACACAGAAACCTTCGCCCCGGTCGGCGAAGGCGTGGTGGGTGCCGCCGGCCAGGTTCAGGCCGATGCCGTCGCACAAGGCATGCAGGGCCGATTGCAGCGTGCCCGCGCTGCTGCTCAGCGAGCGGCGCACCAGCTTTGGGCTTTGCGGCAGGCCCAGGCTGCGCACTTCGCGGGGCATGAGTTGGAGGTCGCGTACGCGGTGCCAGTAGTCGGCGGTGTGCACGCGTAGCACATCGGCCTCGGCGCAGAGGCCGGGCTCGTAGAAATCGGCCGGCTCGGCAATGCTCTGCCACAGGAGCTGCTCCCGAATCAGGGCGTATTTGGCGATGGGGAAGCGGTGGCCGGCGGGCAGGTCGAGGGTGTAGTGGTCGGAAGTGGCGAGGCGGGGCATACGTCGCAGGTACTAGTAATCCGGGGCAGATGTTTTAATTCGTTCAAGAACTCCAGCACAATGTAGAGACGCAAGGATGCGTCTCTACATTGGCAAACTGAATTGCTGAATAGTAATGCTGATGCGGTAAAGCTAGTTATGTTATCCCGTGAGGCGAGGCCGTATTTTTGAGGATGAATTATGTGGCCCTGCGCGAGCGGCCGACGCAGTTTTTGGCCTTGACCAGCCTGCTGCCCGCCGAATTTGATGACCTGCTCACTGACTTTACGCCCCGTTGGGAGCGCTACCACCGCTACCATACCCTCGACGGCGACCGGCGGCGCATCCCGGCGCACCGGGAACGGGCCAACGCCACCTTAGCGGGCACCGACACGAAGCTTTTTTTCTTGCTGACCTACCTCAAAACCAATTTCTTGCAGCAGCACCAGGCTACCAGCTTCGGCGTGTCGCAGACCCGCGTGAGCCGCCTGGCGGGCCCCTTGCTCGACGTGCTCAACCAGACGCTGGCCGCCCGGCACCTGCTGCCCGTGCGCGACGGGGCGCAGCTGGCCCAGTGCCTGGCCGCGCACCCGGTGAAGGTCTTCACCTGCGACGGGGTGGAGCGCGGCATTCCGCGCAACGCCGACCGGGCAGCACAGGAAGAAGAGTACAGCGCCAAAAAAAAGTCCACGCCCTGAAAAACATCACCTTATCCGACGATACGCAGTACCTGCACGATCTTTCGCCCACCGAGTCCGGGCGGGTGCACGACAAAAAAATGGTCGACCTCTACCCCCTGTGCCTGCCGGTCGGCAGCGTGCTGCGGCAGGATTTGGGCTTCCTCGGCCATCGGCCGCCGGGGGTGCTCATCGAGATGCCCCATAAGAAGCCGCCGAAAGGCGAGCTGATCTTTTCCCAGCTGCTCTACAACCAGTTGCTCAGCCCGTTGCGGGTGGTCATTGAACACGTCCACAGCGGCATCAAGCGCTTACGGATGGTCCGCGACAAGCTGCGCCTACGCGGCGACTGGTTTCGCGACACCGTGATGGTGGTGGCTTGCGGACAGCACAACCTGCGCGTCCGCAGCCAACACCGGGCTTATCTCACACACGCACCCGCCAATCTTGACAAGTAATCCGCACAAGCTTTAGTATTTACGCCAGTACACGAAAAAAGGCAGATGCTAGGCAGCCACAGCACCCGACGAATGGTATCCTTCCGTTAATTCCCTTTCCAGCTGATAAGCGTTCAACCTAGGCCCGTTTCTGAGCGTTTTCCGGCTACTCCCTCTCACCACCACCACCCACAGCAGCAGCCAGCGCCCACCATAGCCAGCCGCCTACACCATACGCCCAACCTGCCAAAGTGCAACCTTGCCCGTACTGGCACCCTATCCCATAACAGCCGCTTACCTATCCAACAAAACCCGCAAAAAGTTGGATGCCCCAAAATAAAGCACTGCATTAAAACTTATGGTAAATTTATAATCAATACTTTACAAGCATTATATCGAATCTATGTTGAACTACCATCACAACCTCGCCTGGAAGGAGCGGCTGGCCGATGGCCGCGAGGTCATCACCCACCGCAAGGGGGCTACGCCGGCCGGCACGGGCGTGCTCGGCATCATACCCGGCTCGATGACGGCCCCCGGCTTTATTGTGCGGGGCGGAACGGGGCCGGGTCGCTGCCTTCGGCTTCGCACGGGGCGGGGCGGTTCATGTCGCGCACCCGCGCCAAGGCCGACCTGGGCGAAAGCCAGGTGCGCAAGTACCTCGCCGACCACGGCATCGAGCTCATCGGCGGAGGGCTCGACGAAGCTCCCATGGCCTACAAATATATCTACGCCGTGATGGCCAGCCAGCACGAGCTGGTGGACGTGCTGGGCTCCTTCACGCCCAAAATCGTGCGGATGGACGGGGCCTGATGGCTGGTTTCTCGTTGCTGGTTGGTTTTTATCCTGAAAAACGGCTCAATAGCGTCCAGCCAGATACTAGAAACCAGAAACAAAAGCTCCTGCTTCAGCAGCAACTGCGTTGCAGCAGTTAATTCCCCCGCAATCCGAACGACCGGTGCCGTGCGTACATAGCTGCGTGTCTCTTACAGGGGACAGTTGTTTTCATAGCTCGGAAAGCCTCTCGCCCTTGGCGGGAGGTTTTTTAATTACAGGGAAATGGTATCCCACAGCACAACGCCCTAGCCAATGCAGCCGTGGCGTTGTGCTTTTTATCTCAGAAAGGACGGGTAGCAGCAGGGGTTATTGCACCATCAGTCGCTTGGCCACGAGGCCAGCCGCCGTGCGGGCCTGCACCGAATACACGCCGGGGGCAAGGCCGGCCAGCGGCAGGTCAAGGGCTTCGGCGGGGCCGGCGGCCAGGGTGCGCGTGAGCACCGGGCGGCCCAGGTTATCGGTCACGGTTACCAGCGTGGGCTGGTTGCCGCGCAGGGTGGCGGGCAGGAGCAGGGTGGCCGTGCCCCGGGCCGGATTGGGGTACACCGCCGCCAGCCGTGCCAGGGCGGCCGGGGCTGTGGCCAGCGGCGCACCAATGCCCACCGCAATGTCGCGGATAACGAAGGGCACTACTGCCGGTACCGTGTTACCCACCAGCGTGGCCAGGCCGGTTGTCAGATTGAAGCGGTAGAAGTTGCTGCTGCCGCCAGCCGTCACCTCCATCAGGAAGCCTTCGTTGCGGTTGAGGCCGGCATTGAAATAAATATCGAAATCGATGGCCTGCGGCGACCCAATGCCATACGTGCCCGACGGCACCTGCAGCATCACCGTAACCGGGGCTGTGAGTACGCCGCCATTGGGCGGGCTCACTACCGAAAGCAGGCCGTTATTCAGCTCGTCGAAGGCGTAGAGTGTGGTGTTGGTCGCGCCGGGAAAGGCGTTGGTGTAGGCCACGGCCCCAATGCCGGGCGTGGCCGGGGAGCCGCTGGCATAGGTCAGGTTGGTATCGGTGCCGGCCAGCGCGCCGGTGCTGGGGCTGAGGCGGTAGTTGGCGCGGGTAGTGCTCACCACCCGAATCAGGTCGGCCAGGGGGTTGAAGTCGAAGCCGATGCGGGCGGTGCGGCGGCCCAGCTCCAGGCGCAGGGCGGGCGCTACCGGTGTGGCGGCCCCGCTGGTCAGGTTCAGGGTGTAGAGCTGGGCATTGGGGGCGGGGGCCAGGGCGGCCGTGTCGTAGCCCAGGGCGTAGAGCTGGGCGTTGGCAGGCCGGAAATCCATGCCTACCAGGCTCTGGCCGGCCGCCACGCCGGCCACGGTAGCGGGCGTGCCCACGGCCATGCCATTGGCCACATTGATGGCAACCAGGCCCTGCGACCCGGCCGGCGAGCCCAGATAGGGAGCCGTGAGCGTGCCCAGCCCATACACCGTCTGGCCCAGAGCGACGGGGCCGGCCAGCACGACCAGGCCCAGCAAAATACCGGCCCGCCCGGAAAACGAACGTAAAGAAGTAGCCATAAAAATCGGAGCGATAACGGGTGAAATGCCTGTTCTGCAAACGGCTACCCGCTGCCGAAAGTTACTGGCCCGGGCCTGCGCCGGCTACGCCACTACCCGCACCGCATCGCCCACCCGAATGATGCCGCCCTGCGCAATGTGGGCCGTGAGGCCGCCGTGCCCGCGCATGGCGTTGTAGCCGCCGGGGCCCAGCTCTTCCTCCATGCGCGAGCAGGGGTGGCACTCGCCGGTGATGTCGAGAATAACCTCATCGCCGATGTGAATCTGACGGTTTTTCAGGGCCAGCAGGTTCAGACCGCTCACCACTAGGTTGCGGCGCAGGCGGGCAGGGTCCAGCGGCGCATCCAGCCCCAGGTAGCCCGCCACCGCCGCTAGGTGCTCGTGCTGAATAAGCGTGACCTGCCGCTTGCCGCCCGCCTTGGGCCGGGCGTGGTCGCCGAGCATGTGGGAGTCGGTTTTTAATTCGACTTCGGGCACTGACACCAGTGGCTCGCGACGCAGCGGGCGCTGGCCAATCCAGGTCACGCGGCCGGTTTGGGGCAGGGTGCCCAGCAGGCGCGCCACCGTCGATTTATCGTCGCCAAAAAAAGGAAAAGCCATGCGAAAGGGACGGGGCTTGGTTGTGGGATATTACAGCTCGTCGGGAGTGCCAAAGCCCTCCCGGATTTCGGTATGCCGAATCTGGCCGCCGAGGTTGCCGGCCCGGGCCAGCAGGCCGAAGCTAAGCACGGCCGTTGCCAGCGCCGCCAGCGTCAGCAGGCGGGCTTTGGGCGACCCATTCTTCAGCAGCAGCAACCCGAACAGGGCCATTGCCGCCGCTGCCTCCAACACCCAGAAACCCAGCTCGGCCGCCGCCTCGTGGTTCTGGATGAGGGCGCGGCTCACGCGGGGCAGGTTGAGGGCAATGGCCGCCGCACCCTCGCCCGTAAGCTGGGCCGGCAGGCACAGCAGGCCGGCGGCCAGCACGGCCACCAGGCCGGCTTTGGTGAGGTCGAGGCTGTGCTTTAGCACGCCCGCCGCCAGCAGCACGGCGGCAAAAAGGCTGCCCATGATGGGCACATGGTTGACAATGAGGTGCAGGTGGGCTTGGTTCATCAACGCTAAATGAAAACGGAATGGGGGATGGCGGCCGGAGGCGCAAAGCTACTCCGGGCCCGTGGGCGGCCGGAATCACGCAACCCTTTTTCCCGGGCAACGACTCTCCTTTAATGAACTGCCAGCGGGGTAAAATCGTTATTTAACCAGCCGGATATGTTGCCAATGGCGCAATAAAGCGGCCCCGCGTCGTTGGCTGATTTTCAGCGGCAATTCTGCGGCGCTTAACTGTTGGTTATGGCGGGCTTTACACCAGTATCCGCTTGCTAATAAGCCCGTCAGCGGGCGCTGAAAGCTGGCATTACGCTTGCCTTCAGATTTGTAATCAACAGTCATTTCCCTTCTCCTGCTTCGATATGGCTTTCCTCCCTCGTTTTATCAGCCGCCTGGTGGCTCCGCTGCTGCTTGTGCTGCCGCTGGCCCTGGCCGCTCCCGCGCAGGCCCAAACTGCCCCTGCGCCCACCGACGTTATCCGCGAAATCACCGATGCCGTGGGCCTCAAAGCCCGCTTCGAGCTGCGCGCCACCCGCGAAGTCGATAACGCGGCCGCCGTGGTGTACAACGGCAAGCGGTTCCTGCTCTACAACCCCGATTTTCTGAACTCCGTGAACCGCGCCGGCCACACCGACTGGGCCGGCATCAGCATTCTGGCCCACGAGATGGGCCACCACCTCAACGGCCACACCCTGCGCGCCGGTGGCTCGCAGCCCGCCGATGAGCTGGAGGCCGACGAATTCTCCGGTTTTGTGCTGCGCAAGCTGGGAGCCAGTCTGGCCCAGGCCCAGGCCGCCATGGCCACCGTGCCCGATGCCGACGACTCGGCCACGCACCCCGGCCGCACGCCGCGCCTGGCCGCCATCGGCCAGGGCTGGCAGCGGGCCAATTCGCAGCTGGTGGCCAGTGCCCGCGCGGCCGCGCCCTCGGCCGCGCCGGCCGTGGTAGCAGCGCCGCCGGCCCGCGAAACCTACGCCCGCCAGCCGGTGCGCCGCTACCCCACGGCCCAGGCCGATGACGAGGGCGAAATGGTGGCCGTAAGCCAGAAAACCGGTGGGGCCGTGCGCCTCGTGGGCCAGCTCACCTTCCGCAACGACCCCAGCCAGCGCTACTACCTCACCAACGCCCTGAAAGTGGTGCGGGTAGATGAGGACGACAACGCCGAAGTGGTGGGCCGCGTGACGCGCACCACCAACGAAACTTTCCCCTTCGTGCTCACCGATGGCCAGCAGCACCGCCTGTTCATCACGGCCCGCGGCGACGTGTACGACAAAGCCGGCCAGCGCGTAGCTAAGCTGCATGACACCATGTAAGGAGCCGTTTGCCCATAATCGAAAGCTGGCCTGCGTAATTGCGGGCCGGCTTTTTTGTGGGGCGGCGGGTTTGGTTCTGGCCGGCTGTTGTTCCTTCGCGGCCGGTTTCCCCATGTCCCCCATTCACTGCCTTATGTCCCAGCTTCCTTTTCTGCTGATTGATGCCTTCACCACCGAGCCCCTGCGCGGCAACCCCTGCGCCGTGGTGCTCGATGCCGACGACCTCGACCCTGTGCTTCGCCAGCGCCTGGCCCGCGAGTTCAACCAGTCGGAAACCGCTTTTGTGAACCGCGCCGCGCCCGGCAGCACCGAATTCACGGTGCGCTTTTTCACGCCGGCCGAGGAAATTCCGCTGGCCGGGCACCCCACCATTGCCACCATTACGGCGCTGCTGCACGCGGGCCGGGTGGCGCTGCCCGCTTCCGGCGGGGCCCTCACGCTCACGCTGCACCTGCTGCACGGGCCCATTCGGGTCGATGTACTGCCGGGTGCGGCCGGGGCCCCGGCCCTGGTCTGGATGACGCAGCGGCAACCAATTTTTGGGGCCATGCACGCGCCGGAAGCGGTGCTGCCGCTCTTCGGCCTCAGACACGATGACCTGCTGCCCGGCGCGCCCATCCAGACGGTGAGCACCGGCACGCCGCAGCTCATGATACTGCTACGTGACCACGCCGCCCTGCGCCGCGCTCACGTAGCCGACGCCGCCGGCCTGGGCCGCTACCGCGCCACCAGCGACTTCTTCAGTCCGCACCTGTTTTGCCTGGGCGGGGCCACGCCGGCGGGCCACACCTTCGCCCGCCACTTCGGCACCCCGCCCGACGTGTCGGAAGACCCCGTCACGGGCTCGGCCACCGGCGGCATGGCGGCCTATCTTTGGCACCACGGCTATATCAACTCGCCCGAGTTTATCGCCGAGCAGGGCCACGACATGGACCGGGCCGGCGCGGTGCAGGTTCGCATCAGCGGCCCGCGCGAGGCCATTGCAGCGGTGCAGATTGGCGGCACCGGCGTGGTGGTGCTGGAAGGCGGGCTGCGCGGAGGTTTGTAGGCAGGGAAGGCAACCGCGCCTGGCTTGTTTCTGTTAATGAGCCAGAAAAAGAATATCATGCTTCATCTGGCGTCCGCGCAGCCGAAGCATCTCGCGTGCAGTAGTAAACCAATCGATTGAGTTACTTCCCCGTGCGTCATGTTTCGGCTGCACTCGGCATGACGGCCTTTTTCAACATTCAACCCTCAAAACTCAACCCTTCCCAAGTGCCCGAGTTACCCGAAGTCGAAACCTACCGCCGCTTTATCGACGAAATTGCCGTGGGCCAGACCATTGCCGCCGTGCAGGTGAACGATGCCCACGTGCTGGCCACGCCTGAAGACCAGCTCCGTGCCGGCCTGGTGGGCCGCACCATCACGGGCACCAGCCGCTTGGGCAAAAACTGCTTTGTGGAGCTCGATAACGGCCAGGTGCTGGTGCTGCACTTCGGCATGACCGGCGACATCGGCGCCTACCGCGACGAGCCCGACGCCCCGCGCTTCACCCGCGTGGCCCTGCACCTCGACGATTCGGGCCTACGCCTGGCCTTCATCGACCCGCGCAAATTCGGCCGTATCCGCCTCGCTGAAAGCGCCGCCGCCCACCAGGCCGCCAAAAAAATCGGCCCCGATGCCCTCGCCATCACCGCCGCCGAATTGCAGGCCAAAATCAGCCGCCGCAAAACGCTGCTCAAGCCGCTGCTCCTCGACCAGGGCATCACCGCCGGCCTCGGCAACTGGATTGTGGACGAGGTGCTGTTTCAGGCCAAAATTCACCCCGAGCGGCTGGGTGCTTCGTTATCCTCAACCGAATTTAAAGCCCTCCACGCCGCCATTCAACTGGTACTCACCACGGCCATCGCCCACGAGGCCAACTATAAATATTTCCCCAAGAGATTCCTTATCCACGCCCGCGAGTGGGATGACTCGGCCACGCCCGGCTCCGACGCGCACACCTTCTGCCCGCGCCACCCAAAGGTGAAAATCGAGAAATACTACGTGGGCGGCCGGGCCACCTACCTCTGCCCGAAGTGCCAGCCTGCGCCCGCTTTAGTGCCTGCCGCCCAGGCCGCCGGCGGTTGAGGCCAGGCCGATGCCCGCCGGGTAATGCCCAAATCATAGCCAATTCCTGCGTTGACAGAAATTACATGATGTAAGATGTAAAATCTTTGTAAATCAATTGGTTAATCATTGATTTCCTTTAGCGCCTGCGTCACTTCGAACTCCGTTATCTGCTCCGGGTAGTTGGCGTAGAAAATATTGTCCTCATTCAGCCGGTAGCCGCCAATCAGGGCCCGTTGCGCGGCTTCCAGATGCTGGCGGGCCAAGGCTGGCTGGCCCTGCGCCTGGTAGGTGAGCGCCAGGTAATAATTGGCCTCCGGATGTTGCGGATAGGCTTTCAGGCACTGTTGTAAGTAGAATTGCGCCTGGGTGGATTGCTTGAGCCGGGCGGCCGTCACGCCGGCATAGAACAGCGTGTTGAAGTGAACCGGGCCCTGGCCGTCGGGGCCGCGCTGCAAGGCCATATCTTGGGCCAGCGCGGTTTCGGCCAGCTGGTAATGCCCCCGCTCCAGCTCACAAATACCCTCGAAAAACGGATACGTGTGGTCCATCTCGCGGCCGTTGGGCTTGAGCCTGGCCACGCGCTGGAAATCGGTAATGGCCCCGGTATAATCCTTCGTGAAAATGCACTTGAGGAAGCCCCGGTAGGCCAGCCAGCGGTTTGCATCGAGCGCCACGGCCTTGTCTACCAGTGGGAAAGCCTGGGCGTAGTCGCCGCATTTAATCAGTGGCATGGCCTTCTGCTGGTAGGCGTAAGCAATGTTGGGGCAGGCCGCAATCAGGCTGTCGCAATACTGCCCCCACTGCGGGCTGAGGTAGCTGACGCGGTGCGCGCCCCGGTCGAGGTACCGGGCCACGAGGCTGTCTTGGTAGGCTTTGCTGCCACACGCCGCCGCCAGCGGCGGGATGCCGGCGGCAGCCAGTGCCTGGCCATAGCCGCGACAAGCCGGAACCAGCAGGCTAAGGAATAACGGCCACCACTTTTCCATCGGTTAGCTTGAACGTTAAATAAGTGAAGTAGCTCACGGCGTGGTCGCTATAGGTGACCATCCGCCAGTCCTTCAGCGTTTTAAGAAAGGCGTACAGCTCCTGCACCAGCTCCGGGCGGAAGTGAATGGCCGCGTAACTCGCATCGGTTTGCAGCACCTGCGTCATCGGCTGCCGAAACCCCGCGCAATCGACCACAAAACGAAACGTGAGGTAGCCGCTGCCGCCAAATTTGCGGTTGCCGCGCTGTAAAAAGGCGGTGGCCTCGCGCACCAGTGTGGCCGAGCTGCGCGGGTACTTTCCATCCACGGCGAAGTAGGGCAGCGTCATGGTCCTTGCGCAGGCGGGGTTGCGGGTGGTGGTGGTGTCGAGGTATTCGCCGCCGTGGAATGGGAGGTATTGGGCGTGGGTGGATATGCTGTTTACAAGCAGCACTAGCCAGCTGACAAACAAGTATTTCATGCAGAGACTATTATTGCCCGGCTGGCATCGATGCGGCGCAGGCATTGTGAGAGCAGCCCGAGCGTGAAATCGCAATAAATGTATTGATGCGCTAACATGGGAAGGAGGGTCAATCGGGTAAGGGATACTGGTGCTTTGTCGCCTTTCGGTTGACCCGCTTGATTATATGGTCGGCCGAAGGATGAACTATTGTCCAGTAGGTGACAATGGCATCGTATCCGTTCGATTGCAGCCGTTGGGCTTCGGTAAGCACTATCAGGCTGGAGCCCCCGACGTCGTTACGCTTATACGCAGCCTGCCATTTTTTCACATCGTCGAAATAGCCACGTTTGCTGCTCAGCATGCCTCCTGCTTCACCCGTGATGAATATCAGGCGCTTATTTAGAAAGCTGAATTCCCCGCGCGTATCCTCATGGCGCGTGTTGAAATAGGCTGCCTCCTGCGCATTCAGCAAGGAACTGTTGTTGAGGCCGCAACTATCCAGCTTCTGCGCCGAGAGGCCGAAAGGCAACAGCACAAGCAAAAGAAGTAATTTCATAAGATCGCTGAACGTGTACCGAGAAACTAATGAACGGATGCCGAAGAAAAGTCTGTTTTTCTTTTTACTCCGTCCTCCCGCACCCACCCCCACCCATAATACCCCAGCCCCGCCACGCAAGCCCACTGAATGGCTGTGAGCCCCAGCCGCGATAAATCATCAGGTAATCTTGATAAAGCCCACCAGCAGTTGCAACAGTATACAACTGCTTAGAAACAGCTCAAATCGCCGCCCGTCGTCCAAGTGCTACTGCCGTGCCAGCAGCCACAATAGTAGCGTCAACAGCCCCGGAAACAGGATTTCGCAACTGTTAATGGCGTGGCAATGCCGCGACCGAAATCAATGCCCTAGAATAAGCTCAACGGAAATACGCAGGGCGCAGGATGCGCCGTAAAAACGAAAACCCCAAATAGGTAATTCGGTCCGCCAGAACAATCCGCTTGGAATCGTTTTGGCGGGCCGAACTGCCTATTCGGGGTATTTGGGCTTATAGCTCGTTGTTTTTTGCGGCGGCTTTGCGGGTGAGCGCCGTGAGGGGCGAGCGGGTAATGTCCGACTCACTCTCGAAGCCGGTGCGGCGCACGTTGGCGGCCGGGCTTTCGCCGGTGGCGGGCAGGGCGCGGTTCATCCAGCTCAGAATGTCGGTGGTGGTGCCGGGCAGCAGGCCGTGGAAGGCCGCCAGAAACTTGGCGGGCAGCGACAGAATGACCTCGCCGTCGCCCCGGCGGCAGGCGTTCCAGATTTGGCGGGCGGCCTGCTCGGCGCTGAGCGTGAAGCCGGGCAGCGCATCGGCAATGCTGAACCAGGCAAACGCCTTCTGCTGCTGGCCCTTCACCAGCGCGTGGTCCTGGCTGCCGGTGCGCAGCAGGCCAGGGCACACGGTGGTCACCGAAATGCCGTGCTGGCGCAGCTCGGCCCGGAAACCTTCGGACAAGCCCACCAGCGCAAACTTGCTGGCGCTGTACGGGGCCATGTGGGGCAGCGCCACCTTGCCGCCCAGCGACGAGATATTGACGATGCGACCCGCGCCGCGCCGCCGCATGCTGGGCAGCACCGCCTGCATGGCGTGCAGCGCCGCCCAGAAGTGCACGGCCATCGACTCCTCAAAGTCGCGCGAATCCATGTTGTCCAGTGGGCCGGCGGTGATGATGCCGGCGTTGTTCACGAGTACATCAACCGGCCCGAGACGGCTTTCGACTTCGGCTACCATCGTGCGTACCTCGACTTCGTTGGTGACGTCGCGGGAGAGCGTGAGCACGTCGGCCTCGGCGGCGCCGGCCATTAGCAGGTCCTGGCGGGCGCGTGCCAGCTCGGCTTCGTCGCGGGCGCAGATGGCTACGCGGGCGCCTTCGGCCACGGCTTGGCGGGCCAGCACGAGGCCCAGCCCGCGCGAGCCGCCGGTGATGAGCACCACGCGGCGGCTCAGGTCGTAGGAGCCCCGGCGGTTGCCCCACAGGGTGGCGGCCAGCGTAGCCGCGCCGAGGCCGGCGGCCAGCAGCCAGTTTGATTTCGAGCGTTTGGCTTGTTTCATAGTCAGTAGTATGGAAAAAGCAGCCCAAAGGTTGCAAGCTGAGCCGGGGAGGCCCGAATTTTCGGGGTTCGCTGGCACGAAAGATGCGTGGAAAGGCGTTCGGCACGATATGAGCCGGGCTTTTGGTCGATATTTACTCTTTCATAGCGCTATGTTTCCGGGCGCTGCTTTTTGCTTTTTCGCTTTTCTATGAAATTTTTGTTGCTCTCGCCGCTGCTGGCCCTGGCCCTGTTGTCGGCGGCTCCGGCCGCCCAGGCGCAGGCCACCGTCAAAACCAAGGTGAAGCCCGCCGGTCAGCCCAGCGTCAAAATCAAAATCACCGTGCCAGCCGAGCCCTTCGTGGTTTCGCCGCCCGATGCCGTTATCGATGCCAAAGCCAACGCCCTCACCACCAACATGCAGCAAAACCTGGGCCTCAACCCCCAGCAAACCGAGAAGGTGCGCGTCATCAATCGCCGCGCCGTAGAGCAGGTCGAAATCGGCCGGCTGCGCTACAAAGCCGACCCGCGCAAGCTGGCCGGCGTGGTAGAAAGTGCCGGCCGCTCGCGCCTCGAAGCCCTCAAAGACGTACTCAACCCCGCCCAGTTCGGCAAATACCAGCGCAAGCGCGAAGAGAAAATGGGCGTGCCCAATGCACAGGGCGTGCAGGGCAACGCCGCGCCCGGCCTGGGCGGCGGTGTTCCCAACGAGTAGGCCGGACCGCCCGTCATCCTTCGCTCCACTCAGGATGACGGGCGCCTTTTCGTAGCCCGGCCGCATCATCCTGGCCCGTCCGGCGTATTCTTGCGCTATGACTCCCATTCCGCCCGCTGCCCCAAACCGCTTTGCCGCCCTCTTATCCCGCGCCGGGCTCGACTGGTTTCTGCTGGCGCTGCTGGGTGTGGTGGCGCTGGCCTACTTCGCGCCCGGCCTGGGCAGTAAAGCCAGTCCTGTGCCGTGGCACGCCATTACGACGGTGGGCGTGGCGCTGGTTTTTTTCTTTTATGGCCTGAAGCTGAGCTTTGAAAAGCTGCGCGACGGCATGCGCAACTGGCGGCTGCACACACTGGTGCAGCTGAGTACGTTCGGGCTGTTTCCGGCCCTGGCGCTGCTGGTGCACCCGTTTTTTGGGACTGAAGGCGGCGAGCTGCTTTGGCAAAGTATTTTCTTTCTGTGCGCGCTGCCCAGCACGGTTTCCACGTCGGTGGTGATGGTGAGCATTGCGGGCGGCAACCTGCCGGCGGCCATTTTCAACGCCAGTATTTCCAGTCTGTTGGGCATAGCTCTCACGCCGCTGCTGTGCAGTTTTTTCCTGCACACCAGCACGGGCGGTGGCCAGCTCTGGAGCTTGGCCGTGCAGCTGCTGTGGCAGGTGGTGCTGCCGGTAGGGGCGGGGGTGCTGCTCAATTCCCGCTTCCACGCCTTCGCCGAGCGCCACAAGGCCGGCCTGCGCATCTTCGACCAGGTCACCATCCTGCTCATCGTCTTCACCGCCTTCTGCGATTCCTTCGCCGATGGCATTTTCAGCCGCTACCGCCCGGCCGATATTTTCAAGCTGGGCGCGGGCATGGTGGCGCTGTACCTGCTGGTGTTCGGCATCATCTGGGCCCTGAGCCGCGCCCTCCACTTCCCCCGCGCCGACCAGATTGTGGCCGTTTTCTGCGGCTCGAAAAAGTCGCTGGTGCACGGTAGTGTGATGGCCAGCCTGCTGTTTCCGGCCAGCGCCGCCACGGGGCTTATTCTGCTGCCGCTCATGCTCTACCATGCCTTGCAGATTGTGCTGGCCAGCAGCATGGCGCAGTATCTGGGCCGCCAGCCGGTGATAGAGCCGGCGATGGTCATCAGGTAAATACGAACAAAAAAGACCATCATGCCGAGCGCAGCCGAGGCATGATGGTCTATTGTCACGCTTTATCAGCGTTTAAGTACTGGGGCAGAAGTAATCGTATTCGAGTCGGGCCTGCTGGTCCGACCGCTCTAGGCGGTCTGACCGGTTGAAGCACCAGCGATTTCGGTTTAACGACAACCGGTCGGACCGCCTAGGGCGGTCGGACCGGAGCATACGCTTACTTCTGCACCGGTGCTTACGCGCCCAGCTTCTCCCCAAAAAACGCCAGCGTCAGCGCCCAGGCTTCTTTGGCGGCTTCGGGGTGGTAGCTGGCCCGTGCGTCGCAGTGGAAGCCGTGGTCGGCGTAGGAGATGACGGTGTTGATGTAGGGCTTATTAGCCGCTTCCACCGCCTCAATTACCTGGTTAATATCGGCTTTGCCAATGTGCTCATCGAGCCCGCCCCAGAAAAAGAGGTGTGTGGCGTGCAGGTCTTTGGCGCGGTCGGCAATGGTGTGGGTGCCGCCGCCGTAGTACGATACGGCTGCCGCCAGCGGCAGCACGGCATTGGCCAGAAACGATACCCGGCCGCCCAGGCAAAAGCCGATGCTGCCAATTTTTTCAGCTTTCACCAGCGGCTGGGTTTGCAGCCAGGCGTAGGCTGCCTGCAGGTCCGAAGTCAGGTCATCGTTATTGATGGCCATGTAGTGGGGCATGGCCTCGGTGCCGAAATTGGCGTAGTCGATTTCCAGGCCCGGCGCGGCCGTGCGGTGGAACAGCTCGGGGGCGATAACGGCATAGCCGGCCGCCGCCAGCCGGTCGGCCACGCTGCGGATATGGTGGTTAACGCCGAAGGCCTCCTGCAACAGGATGATGCCCGGTACGGGGCCGGTGCTGTTGGGGAAAGCGGTGTAGGCACGCATCTCGGTGCCATCGGCCACGGCGAGGGTGACGAAATTCTGGTTGCTCATTTGAAAGGATTTGGGATTGTTTCGGGCACTAACAGCTGAACGGGCAATTGTTCATTGCGCCGGTCCGGCCCGGGCGCTTTTCCGAACCGGATGGCCCCACCAGGGGTTCACCACCTTGTTCCAATCCGCTGGCTATGAAATCCACCCCCCAAATCCGCCTCAACGTCCTCGACCAGTCGCCCATCCGGCCGGGCAGCACCGCCCGTCAGGCCCTGCTCGAAACTGTGCAGCTGGCCTAGCTTGCCGACCGCCTCGGCTACACCCGCTTCTGGGTGAGCGAGCACCACAATACCCACACGCTGGCCGGCTCTACGCCCGAGGTGCTCATTACCCATCTCGGCAGTCAGACGCAGCACATCCGGCTGGGCTCGGGCGGCGTAATGCTACCCCACTACTCGCGCCTGAAAGTGGCCGAAAACTTCCGGCTGCTCGAAGTCCTGTTTCCCGGTCGCATCGACCTGGGCATGGGCCGTGCCCCCGGCGGCGACCGCCTCACGGCCCACGCCCTCAACCCCAGCAACACCTTCAGCGAGCAGGATTTCGTGGAGCAGCTCATGGACCTGCAGGCCTATTTGCGCGATGACAAGGTGCCCGACACCATTCACGAGCGGGTGATGGCCGCCCCCCCAAATCCCTGCCGCGCCGGAGCTGTGGCTGCTGAGCTCCAGCGGCCAGAGCGGCCTGTTTGCCGCGCACCTGGGCATGGCGTTTTCCTTCGCCCAGTTCATCAACGGGGCGGGCGGCCCGGCGGCCGTGCGCCAGTACCGCGAGCGGTTCCGGCCCAGCCGCGAGCTGGCCGCGCCGCTGGCCAACGTGGCCGTATTCACGTTTTGCGCCGATACCGAGGAAAAAGCCCAGTAGCTGCGCAAAGCAATGGACATGCAGCTCATCCGCTTCAACCGGGGCGAATACCGCACCTTTCCCTCGACCGAAGAAGTGCGTAACCACCATTTCTCCGCCCAGGACCAGGCCCACCTTGCTTCCAACCGCAACCGCGTAGTAAGCGGCACCCCCGAGCAGGTGCACGCCCAGTTCACCCAGCTAGCCGCCGACTACGGGGTGGATGAAATCACGGTCGTCACCATCACCACCGATTTCCAGGACCGCCTGCGCTCCTACGAGCTGTTGGCCGAAGCCTTCGAGCTAACGCCCACGCCGGCCAAGCACGAGGCCCAGCTGGCCTGGTTGAACGGCTGTACACTGACGCCTAACAGAGCTCACGACTTCGCCAGCACGGTATAGCGACCTGTTTAAGGGGGCTTTGTCGGCCAACGTGATGGCCTACCGCATCGTGAACAGCAATCAGGTCCAGAGCGTGCTGCCCATCGCCCCGCGCTTTCTCACGGCCGCTACTGCCAGCCCGTAGGAGCTGGCCGGCCAGGTCACTAGCAAGGACGTGGAAGTCGATATCCAGAGCCGGCCCGTCAATGGCATCTCGTTCATTGCCGGCTACAGCTACAACCACACGGCCTACACCCGCAGCAACCTCTACGAAGACGGCAGCCGCCTGCGCTACAACCCCGCCCACACGGCCAATGCCAGCCTGTACTACAGCTTTGCCAATGTATTCGCCAACAATAACTTCCTGCGCGGCCTCAGCGTCGGCCTGACGGTCTACTACGTGGGCGACCGCCTGGCCGGCCGCAACCCCCGCCTGCTCGACCCCACCACCGGCAAGCCCTGGGCCACGAACGGCACGGCATCGGCTGATGCCTTCAAGCTCATTGCCCTGCCCAACTATTTCCTCTTTGATGCCTCGGTGGGCTATGCCTACGAGCGGTTCTCGGTGCGCTTCAAAATGGCCAACCTGCTCAATGAGCTGAGCTACAACGTGCACAACGACAACAGTATCAACCCCATCGTGCCCCGCACCTTCGCCACCACGCTGAGCTACAAGCTGTAATAATAAGCCGATGAGCCCGACCAAAACCCTTTTTTCGCACCATCCACCGCTGGCTGGGCCTGGGCAACAGCCTGATTATCGTGTTCGTATGCCTCACGGGCAGCGTGCTGGCCTTCGAGCAGGAAATAGAGCAGGCGTGGCACCCGGCGCGCTACTTTGTGGCCTCCGCCACCATGCCGCGCCTGCCGCTGGCGCAGCTGGCCGAGGCCGTGAAAGCCTCCAAACCCGAAGCCAAAATCGGCGGCTTCAAGCTCTACGCCGACCCCGCCCGCACTGTGGAAGTCAGCCTGGCCGGTGGGGACAAGGAGGGGAAAGGGGATGCCCGCAGCGGCGCGGGCCGGATGGTCGGCGGAGGCCGTCCCGACGCTGGCCCCGGCAAAGGCGGCAAAGGCGACAAGGGTGGTAAAGGCGAGGGCGGCGGCCCCCGCATCTTCGTCAATCCCTACACGGCCGCCATCACGGGCGAGCTCAACCCGCGCGACAACTTCTTCAAAACCGTGGAGCAGCTGCACCGCGGCCTGGTGGCCGGCAAAACCGGCAAGCTGGTGATGGGCGTGAATTCTGTGGTGTTTCTGTTCATCCTCAGTACCGGGCTGGTGCTGTGGTGGCCTACCGCCCGCAAAGCCCTCATGCCGCGCCTGAAAGTGAAATGGGGCAGCGGGTGGAAGCGCCTGAACCACGATTTTCACATCTCGCTGGGCTTTTATGCCGCCGTGTTTCTGTTCATCATGGCCCTCACGGGCATCGATATGTCGTTCGATTGGGTGGGCGCGGGCATCAACAAGCTCACCCACTCGCCCCTGAAGCGGCCCGAACCGCCCACCTCGGCCGCGCCCGTTGTGGCCGGCACCGCGCCCTTCGCCGCCGATGCCGTGCTGGCCCTGGCTTGCCAGCAGGCCCCCGATGCTGAGTCATACTCCGTGCAAATGCCCAAGGAGCCTACCGGCAGTATTCGGGTGGCTATCCTGCGCCCCGGCGCCATCACCGAGAACGCCACCGATGAAGTGTATCTCGACCAGTATTCCGGCCACGTTATCAGCAGCCAGCCGTATGTCCAGCGGCCGGTGGGCCAGCGTATTCGGGGCCTGTTCAAGCCAGTGCACACGGGGGCCATTGGGGGCTTGCCAACCAAAATTCTGGCCTTTGCTATCGGGCTGTTGGGGGCCACCTTTCCCATTACGGGCACCATTATGTGGTGGAACCGGCGGCGCAAAAGCCAGCGTAAAGCTCAGCTGCAAGCCGCTTAGCGCTACAGGCTTTTTACGCAAATGTCTCCCAGCCCAATTTCAGAATAAACGCGCTGACTACCACCAAAAACAGCACCCGCACGAAGCCCGTGCCCCGCCGCATGGCCATGCGCGCCCCCAGCATGGCGCCCAGCACATTGCACACCGCCATGGGCAGCGCCACTTGGTACAGCACCTGCCCGGTGGAAACGAAGTAAGCCAGCCCGGCAATGTTGGTGGCCACGTTCACCACTTTGGCCGAAGCCGAGGCGGCCAGGAAATCGTAGCCAAACAACCCCACGAAGGCAAACAGCAGCAAGCTGCCCGTGCCCGGCCCAAAAAAACCGTCGTAAAACCCAATGCTCGCGCCCAGCGCCACGCCCGTCCACAGCTCGCGGCTACCGTGCAGGCGGGGCGCGTGCAGGCTGCCAAAGTCCTTGCGCCAGAAGGTGTAGGCGGCCATCAGCACCAGCAAGGCCAGCACCAGCGGCTTCACTAGCTCCTTGTTGAGGCCGCTCACGGCGCGGGCGCCCAGCAACGCGAAGCAACCTGCCACCACGGCCGCTACCGCCACCGTGCGCCAGCGAATGGGTACGCCCGTGAGGCCCTTTAGGTAGCGATATGCCGACGCCGACGTACCCGCCAGACTGGCCACTTTGCCCGTGCCCAGCACCGTAGGAATGGGCGTGTCTTTGGGCAGCAGTAGCAGCAGGGCCGGCAGCTGAATGAGCCCACCGCCGCCCACCATCGAATCAATAAAACCGGCCAGAAAGGCGAAAAAGCTCAATAGCGCCAGGGTAGTCAGGCTGATGCCATCCATCATAAAAGCCTTGGTTAAAGCGGTGGCTGATTAGCATGGCCGGCGAGCGAAAAGAGTAGCCCGAACAGAAGCGCAAAGATGCCCAGACAAAGCATAATCGGCTTGAAATTGCTTTTCAGTGGAGCCGTTTGCCAATCAGGTATAAACCTGCGGCAATACGCTTCCAGCCCCAGGCCACCGAGTATGTTAAAAGTCCATGAAAGCCATAGGGAAGCTGGCGGGCCGGTCAGTAGGGCCACTAGGAAAAGCGCGATGATTGTGTAGCCAATGCTGCCCCACAAAACAACGCGGGCCGTCTTGGGCTGCCGGACATCCCTCAGGTTCTGGAATGCCATCACCCCACCCACTATCGTATTAAAAAACAACGACAAGAGCCTGATTCCTCCTGCCGAATAGAGGCGTTGGCAGGGCACACTAGTGAGTGCTGCTGCGTTTTCGCCCTGCATCACACGCTAGAACGGCGGCTCCTCGCCGAAGCTGTTGCTCTTCGGGAATGGCACCGGCGACTCGTTAATCTTCGAGCCCAGCCGGATGGTGTTCGGGGCGAAAGGACTTGGCTCGTTGTCGAAGTTGCTGGCGGGCAGGCCCATGGGCTGGTAGCCGCTGTCGAAGCCGCCGCCCACGCCATCGAGGTCGGCAAACTTGGTGTACTTGCCGATGAACTTGAGCTGCACGGTTTCGAGCGAGCCGTTCCGGTGCTTGGCGATGATGACTTCGCCCACGCCCTGGGTCGAGTTGCCCTCGGCGTCCTGGTCGAGGCCGTAGTATTCGGGGCGGTAGAGGAAGATAACCATGTCGGCATCCTGCTCGATGGAGCCCGATTCCCGCAGGTCACTCAGCTGGGGCTTTTTGTCGCCGCCCCGGGTTTCCACCGAGCGCGAAAGCTGCGACAGGGCCAGCACGGGGATGTTCAGCTCCTTGGCAATGCCCTTGAGGGCCCGCGAGATGCTGGCAATTTCCTGCTCGCGGTTGCCGCCGCGGCCGTCGGTGTTGCCGCTCATCAGCTGCAGGTAGTCGACGATAATCATCTGCACATCCTTCTGCGAGCGCAGGCGGCGGCACTTGGTGCGTAGCTCCCGAATGCTCAGGCCGGGCGTATCGTCAATGTAAATCGGGGCGGCCGAGAGGGCCGTTATTTTGTGGTTGAGCTGCTGCCACTCGTGGTCGGCCAAGCTGCCCTTCTTGATTTTCTCGGAATCCAGCTCTGCCTCGGCCGAAATCAGACGATTGACGAGTTGGAGGGAGGACATTTCCAGCGAGAAAATGGCCACAGCTTTCTTGAAATCAACCGCCGCGTTGCGCATGGCCGATACCACGAACGCCGTGTTGTGCGTCACCGTCATGTCCTGAAGCAGGAACAGGCGGTTGCCGTCAATCTCAAAGCCGTAATAGTCATCCACGTTGTCGAACTCAACGGTAATGCCGGTCTGCCGCCAGTCAACAGGCGAGGTCCAGGGCTGGGCCTTTTTGCGAGCCACGCGCACCGGCACCCGGCTTATGTCGCCGTAGAGGCGCACGCGCCACACCTCGCACTCGTAGCCGATGCTGGAAATGGTGGCGCGCTTCTTCGTGAGCGAAGTGCGGAAGCCCAGCGAGTCGCCCAAAAACTTGATTTGGCGGGCCAAACGCTGGTTTTTCTGGGTGATTTCGTAGCCGTTGGAAACTGGGTCGAGGTGGCCGTCGCTGTCGATGAGGCCGGCCAGCAGGCGCAGGCGGTTCTCGGTCGAGTTGATGGCGTAGGCGCGGGGAATGTGCTTATCGCCCAGCACACCCAGCTGCCGCAGTTCATCCTGCAAGGAATACTCGGCAATGTTGCCACCCTGCCGGCCCTTGGTAATGCCGTAGCTGTTGCAGCGATTTTCCACCACGCCCACGGTCACCTGCATTTTCAGCGCAGCGGCGTATTCGTGCAGGTAATCGATGATTTCTGGGTCCTGGCCGGTGATGCGGCAGTTACCAGTGTTGCCATCGCCCAGCCATACGCCCAGGAAATACGGGTCCACGGGTAACTCCTGCGCCTCAAATTCCACCGGCACCTTGTAGCCCTTATAGTTTGAGCGGAATTTTGGGTCTTTGGCCAGATAGTCCTTTACGGTGATGTTCAGCACGTCGCCGTGGCGGTGTGGGCCCTCATTGCGTGAGCGTTTCAGGGAGAGAATATGGCTCTCGTTCACGCGGTAGTCGTCGCCCTTGTTTTGGCGCACCCAGTACATGTTTTCGCGTCCGCGCGCAATGCTCAGGACCCGGCGCGGGGTCGAGTCGTCGCCCATCAGCAGGTCGCCTTCGCGCACGTCTTCCACGTTGCACAGGTCGCCGTTGAACAACAGCACTTTGGTGCCTTTGCCCAAACACTTGCCCATGCCCGGACGAGCCGCAATAATCACAAGGTCAGATGGTTGCCAGCCGCTAGTGACGCGGTCCAGCGCCGTGAAGCCGGTGGGTACACCAGTCAGGCCGTCGGCCTGGTTCTTCTTTTCTTCGAGTTCCTTGATGGCTTTGCCCATCAGGCTCCGCATGTCGTCGAAGTTCTTACGAATATTCGATTCCGACACCTCGAACAGGGCCGATTCCGTATCGTCGAGCAGCTTGAATACATCGGTAGTATCCTCGAACGCATCGCGCTGGATTTCGCTCGAAATCCGAATCAGCTCGCGCTTGATGGCGGTTTCAGTGATGATACGGGCGTGGTACTCGACGTTGGCCGCCGAGTTAACTTTCAGCGTGAGGTTGGCTACGTAGAAGGGGCCGCCGGCGGCTTCAAGCTCGCCCATCTCGCGCAGCTCGTGCACCACGGTGAGCTGGTCGATGGGTTCTGACTTATCGAACAGCCGGATAACGGCGCGGTAAATGCGCTGGTGGGCATCTTTGTAAAAGCTCTCGGGCTTGAGCAGGTCAATAACCGAGGTGAGGGCGTCTTTTTCCAGCATCAGGGCACCGAGCACGGCCATTTCGAGCTCGGGGGCCTGGGGCGGCAGCTTGCCGGCCGCACTGGCATTCTGAGGAACCACCATACCCCCCCGATTGGTCCAGGCCGCTTTGGCGCGGGCGGCGGATTGCTTCAGGCGGTCGTCCATCTGGTCGGGCATAGGGGAATTGGGAAACTAAAGTAACGAAATAGCGGAGACGAGGAAACCGGCCGGGAAAATAAAACCGGGCCGGCCGTGATATATACAAAGCTAACCCCGCCAACGGAGAAAAGATTGGTGGACAAATTCGATTCTTTTGGTTATGGAATGGCGGCGGCAGCCGGTAGTTTGTAATTTCGCGCCCCACCGAAATAGTTTTTGGTTTCTTGTTTCTGGTGGCTGGTTGAACGTTAGCTACGTTAGCCGCTACTCCCCCTTAGTCTTTTCGGATGGCGGGGTACAAATCAGTGCTTAGAATCCAGCATAAAGTGTCCTGAATCAACTCCTTTGGAACCAGCAACCAGCAACCAGCAACCAGCAATCCACCCAGAAGCCATTCACCTCATCGCGGTGGGCGGCAGCATTATGCACAATCTGGCGCTGGCCCTGCACCGCCGGGGTGCCCACGTCACGGGCTCCGACGACGAGATTTTTGAGCCCGCCAAAGGCCGCCTTGTCGCCGCCGGCCTGCTGCCCGCCCAGGAAGGCTGGGATGCCGCCCGCATCACGCCCGACCTCTCGGCTGTTATCGTGGGCATGCACGCCCGGCCCGATAACCCCGAGCTGCTGCGGGCCCAGGAATTGGGCCTGAAAATCTATTCCTTCCCCGAGTACATCTACGAAGCCAGCCGCGACAAGCAGCGCATCGTCATCGGGGGCTCGCACGGCAAAACCAGCATCACGGCCTGCATTCTGCACGTATTGCGGTTCCACGGCCGCAAGTTCGACTACGCGGTGGGGGCCCAGCTGGCGGGCTTCGATTTGATGGTGCAGCTGACCGATGACGCGCCCATCATCATCATCGAGGGCGATGAGTACCTGTCGTCGCCGGTAGACCGGCGGCCCAAGTTTCACCTCTACCAGCACCACATCGGCGTGATTTCGGGCATCAGCTGGGACCACATCAACGTGTTTCCGACCGAGGAAATCTACCGCGAGCAGTTCCGCATCTTCGCCGATATGACGCCCAAGGCCGGCGTGCTCATCTACGACCGCGACGACGAGCAAACCCAGCTCATCGCCGTGCCCACCAACCCCGACGTGACCTACATCGGCTACGGCCCGCACGAAAACGTTATCCGCGACGGCCGCACGTTCCTCATCACCAAAAAGGACGAGGAAGTGCCCGTGCAGGTGTTCGGCGAGCACAACCTGCGCAATATCTCGGCCGCCAAGGAGGTGTGTAAACAGCTGGGCATCAAGGGCAAGGATTTCTTCCGGGCAGTGGCCACGTTCCCCGGCGCGGCGCGGCGGCTGGAGCTGGTGCGCGAAGGCACTACTTCGGTGGTATATAAGGATTTCGCTCACGCTCCCAGCAAGCTAAAGGCCACGGCCACGGCCCTGAAGACCCAGTTTCCGCAGCGCCGTTTGGTGGCCTGCCTGGAACTGCACACGTTCAGCAGCCTCAACCCGGCCTTTTTGCCGCAGTACGCGCATTGTTTCGATGCGCCCGACGTGGCCGTGGTCTACTTTAACCCCCACGTGCTGGAGCACAAGCGCCTGCCGCCGCTGGCCGCTGCCACCGTGGCCCAGGCTTTCCAGCGGCCGGATATCAAAGTGATAACCGATAGCGCCGAGCTGGCCGCATTTTTAAGAAGCCAGACCTGGGACAATACCAACCTGCTGCTCATGTCGTCGGGCACATTCGACGGGTTGGACTTGAATGGCTTGGCGGCAGAAATTGTGGGTTGATTGAATATGCCGTGCTCCGGTCCGACCGCCCTAGGCGGTCCGACCGGTTGTCGTTGTCTATTGGAACGTGTTTTTATAACTGGTTGCCGGTCTGCATCAAATCGTGCTTTCTTCAACCGGTCGGACCGCCTAGGGCGGTCGGACCGGAGTAGATAAGAAACCAAAAAAGCCCGCTATTCAGCGGGCTTTTTTGGTTTCTTATCGGTGGTGATGAGCAGGGCCAGCGCCGTGAGCGCGGCTCGCAGCAGCCATTTATTGCGCGTATTCATTTGACAGGGGCCGAGGAGAAGAGCGAATTGTTGATGTTCACTTTCAGGTCGCAGGTGCTGCCGCCCACTTTCTCGCCGCAGGTGGTGCCCACGATGCGTCCGTTTTCAAAATTGAAGAAGCACATGGGGCAGCCCTGGCCGGTGATGGTGTAGCGCTCGGCGGTGGGGCGTAGGTAGTAGGTGTTGTCGCCGCCGGCGGTGAGGGGCAGGGCCATGGCCCGAAACATGCCGTTGCGCAGGCCCATGCCAATTAGGTAGTAGCTAATGGGCTCGTCGGGGCCGGTGGGGGCTTTGCGCACCTGAATCTTATCGATTACGGTGCCATCGCCAAACTGCCGGATGAAGGCTTGGGCCAGCTCGCTGCGCGGCGTGTTATACTCCGTGGAGCTGTCGGTGAAATGCACGATTTGCCGGCTTTCCGGCTTGGCAATAACTTCGCCTTTGATGCGGTTGGGGCTGCCAAACTCACTGGTAGCCTGTTTGGTGCTTTCGCACGACATGACCAGCAACAGCATTGAAATACTCAATAGGTCCAACCCAAGCAAACGCGGAAAAAGCTTCATAGTAGAATAGCAAAAAGTTGGGCCTTGGGAGCCGCTACCTAGCGGCCCTTGTAGTACTTACGCGCTTCCGGCAATTCGCGCTGAATATCTGCGATGCGGGTGCCGTTGGAGGGGTGAGTAGAAAGGAACTCGGGCGGCGAGGCTTGGTTCTCGCGGGCATCCATGCGCTGCCAGAACGTAATAGCGCCGTCGGGATTGTACCCGGCCATGGCCATGAAAATCAGGCCCAGGTGGTCGGCCTCCGATTCCTGGTTGCGGCCGTAGCGCAACAGGCCCAGCTGCGAGCCTACGCCAAACGCCTGCAACGCCAGCTGCTGCGTAGCGGGAGCATTGGTCGAAAGGGCGGCCGAGAGCACCTGCCCGCCCAACTGCTGCAGCAGGCCCTGGCTCATGCGCTCGGAGCCGTGCTTGGCTACGGCGTGCGCGATTTCGTGCGACATTACCACGGCCAGGCCGTTTTCGTTCTGCGTAATGGGCAGAATGCCGGTGTACACGGCCACTTTGCCGCCGGGCATACACCAGGCATTCTGCTGCTTGTCGTCCTGAATCACATTGAATTCCCACTGGTAGCCGGCCAGCTGGTCGGAGGCGTTTTGCTGGCGGAAATAGGTTTCCACCGCCGCCTGAATGCGCTGGCCCACGGTGCGAACCATGGCCACCTGCTGCGAGTTGGTGGAGAGCGGGCCTTTGGCAATAATCTCGTGGTATTGCGTGGAAGCCAGGGTGTTGATTTCGCCGTCGCTCACGAGGCTGAGCTGGCGGCGGCCCGTGATGGGCACCGTAGAGCAGGCGGAAAGCAAGGCCAGACTGGCCACGAGGGTGAGTTTTTTGAGCATGAGCATGAGTGAAAAAGTGGAAGAATGCGCTGGCCCCACGCCAACGTGGCGGGCTCCGGCGCGGGCAGCCGTTTCGGGCTATACGGGGGCAGGGCGGGGTAAAGTTTTGGCCGGGCCAGGCCGGCGGGCCGTAAAAATGGGCCGGCCGATGGCCGTAAGCCAGCGGGGAGCCGTAGTTTTGACTTATCTACGACCCGCCTTTCCCGTCGCCATGAAAATCATCTGCATCGGCCGCAACTACGCCGACCACATTGCCGAGCTGCACAACGAGGTGCCCTCCGCGCCCGTTATCTTTATGAAGCCCGAAACGGCGCTGCTGCAACGCGGCCAGCCGTTTTTCATCCCCGAATTCTCGCAGGACATTCACCACGAAATAGAATTGGTGCTGCGCGTGAGCAAGAACGGCCGCCACATCGACGAGTCGTTTGCCCTCAATTATTTCGATGCCATTGGCCTTGGTATCGACTTCACGGCCCGCGACTTACAGGCCGAGCTCAAGAAAAAAGGCCTACCCTGGGAGCTGGCCAAAGCCTTCGACGGCTCGGCCCCGATTTCGAACACCTTCCAGCCCGTGGCCGAGTTTGCCGACCTGGCCAACATCAATTTCCATCTCACCGTGAACGGCGAAACCCGCCAGACCGGCAACTCCGGTCTGATGCTGCACCCCTTCGCCAAAATCATCAGCTTCGTATCAAAATACATCTCCCTGAAAATGGGCGACCTTATTTTTACCGGTACGCCCGCCGGCGTGGGTCCCGTGCAGATGGGCGACCAGTTGGAAGGCTTCCTGGAAGGGGAGAAGCTGCTGGAGCTGGGCATTCGATAGGGATGTAGAGACGCATTCTGGCGGCTTGGCGTTGAACGGTTGGGCTGTGAACGAGTCTGATTGGCGCGGTGCCGGAGACATAAGGATGCGTCTCTACATCCGTTTATGAAAAGTATTAGCTGAATTAAAAGAAGCGTTATTGTGCAAAAGGGAAAGCTAACTGCGCGGTTGATAGGAAGTGTGTTTTTGGTGCTGCTGGCATGGCGGGTAGGAGGGCAGGAGGCTGACACTTCCGACCGCGACCGCGCCCCCGGCGAGCTGCTGAATGCCGGGCGGGCTACCGTGGCGCCGGGGTATTTTATGTTTCCGATTGCGCCGGGCAAGCCGGGCTTCCTGGCCGGGAGCATGGGCGAGCTGCGGCCCAACCATTTCCACGGTGGCCTCGACATCAAGACCGGCGGCGGGGTAAACCAGCCCGTGTACGCCGCCGCCGATGGCTACGTGTCGCGTCTCAAGCAGTCGTCGTTTGGCTACGGCAACGTACTCTATATCAATCATTCAAATGGTCTGACCACCGTGTACGGCCACCTCAACGAGTTCAAAGGTGCCTTCGCGGCCGAGCTGCTGCGTCGGCAGTACGACAAGCAGAGCTACGAGTTGGAAGCCTTCTTCGAGAAGGACCGGTTTCCGGTGAAGCGTGGCGAGCTGGTGGCCCTGAGCGGCAACACCGGCGGCTCGGCCGGCCCGCACCTGCACTGGGAAGTGCGCGATGCCCAGGACCGGCAGTACAACCCCCTGCAATGGGGCGGCTTCCCCGAGATTCAGGACCATGTAGCCCCTACGCTGCAGGCATTTGCGCTGGAGCCGCTGTCTATTGAGGCGCGGGTGAAGAACGTGTTTGCCAAGGCGCTGTTTGCGCCCAAAGTGCAGCCGGGGCCGGGCGTGGCCACTACCTGGGCCGATACCATCAGTGCCTTTGGCACGGTGGGCGTGCTGGTGCAAGGCTTCGATAGGTTTGACAATGCCTGGAACCGCAACGGTATTCAGCGGGTGGCCATGACGGTGAACGGGCAGCCGTTTTACCAGCATAACATCGATGCGATTCCCTTCCCGACGGGCACCCGGCAGGTGGGCAATTTCGTCGATTTCCTGTATCAGAACACCCAGGGCCGCACCTTGCAAAAGCTGTGGGTAGACGATGGCAACGACCTGCTGATGTACGCCACCACCAGCCCCACCAAGGGCCGCCTGACCGTGGAAGCCGGTAAGGTGTACAACGTCGATATCACCCTGGCCGACTCCTACAACAACCAGACGGCCCTGCACCTGGTGCTGCGCGGCGAGCAGCCGGCCTACTTCAAAACCCGCGCCGCCGTGGTGAAAAAGCCCGCCCTGCGCTTCGAGGTGACCCGCAACCTGCTGAAAGCCGTGGCCGCCGACCCCAGCGCCGACTCGGTGGGCGCCAACCTGGTGCTGCTGCGCGGCAACCGCCGCCTCGAAATCAAGCCGAGCTACACCCAGAACAGCGAAACCGTGTACCTCTACGACCTGCGCGCCGGCCTGCCCGATTCCATTCGTTTCGGCACCATCACCAAGAAGTTCGACCGGCAGGTGATGATTCCGGCGGGCAAGGAGACCAACTACGCCACGGCCAAGCTCAACGTGATGTTCGGCAAGGAAACCTTGTTCGGTAACATCTACCTCGGCACCAGCTACAAGCCCGAGCCCATCGGCAGCGGCTTCTGGACGGTGGGCGCGCCGCTCATTCCACTCTATCACACGGCCACCCTCACTCTCAAGCCCACCACCCCGCCCGCCGACCCGGCCCGCACTGCCATTTACGCGGCCACGCTGAAGGGCGGCAAGGCCTACCTGGGCGGCAAGTGGGACGAGCAAGGCAACATCACGGCCAACATCCGCCAGTTTGCCTCCTACCGCATTCTCACCGATACCGTGGCCCCTAAGGGCAGCCTCATCGGGCGGCCCGGCGGGCAGGTGCTCTTCCGCGTCGGCGACGACCTTTCCGGCCTGGCTACCTACCGCCTGCTGGTGGGCGGGCGGTTCCGGATGCTGCGCTTCGAACACAAGAATTCCACGCTGTTTTCGGTGCCGACCGATACGCTGGGTGCCCGCTTGAAAGGCCCCGCCGAACTGCGTTTGACGGACCAGGCCGGCAATGAGCGGGTGATTCCGCTGAGCTTGTAGTAGCGGAGAAGTGCGAATAAGACTCCCCTCCTTACCAAGGAGGGGATGCTGGCGCGAAGCGTCAGCTGGGGTGGTTGTAGCGTTGCATGGCATCCGCACGATTTCCAGTCAATTCCCGTAAGCGCTTAAATTACATTTATTGCATTCATTTCGCCAGCCGTTCAACGCCACAACCACCCCAGTTGACGCTTCGCGCCAGCATCCCCTCCTTGGTAAGGAGGGGAGTTTTGACCGTCTTACTCTTCTCAAAAACCCTTCCCATCATGTCCCTCGAACCCGGCCAACCCGCCCCCGATTTCACCGCCCAGGACCAGGACGGCAACACCATCAGCCTGCACGAGCTGCGCGGCCAGAAAGTCGCCCTCTACTTTTACCCCAAGGACGATACCCCCGGCTGCACCGCCCAGGCCTGCAACCTGCGCGACCACCAGGAGGAGCTGAAAGCCAGCAACATCAAAGTCATCGGCGTGAGCATCGACGGCGCGGCGGCCCACCAGAAATTCGCCCTCAAGTACGACCTGCCCTTCCCGTTGCTCGTCGATACTGACAAAACCATCGTGCAGGCCTACGGCGTGTGGCAGGAGAAGAAAAACTACGGCAAGACCTACATGGGCACCGTTCGCACCACTTTCCTTATTGATGAAAACGGCCTGATTGAGCAGGTTATCAAGAAAGTGGACACCAAGGAGCACGCCGCCCAACTGCTGAAGTAGCGGCAGCCGGCAGCACTGCTTTGCCCCGAAAGGGCCCGTTGGCCCATCCCGCCGTTTACTACCTTTACCCACCGAACCCAACTATTCCCGACATGGCCGATACCACCACCACCAAAACTGTTGAACAGCCCGAGAAATCAAACGAGGAGCTGAAGGAAATTGCCACCCAGGTGCGCCGCGACATCGTGCGCATGGTGCATGCCGTGAACTCGGGCCACCCCGGCGGCTCGCTCGGCATCACCGATTTGCTGGTCGCGCTTTACTTTAAAGTAATGAAGCACCACCCCGAGCCCTTCGATATGGACGGCAAGGACCAGGACCTGTTCTTCCTGTCCAACGGCCACACGTCGGCCACCATGTACTCGTGTTTGGCGCGTTCGGGCTACTTCCCCATCAGTGAGTTGAGCACGTTCCGCAAGCTCAACTCCCGCCTCCAGGGCCATCCCACTACCCACGAGGGCTTGCCGGGCATTCGGGTAGCCTCGGGCTCCCTGGGCCAGGGCCTGAGCGTGGCCTGCGGCGCGGCCCAGGCCAAAAAGATGAACGGCGACAAGCAGCGCGTGTTCGTGCTCATGGGCGACGGCGAGCTGGAGGAAGGCCAGAACTGGGAGGCCGCCCTCTACGCCAGCCACCACAAAATCGACAACCTCATCGCTATCGTGGACCGCAACGGCCAGCAGATTGATGGTTCAACCGACGAAATTGGTGGCCTGGGTGATATTGGTGAGAAGTTCAAAGCCTTCGGCTGGCACGTCATCGAAGGCGACGGCAACCACTTCGATGCCCTGATTCCCCTGCTCGAAAACTGCGTGGCCGCCACCGGCAAAGCCAGGCCCGTCATATTCGTAATGGATACGAAAATGGGCTTCGGCGTCGATTTCATGATGGACGGCCACAAGTGGCACGGCGTAGCACCGAACGATGCCCAGCTGGCCACCGCCCTCGATGAGCTGAAAACCGGGACGGAAGGCGACTACTAAATCACTGATTTTCGCTGATTAACCGAGATTTCGCTGATGTGGTCCTGCGCCTTACGTCAACCTCACCCCCCCGGCCCCCCTCTCCAAAAAAGAGGGGGGAGCTTTACGTTCCTGTTCAAGCAAAATCGTAAAGCTCCCCCCTCTTTTTTGGAGAGGGGGGCCGGGGGGGTGAGGTTGCGCCTGGCGGCGTTGCTGCTGCTGCTATGGAGCATTAACACCCACGCCCAGAACGCCCCCCTCGAAAAGCCCAAGGTCACCCGCATTCTTTTCCTGCTCGATGCCTCGGGCTCGATGATGGCCCCCTGGGAAGGCCAGCCCCGCTGGAACGTGGCCAAGCGCATGCTCAGCAAAATGGTGGACTCCCTCAACACCTATCCCAACTTGGAAATAGCCCTGCGCGTGTACGGCCACCAATATCCCAATGCCGAGAAAAACTGCGAAGACTCCCGGCTGGAAGTGCCTTTCGCTCCGCGCAACGCGGTGGCCATCAAGAAAAAGCTGACCGAGCTGAAAGCCCAGGGCAATACGCCCATCACGTACTCGCTGGAGCAGTCGGCCAACGATTTCCCCACCGATAAGTCCTCCCGCAACGTGCTGCTGTTGATTACGGACGGCCTCGAATCGTGCAATCGCGACCCCTGCGCGGCTTCCATCGCCCTGCAGCGCAAGCACGTTTTCCTCAAGCCCTTCGTCATCGGCATCGGGGCCGAGCGCGATTTCGGCAAGCAGCTCGAATGCCTCGGCCAGTACTACAACGCCGCCGAAGTCGCCACTTTCCGCACGGTGATGAACGACGTAATTGCCAAAACGCTGAGCAAAACCACCGTCTCGGTGAATCTCACCGACGCCAACGGCAAGCCCGTGGAAAGCAACGTGAACATGACCTTCGTGAACAACGTGACCGAGCAGCCGGAGTACAATTACGTGCACTACCGCGACGCCCAGGGCAAGGCCGATGTCGTCGATATCGACGCTCTCCAGAGCTACGACCTCGTGATAAACACGGTGCCGCCCGTGCGCCAGGCCAACATCCCCATCACGCCCGGCAAGGCCAACGTGCTCACTTACAAAACGCCTCAGGGCACGCTTTGGCTGCAAAACCCACCTCTCACACCCAACCCGTATGGTACCATCCGGGCGGTGGTGCGCAGCCCGGCGGGGGCCACCGTCACGGCCGGCACCTTCGGCACCCGCCAGAAACTGCTGGCCGGCAACTACGAAGTGGAAGCCCTGACCCTGCCGCGCACCGTGCGCCGCATCATTATCAAGCAAGGCCAGGAATACGCTTTCACCTACGATGCCCCCGGCACCCTCAATATTACCTCCGACCTGAAAGGCTACGGTAGTATCTATCAATTGAATGATGATGAGTCGCAAACCTGGATTTACGACTTGCCGCAAGGTGGCAGCAGCAAAATCAACCTACCCATGCAGCCGGGGGCATACCGGTTGGTATTTCGCACCAAAACCAGCATCGGCAGCAAGTTTACGGACGTGCGCAATTTTAGCATTCGGAGCGGGCAGACGACATCAGTAGCCATTTTCGGAAAATGACGTGAGAACGGAAAACTCCCCTCCCTACCAAGGAGGGGACATTTTCACAAAGTGAAAATTGGGGTGGTTGTAGGCGTTGAAGAATCGTTGAATCAAATGACAGCCCCATGACAACCCTCAACATCCTCCCCCACAAAAAAGAAGAACGCCGCACCCTCCGCAACAACCCAACCCCCGCCGAAGCCGTCCTCTGGAACCAATTGAAAAACGGCCAGTTGGCCAACCGCAAATTCCGCCGCCAGCACAGCATCGGCGAGTTCATTCTTGATTTCTACTGCCCGCAGGAAAAGCTTGCGGTTGAATTAGACGGTGCGGGCCATTTCACGGCATCCGGTAATTTGCATGATGCAGCGCGTACTGATTATTTGAATGCAGCGGGTATTCGGGTAATGCGGTTTGAGAATAAGTTAATTTGGTCGGCGCTGGATAGCGTGCTGCATTCCATTGAAAGTAGTTTTAGTGGGCGCTGACGTTTGCCGTTCAACGCCACAACCACCCCAGTTGAGCCTGCGGCTCAACGTCCCCTCCTTGGTAAGGAGGGGAGTTTGTTCTAACGAAACCTCCTTAATATACCCATGAAAGACTTCCCCTACACCGAATCCAAAGACACCCGTAGCGGCTTCGGCGCTGGCCTGGCCGAGCTGGGCACCACCCATCCCAACGTAGTCGCCCTCTGCGCCGACCTCACCGGCTCGCTCAAGATGGATGCCTTCAAAAAGGCCTTCCCCGAGCGGTTTTTCCAGGTCGGCATTGCCGAGGCCAACATGATGGGCGTGGCCGCCGGCATGACCATTGGCGGCAAAATCCCCTTCACGGGCACCTTTGCCAACTTCAGCACCGGCCGGGTGTATGACCAGATTCGCCAGAGCATTGCTTACTCCGGCAAGAACGTGAAAATCTGCGCCTCGCACGCCGGCCTCACGCTGGGCGAAGACGGCGCCACCCACCAGATTCTGGAAGACCTCGGCATGATGAAAATGCTGCCCGGCATGACCGTCATCAACCCCTGCGACTACAACCAGACCAAAGCCGCTACCCTCGCCATCGCCGACTACGAAGGCCCCGTGTACCTGCGCTTCGGCCGCCCCGTGGTGCCCAACTTCACGCCTGCCGACCAGAAATTCGAAATCGGCAAAGCCTGGGTAATGAACGAAGGCCCCGACGTGAGCATCTTCGCCACCGGCCACCTCGTCTGGAAAGCCGTGCTGGCCGGTAAGCTCCTGGCCGAAAAAGGCATCAACGCCGAAATCATCAACATCCATACCATCAAGCCGCTCGATGCCGAAGCCATCCTCGCCTCGGTGCGCAAAACCCGCTGCGTGGTCACCGCCGAAGAACACCAGATGAACGGCGGCCTCGGCGACAGCATCGCCCAGCTACTGGCTCGCGAAGAGCCCCTGCCCCTGGAAATGGTGGCCGTGCACGACAGCTTCGGCGAAAGCGGCACCCCCGACCAGCTGATGGAGAAATACGGCCTCACCGATGCCGCCATCGTGGAAGCCGTAGAAGCGGTGATGAAGCGGAAGAAGTAGGTTGACCGGATAAGTAAAAGCCCCCGTAGCACAAGTTGCTGCGGGGGCTTTTATTTTGTTGTCGCTAACGTTGAAGTGTTTATGAAGTTGTGGAACTTGAAAAACGTCAGTTTCAATAAACCACAAAAGCATAATAGCGATTTAAAGTCGAATGCTCATTCGTCCCGCCACAATTTTATAAACACACTGTTGTGTGCCGTTTTGGTCTGTCAAAAGAGACGTTTAAAATAAAAGTAAACAGCCTTCGAGTCGTACTTATCTTCTCCACGCCAATACTCTACAAAATCCCAGTCATGTCTCCCGGTTGTCGGTCTGTCATAACTCGTCGGGTTTAATATTTTACAGCAAGCTAGAATTTCCAGAAGGCTACTTCTTTCATCTTTTGATGATTTATAAACGTCTTTTAATCTATCACGTAGTTTGCTTGGATAGTCACCATCTGCGGATTGTTCTACTGTCCTTAATATTTTTCCGAAAATTATTAAGTCTTCTTCAATAGGTATGTCAATTTCAAGTTGGGAGAAAAGATTCAAGTCAAAGTAATTGTAAAGCGCTTGACGGTGCCTAACTCCACCCCATTTTATTCTCTCAAAATTCAAGACATTTAAATCTTCGTCAACATACTCATCTTGCAAATCCCAACTGTCACTTTTATCGCCATTAATAATTCTCAAAGCATTTGCATAGCTGG
This sequence comes from Hymenobacter siberiensis, assembly GCF_018967865.2. Lineage (NCBI taxonomy): Bacteria > Pseudomonadati > Bacteroidota > Cytophagia > Cytophagales > Hymenobacteraceae > Hymenobacter > Hymenobacter siberiensis. The sequence goes on from NZ_JAHLZY020000001.1 coordinate 1,465,627, forward strand.
CAATTGCCGAGCGTAACTCAAATTGCTTTGTTCTTAAACTACATAAAAAGGCATTTGAAATGTCCTCTTTTGAAATCTTGTTTAGAAGTTTCGTAAGTCTTGCAACAAGTTCTGATTTGCTAATTGAAAATGGGTCAAACATAACACCTTTCGATTTTGCATAATCAAAGTCATTAGGTTTAGTCTTTCTATCGCCATCATCTATCCAGCCTCCAGAAGTCCAATAGGTTTTAAATAAAATATCCTTAGCTTTTTTGTCCACGAAATGTTTGTTTAAAAATGGCACACAACATTACGATTGCCGCAACCCGCAGTATTGGCAAGTTGCGTCAATCTGACCTTAGTGCGCAAGTAACTTGCGGGAAACTGGCTAAACCAGCGTGCTATACGCAACTCGCCGGCTATAATCCCAAGCTGTCGAGCGGAGAGGGCGGGCGGGCGCGTTGAGCGACATGGGTATAGATTTCGGTGGTTTTTATGCTGCTGTGGCCCAGCAAATCCTGGATGATGCGCGTGTCGGTGCCGGCTTCCATGAGGTGGGTGGCATAGGAGTGGCGCAGCATATGCAGCGAAATGGGGCGCTGGATGCCGGCCCGGCTGGCGGCCTGCTTCACTACCATTTGCAGGCTGCGCTCGCTGTAGGGCTCGCCGGGGTGCTGGCCTTCGAAGATAAACGTGATAGGGCGAAATTCCCGGAACTGTTCGCGGAGCAGGAGCAGCAAGGATTCGGGAAGCGGGAGGTCGCGGTCTTTTTTGCCTTTTCCGCCGCGCACGTACAGTGCCATGCGCTTGCTGTCGATGTCGGCGGGCGTGAGGGCCAGCACTTCACCTAAGCGCAGGCCCAGGCCATAAGCCAGCATGAGCATGGCGCGGTGCTTGCGGTTTTCGGTGCCTTGCAGCAGAGCCTTTACTTCTTCCTGGGCCAGCACTTTGGGGTTGGTCTGGGGCCTTTTGGGGCGCGGAATGCTGTAGTACTGCCGGGGCTGGCCCTCCACCTGCTCGTAGTAAAACTTGATGGCGTTGATGAGCAGGTTTTGGTACGTTTCGGAAATGCCTGCCGCTACGCGCCCGGCCAGATAGTCGAGCACATCCTGTTTGCTGAGGGCCAGCGGCAGCCGTGGGCCGCAATAAGCCAGGAAAAGTTGAAACGCGCTACGGTAATTTTTGAGGGTGTTGGGGCTGTAGCGTTTGAGGGCGATGAACTGGCAGTAGCGCGAAAGCAGCACCTCGTGCGGGGTGGGCGGGGGCAGCGCCACGGCCAGCGCCGGTGTGGGCGGCACCAGCAGCACCAGGCCCAGGTGCTGGCAGGCGGCCCGTACCCGCGCCACCAGCGCGGCATCGGCAGGCAGCACGTAGCCTTTGGCGGCGGGCTCGTAGCGAACGCCGGCGGCGAGCAGGGCGGTCCGCGTCGGCTCATTGGAGAAGGGGAAGAACACCAGAAACTCGGTGCGCGAGGGACGGAGGCGGAGTGAAACAGCAGCTTTCATAGGTAGCAGGCGGATGATGGAAGTTTGCGCTACTGGTCGCCGGGCTTTTTGTCCAACATCAGTACCTGTTCGCCAATTATTTCGGTCACGTAGTGGCGTAGGCCGGCGGGGTCGTCGTAGTGGCGGGTTTTCAGTTTTCCTTCGATATACACCAGGCTGCCCTTGCGCAGGTAGGCCTGGGCCAACTCGGCGAGCCCCCGCCACAGGACAATGGTGTGCCAGTCGGTGTTGGTGTGGGTCTGGCCACTTTTGTCGCGGTACGTTTCGGAAGTAGCCAGCGAAAATTTGGCCACGGGCACGTTGCCTTCCAGTACTTGTATTTCGGGGTCTTTACCCAGGTTGCCGATGAGGGTTACTTTGTTGAGGCCGCGCATAAAGTTGATGCATTAAGCGGAGTATGCTGCTTGCAGAGGCAAGAACGTCAGGAAGTTTGATTAGCCTGTTGCCGTTGAGCCGGTAATGCGCCCCCTTTTTATGCGGCTTCATTAAACGCGGCGCTTACTTTGCCCTCCAACCGCCACTTCACCGCCCACGCCCCGGCCTCCCCGCTTGGAAGACCACGAAATCCTCCTCAAGTTCCAGGACCCCGCCAGCCGCAACCTGGCGTTCAACCAGCTCGTGCGCAAGTACCAGAGCAAGGTGTACTGGCACGTGCGCAAAATGGTGGTGGACCACGACGATGCCGACGACCTCACCCAGGACGTATTCATTAAGGTCTGGAAGCACCTCGAGAACTTCCGACAGGATGCCCAGCTTTTCACCTGGATTTACCGCATTGCCACCAACGAGTGCCTGAATTTCCTGAGCAGCAAGCGGCGCAAGTTCCTGCTGCCGCTCACGGATGTGGGAGCTGAGCTGGCCGCCAAAATGGAAGCCGACCCCGCCATGGCCGGCGATGCCATTGAGCTGAAGCTCCAGCAAGCCATTCTGCGCCTGCCCGACAAGCAGCGCCTCGTATTCAACCTGCGCTACTACGACGAGATGCCCTACGAGCAAATGGCCGAGGTAACCGGCACCAGCGTGGGCGCGCTCAAAGCCAGCTACCACCACGCCGTGAAAAAAGTGGAGGACTACGTGACCCGCAACACTGACGAATAGCCCGGCCCCAGCACAATTTTTTATTCGCGGAATTAAACGCCGCCCCCTGTTCCTCATCCAACCAACATGAAACCTACTTTCAAGCTAGATGCGCACCCTCGGCGGCCCCGCCCGCTGCTGAGCGAGCCGCCCGCTGGTTACTTCGACCACCTTCCGATGCAGATAATGGCCCGGCTGCCCCAGGCGGAGGCCCGCGAGGCGGCTGCCGGCTGGCGCTGGTTGGCTTTTCTGTCGCCGGCTTTGCGCACCAGTTTGGCCTCGGTGGCCGTACTGGGCGGCTTTGCGGCTTCGTTTTTCCTGAGCGGTACGCCGCCGCTGGTGCCGGCCACTGCCAGCACTGCCTCGCTCGATGCCGTGCCCCGTACCGAACTGGTGGGCTACCTGCTCACGAGCGGGGCCCGCGTCGAAAACTCCGACCTGGCCATCCTCACGGCCGCCAACCCCGGTTTGGCCAACGGTTTCCTGCACGCTTCGGAAGACGAGCTGAACGATGCCCTGGACGCGCAACCTTCCGAAGACGCTACGTATCTATAAATCCCTGAATTACCACTTTGCTATCATGTCCATTTTATCATCCACGTTTCGGTTATTGAGTCTGGCAGCATTACTGCTGGCCGTGGCACCTGCCGCGCATGCCCAGGGCGGCTTGGGTGGCGGCCGCAAGGGCCAGCGTTTGGGCCAGCTCGAAAATGCCAAAATTGCCTTTATCACCAACCGCGTGTCCCTCACGCAGGACCAGGCCCAGAAATTCTGGCCGCTTTACAACGAGTTTTCGACTCGCCGCCGCGAGCTCAACCGCAGTGGCCGCCTGTTGCGCCGCGACGTGACCGACGGCATGACTGACCCCGAAATCCGCGACAATTTCAACCAGGCCTTCGCCATGCGCCAGCAGGAATTGAACCTGGAAAAGGAGTACTTCGAGAAATTTCAAAAGGCAGTTTCGCTGCGCCAGGTGGCCCAGCTATTCCAGGCCGAGCGCGATTTCACCAAGGAAGTCATCAAGCGGGTGGCCGGGGCGGGTGGCCCGCCCGCCATTGACACCAACTAGATTCTTTTTCTTTCTGAGCTATGCCAAGAGGCCGCTGCCCCCGCAGCGGCCTCTTTATTTTTGTGGAATAATCGAAACCGGGTTTAGCTGGTTAGGTAAGGAGCCCTTGCCCGTCATGCTGAGCGCAGCCGAAGCATCTCTACCGCATTAGTAAATGAATTACTCATTGCGGTAGAGGTGCTTCGGTTGCGCTCAGCATGACGTTCAACCTACTTGCGCATCCACCCGCACCGAACCACAAAGAATACGTCCCAATCCGCTTAAATCCGATAAATCCGTGGTCCTGACACCCCGCCAATTATTCCTGCGCCACCAGGCCCAAACCTCCGATTTCCCGCTGCTGCTGGAAATTGAGCGGGCCGAAGGCGTGTACATGTACGGCCCCGACGGCCGCCGCTACCTCGACCTTATTTCGGGCATTGGCGTGAGCAACGTGGGCCACCGCCACCCGCGCGTGCTGGCCGGCATTCAGGCCCAGCTCGATAAGTACCTGCACCTGATGGTGTACGGCGAGCTGGTGCAGGCCGTGCCCGCGCAACTGGCCGAGGCCATCCACCAAACCCTGCCCGCGCACCTGGATTCGGTGTTTTTCACCAATTCCGGCACCGAGGCCATTGAGGGTGCGCTGAAGCTGGCCAAGCGCCACACCGGCCGCACCGAGCTCATTTCCTGCCTCAATGCCTACCACGGCTCCACGCACGGCGCGCTGTCCATCACTGGCTCCGAAGACTTCAAAAACAGCTTCCGGCCGCTGCTGCCCGACGTGCGCCACATCCGCCACAACGACTTTGCCGACCTGATGCTGATTACCGAGCGCACGGCCGCCGTCATCATCGAAACCGTGCAGGGCGAGGCCGGCGTGCGCGTGCCCTCCCTCTATTACCTGCCGGCGCTGCGCCGCCGCTGCCGGGAAGTGGGCGCCCTGCTCATCCTCGACGAAATTCAGTGCGGCTACGGCCGTACCGGTACCATGTGGGCCTTCGAGCAATTTGGCATCGAGCCCGATATATTAGTGTGCGCCAAGGGCATGGGCGGCGGCATGCCCATCGGGGCCTTCATTTCAAGCACCGAAATTATGTCGGGCTTCAAAACTAACCCCATTCTGGGGCATTGTACCACCTTTGGTGGGCACCCGGTGAGCTGCGCGGCCGCCCTGGCCACCCTGCAAGTGATGCAGGACGAAAAGCTGGCCGAAGGCGTGGCCGCCAAGGCGGCACGGTTCCGGGAGCAGCTGCGGCACCCGGCCATTCGGGACGTGCGCGGCTGCGGCCTGCTCATAGCCGTGGAATTCGATTCCTTCGCCGTGCTCAAGCCCATCATCGACTACGCCCTGGAGTACGAAAGCATCCTCACCGACTGGTTCCTGTTCTGCGATAACTCGTTGCGCTTGGCCCCGCCGCTCACCATCAGCGACGCGGAGATTGACGAAGCCTGCGCCGCGCTGCTGCGGGCCGTCGATGCGGTGGTGAAATAGTGAGTTGGTGAAATGGTGAGTTGGTGAACTAGTGAAGTGGTGAGTTTGGTGTTCTGCCTGCGCAAATCGCGCTGCTCAAACATCAAGCTCACCACTTCACTAGTTCACCAACTACACCACCACGTTGGGCCGGGGTAATTCGTTGTAATTCAGAAAAGAAGTGCTTTCTTCCTTGATGCGCTCCTGGGGCAGGCCATCTTTCACGCCCTGCGAAATCTTGCGCACCAGCACGCCCACAATGGCCTTGCGGAAGCCCAGCTTCTCGGCCATCATGATGCAGAAGTCCATCTCGGTATCGTCCACGATGCCATCGGCCAGCATCATATCCACGAGGTCAAAAATCTGGTCGAAACGCTCCGAATCGGTGGTAGGCAGGTCATTGCTGCTGCCTTTGGCACCCGACACCAACGCCTGCACTTCCGACGAGCTGATGCCGTTCTTCTTGCCTACCGCCAGGATGAAATTCATCTCCCGGGCATCGATATGGCCGTCGGCTTTAGCCAGTGCCGCGAGATTCAACAGGTGGCTCTTGATTTTTTTGGCCTGCTCATTTTCGAAAAAACCGAACATAAACGTGGGAAGTAAGAAGTGGGAGATGATTTTGGAAACGAAACTGCGACTTCAGGCGTAAGATACACGTAAAATCGGCTTATTGTTGTCAATTTATTATTCTGCTAAGTGAAATTACAATCGTTTCCATAACGCCAATTTCTACGCTTGGGTTGAGGGTTTGCATTCATTTCACCAACTTTGCGCGCTTTGGGTGCCATTTGCGCGCCCTGCTGCATTTATGACAGTTCAGATGAAGAGAATAGCAGTTTTCACAAGTGGGGGCGATTCGCCGGGCATGAATGCCGCCATCCGGGCCGTGGTGCGCACGGCTACGTACCACGGCATTGAGATATACGGCATTATGCGGGGCTACAGTGGCATGATTAAGGGCGAGTTCGTGCGTCTCGATTCGGCCTCGGTGTCCAACACGGTGCAGAAGGGCGGTACCATTCTGAAATCGGCCCGCAGCCAGAAATTTATGACCAAGGAAGGCCGCCAGCAGGCTTTCGACCAGCTGGTGAACAACGGCATTGAAGGCTTGGTAGCCATTGGCGGCAACGGTACCTTCACTGGGGCTATGATTTTTGAGGAGGAGTTCGGCATCCCCACGGTGGGCGCACCGGGCACCATCGACAACGACCTATACGGCACGGACTACACCATTGGTTACGACACGGCCGTGAATACGGCGCTGGAGTGCATCGATAAAATCCGGGATACGGCCGACTCGCACGACCGGTGCTTCTTTGTGGAGGTGATGGGCCGCGATTCGGGCTACATCGCCATTCCGTGCGCCATTGGCGGCGGGGCCGAAATCGTGATGATTCCGGAAACGCAAATGAGCGTGGATGTGGTGATTGAAACCCTGCAGACGGGTTGGAAGCGCTCCAAAACCTCGTTTATCGTCATTGTGGCCGAGGGCGAGGAAGAAGGCAATGCCACCACCACGGCTGCCCGCGTGAAGGAAGCCATCCCGCAGCTCGATACCCGCGTCACGGTTATCGGCCACATTCAGCGCGGCGGCTCACCCACGGCCGCCGACCGCCTGCTGGGCTCCCAAATCGGCATCGCCGCCGTGGAAGGCCTCATGAACGGCATGCGCAACGTAATGGCCGGTATTGTGGATAAGAAGCTGGTTTATACGCCGTTCACGGATACTATTAACAAGAAAAAAATCATCAACCAGAGCTTTATGCGGATGGTGGAGATTCTGAGCGTATAGTGTGTAGCGCGAAGCGCGAAGCGGCAGCTTCGCGGACGAACGAAGTGAGTGTTCAGCGTTTGAACTGCATACTCGCTGCGCTCGTCCGCGAAGCTGCCGCTTCGCGTTACATTTCTACCCACTGATACGCCGGGTCGCGCCGCAGCCAGCTCATTTGGCGCTTGGCGTAGTGGCGGGTGTTGCGTTGGAGCAGGCGCACGGCTTCGGGCCAGTCATAATCCCCATCCAGAAAACCGAAAATTTCCTGGTAGCCCACGGTTTGCAGGGCGTGGTGGTGGCGGTAGGGGAGCACCGATTTTACTTCGGCCAGTAGGCCGGCGGCCAGCATGTGCTCCACACGCAGGTTGATGCGCTGGTAGAGCGCTTCCCGCTCGCGGGTGAGCGCCACTTTCACGTTGCGAAAGAGCGGGTTTTCGGGCGGCGGGCCGGCGGTGTGGAAGCTGGAAAACGGCCGGCCCGTAGCACGGGTGATTTCCAGGGCGCGCACCACGCGCTGGGGGTTTTGCTGGTCGATGCGGGCGTGGGCCACGGGGTCGGTTTCGGCCAACTCGGCCACAAGGTGGGGGAGGCCGTGGGCGGCCAGCTCGGCGTGGAGCTGGGCGCGCACCTCGGGCGGCACGCCGGGCAGCTCATCCAGCCCATCGGTCACGGCCTGCACATAGAGCCCCGAGCCGCCGGTGAAGATGACGAGCGGGTGTTTTTGGAACAAGTTGCCGAGTACGGCCAGGCACTCGGTGGCGAAGCGGCCGGCGCTGTAATCCTCCGTGATGCTGTGGCTGTCGATGAAATGATGGGGTACACCCTGCATTTCGGTGTGCGTGGGCTTGGCCGTGCCAATGCTGAGCTCGCGGAAAAACTGGCGCGAGTCGGCCGACACAATTTCGGTGTGAAACTGCTGCGCCAGCTGCACGCACAGGGCCGTTTTGCCCACGGCTGTGGGGCCGGCAATGGTGAGCAGCACGGGGCGCGGGTCGGCGGCAGTAGGGGCCAGCTGGGCGAGGATTTCGGGAGGGAGCATGGGGTGAACGGGTGGATGGGCAAACAGCTATCATCTTTCGCAAGCTCAGGATGACAGGCAATGGAGTTGTTTAGAAAGTCACAAAAGGTCCCCGAACGGTCATGCAGCGCTGCGCGCTGCATGACCGTTTGAGTACTTTCTAAACAGCTTCAATTAATGATTACAGCCCCACGATGCGAAATTCGACGCGGCGGTTGAGGCGGCGGGTGGCTTCCTGCTCGTTGCTGGCAATGGGCTCGGCCCCGCCCAGGCCCAGGCCGGTGATGCGGGTGCCTGCCACGCCATGGTCGGCGAGGTAGGCTTTCACGGCGGCCACGCGCTGCTGGCTGAGCACTACGTTTTTTTCGGGCGGCCCCACGTTATCGGTGTGGCCGCGCAGCTCGATGGTGAGGCTGGGGTTGTCAATCATGAGCAGCACCAGCTTGTTGAGCGCGGTGGCCGACGAGGGCAACAGGGCTGCTTTGCCCTGCTCAAACTGCACAGTGGCCAGCTGCTGGGTGGCCCCCACGGCCAGCGGCCGGAGCAGGATGTCGCGCACCAGCGGACCGGGAGCAGCGGCCCAGGTGCTATCGGCGGGGAAATAGCCGGGGTGCTGGGCGTGGTATTGGTAGCTGCGGCCCGGCGCAGTAGTGTAGGTGAAGCTGCCCCGTACCGACAGCAGCACGGCCGTGCCCGCCTCATCGCGGTCGAGGCGCAGCTGGGCCTGCGGCAGGGGTAGCGAGGTGGTGGCATCCAGTACGCGGCCTTCCCAGGTGGCGGTGGTGGGCGTGGGTGGCGGCACGGCCGGGGCGGGTGGCACCACACCAAACAGGTTGCAGCCGGCCAGGTCGGTGTAGGTGCCGCCGCGCACGCGGGTGGCCTGGCGGCGCGCCAGGTCAACCTGATAAAGTCCGTGCGGTCCGGCTAGGTACATGCGGCGGCGGCCGGCGGCGTCGTTCTGCATCAGCAGGTCGCTGTAGCCGCCGCGCACGGGCAGGCCATCGAGCATAATGCGCTCGGGCGACGGCTGTTTGGTATTCATATTCACTTTCAGCAGCGAGCCATCGGTGCTGTACACCATGTACATGGTGCTGGCATCGTCGAGGCAGAAGTTGCCGTGCGTGCCCGCGCTGGCAAACCCGATGAGCGAATAATACGGGGCTTTGCGGATGGGGTCGGCGGCCCACACCACGCTCACGCGGCCCTCGTGGGGGCTCACGCGCACCAGCTGGTTGGCGTCGGAAGTCATGAAATACAGGTCGCCGTGGTCGTCGGTGGCGGCAGATATCCAAACGTTCTCGGGGCCTTGGGCGGGCAGCTGCCAGTCGGTGTAGGCCCCGCGCCGGGCGGCGGGGTCGTAGCGATATACGCGCTCGGGGGCGTTGGTGGGGGCTTTGGTAACGGAATACAGGCAGTTATCGAACCCCTTGGCCAGGGCGTAGGACTGAAACGGCAGCACCAGGCGGTGCGCTCTGGGCGTGGCCGTGGGGTTGGCCGTTGAAAACTCGTGAATGGTGCGGCAGTCATCTTCCCATTGCCCGTCGTGAAAGCGCAGGGCGGCGATGCCGTACATCTTGCCGTCGCAAATCTGGTCGGCGTAGCGGCGGCTGGGCCAGGGCGAGTTGGTAAAGGCAAACGACTTGACCAGCTGCCGGCCTTCGGCCAGATAGCGGCCGTCCTGTGCGGTGGCGGCCCGGTACTCTACCCGAAACTCGTAGCCGCCGCGCCACAGCTGCCGGCCCACTACGTGCGTGCGTGTGGCAGGGGCCGCTGGGGCGTAAGTATATTCATAGTCAATCTCATCGGTGGGGCCGTCGCTGTGCTGGTCGAGGCGCAGTACCTGCACGCGGTGCAGCCGCTGAATGCGCTGCCACACCGAATCGGGCCGGCCTGCGCCCAGCAGCCGCAGGTCGCGCCGGTCATCGGGCAGGGCCTGTTGGCTGACTTTTACCGTTGCGCCCCCAGCGGGCGCGCCGGCCGTGAACGTGGCCACCGGCCCGCCCACCGCCCGGGGCGGCACCCAGCCCCGCGCATACGCCAGCTGGTAGCGGGCCTGCGCGTTGGTGTACTGGGTGGCCGGCGGCGTGGGCTGCGCGCTCAGTATCAACCGGCAACTTAACAAGACCAGCAGCAGAAAAATCTTCATAGGCCGGAGCAACGGGGGATTTCGTCAGGTAATTAAACGCAAATTACCACCTGGCGCACCCGGTGCAGCGCTTACCCGGAAATACTGTCCAGAAACTGTTCCCAGGCTCGGCCCTGATTTTTGCAAATAAGTATTTATTTGCTCATTAAGTATTCAAGTGGTTTGCTCTACCCTATGATTATCAGGCAAGTATTTGATAATAAAATACTTGCCTGATAATCCAGTCCAACAACCGTTCAGCTAACTGATTGGCTGTTGTTTGTGCGCCCGTCGTCGGACGGGTGAGTTGGCGCACGATGTCCAAGCCGTGGCGGCTCAGGCTCGTGGCCCGGTACCCGTGTTTTTTGCGGGCGATGGGCTGGCGTCGGTCTGCGGCCTGCCCCACGGCCAGACAAAAGGCGTAGGCCAGACTGACCAGGGCCAGGAGCTTGCGCAGCTTGTGGTGGCAGGCCAAGTGGCTGTTTTCCAAGTGGAAGCCCCGGCCTTTCAGATTCTGAAAGCACTGCTCGATGGTCCAGCGCTTGGTGTAGCGCTGGCCCAACTGCTGCAAGCCCGAGGTGCCAAAGAGAAAAAGAAACTTGCCGCCGGCCAGCGCCTTGACCCACACCTGCCCCCACACCCCATCCACCTGGCGCTGGGCAAAGCGCCGGTGCTCCCCCTCGGCCAGCCCCAGGTCGGCAATGGCGGGGCGGTGGCCGTGCGCGTCGGTCAGCAAATGGTGTTTAGGCAGGCGTATGACGAAGTTCAGGCCGTTGTCCTTGAGTCACTTGAGCCATACATGGCCCACCAACTCACGGTCGCCCACGACCAGGCCGATATGCGCGCGGCCGAGCAAGGCCAGGCAGACCTCGAGCAGGGCGATGCGCTGGGCGGCGTTGGAGTTGCCGCTGCGGTTGTCGAGCAGTTCCCCGTACAACGGTACGTGAAACGCGCCCTGGCCCACGGTGACGAGCAGAATATTGACCTGACACCGGCCGAAATCCCATTCCGTGCACAGCCGCAGCTTGCCGGTGGCCGGCAACAGGCGGATAAAGAGCTGTGCCAGCACGAGATAGTCCAGGGTCACGAGGCGGAAAAAATGTTGAATCCGGGTCTCATTCGAGGCCGGTTTGGCCGCGTCGTTGAGGTGCTGGGCCACCTCGCAAAACGGCACGTTGCGGCTCTTTATCAAGCCAATAACGAACTGGGCGATGAACTTTTGCCGCGAGAGGTGGCCCACCAGGGGCACGTGCTGTAAAACGGTCGTAATTTTGGCGATGAGGCGTTGCTTCACGGGGTGGGAAGGGCTTTGAGGTGTTGGAACTGCAAAGGTCGGCCCACCCCGTTTTTATGCCCGGTAACCTGGGCCAGCAGCTATCCCCTGCTTAACTATATGTGAAGCAATGCCTTGTGAAAATCGTAGGGTAGAGTACATCGGGCCTATACCTACTACTATTAACAGCAAACAATCAGCAAATCAGCAAGCGTCTAGTAATAGACTAACAAAACCAAATGCTTTCAGTCCCAAATCAGGGCAAGTAGCCACAAAACAATGATTTCGGCGCGTAGTGCCACCCGTTAAGCCGGCAATGTATCCCTCAGCGCCGTCTTCCGTACAAAAAGCGGCCGTGGAGGCAGGGCAACCGGACTAATGGCTTATGGCATTGGCGGGTGCTTTTCGTCGAAATCGGTGGCGTCCTGGTAGGCCTTGGCAAGGGCCAGCAGGGTGCCTTCTTCGTAAAGCTGGCCCATGAAGGTGATAGTGGTGGGCAGGCCAGCGGCCGTGAAGCCGTTGGGCAGGGCGATGGCGGGCTGGCCGGTGAGGTTGGTGAGCACGAGGTTGGCGCTGAACGAGGGCGCGATGTAGCAGTCGAAGCCCTTGAGTTGGGCGTCCATCTGCTCAATAAGCAGGCTGCGCACGCGCTGGGCCTGCAGGTATTCCACGGCCGGAATGAAGCGGGCCGAGCGGAAGCCGTTGGGCCAGGCCGAACGGTTCTGGAGCACCATCTGGCCGTCGCGGCCCGAGCGGGTGAGGTCGTCGAACGCCGCCGCGCCCTCGGCCGTGAGCACGAAGCGTAGCGCGCCGGGCGAGATGGCCGGCAGCTCCAGCGGCACCAGCTCCACGCCCAGCTTGCGCAGCACGTCGAGGGTGGCCTGGTCGTTGGCCTTTGTGGGGTAGTTCTGGTCGAACGCGGCCTTGAGGTAGCCGACGCGCAGCTTTTTGATATTGGTGCCGAAGGCGTACTGGAAGCGGTTGGGGGCCAGCATAGTGGCGGGGTCGCGGGCATCGGGGCCGGCTGCGCACAGGGCGGCCAGCACAATGGCGCAGTCCTCGGCCGAGCGGGTGAGGGGGCCGGCTTTATCCATGGTCCAGCTCAGAGCCATGGCCCCGGCGCGGCTCACGCGGCCGTAGGTGGGGCGCAGGCCAGTTACGCCGCAGGCCGTGCTGGGGCTAATGATGGAGCCCAGTGTTTCGGTGCCTATGGCAAACGGCAGCAGCCCCGCCGCCACCGCCGAGGCCGAGCCCGCCGACGACCCGCTGGAGCCCTTGGTCACGTCCCAGGGCGTGCGGGTTTTCTCGCCAAACCACACGTCGCCCTGGGCCAGCTCGCCCAGCGTGAGCTTGGCGCACAGCACGGCTCCAGCGGCCCGCAGGCGCTCCACCACGGCCGCGTCCTCGTCCAGGGTTTGGTCTTTGTAAGGCACCGAGCCCCAGGTGGTTTTGTAGCCCTTGGCACTAAACAAATCCTTCACCCCGAAGGGAATGCCGTGCAGCGGCCCGCGGTATTTGCCGGCTTTAATTTCCTGGTCGGCCTGCCGGGCCTGTTGCAGGGCCAGGTCCTCGGTGAGGGTGATGACGCAGTGCAGGCGCGGGTCGTACTTCTTGAGGCGGGCCAGGAAGAAAGTGGTCAGCTCCTCGGACGTGACCTGCCGGGTGCGCAGCAGCTCGCTCAGCTGCCGTACGGTGTAAAAGGCCAGGTCGTCGCGGTTGGCGGGCAGCTTTACCTTGGCGGTTTCGGGCAGCTTGCCGGCGTTGGTGGTGGCGGCGGCCAACTGCGCCTGCCGCATCCGCAGCGGGCGCGGGTCGAATACTACGGATGGTGCCACGCTGTTTGGCAGCGGGATTTTGCGCAGGGCTTCGTAGCTGTCGCGGTAGCCCGTGAGGTTGCGGCGGGTCGAATCGAGCTGGGCGTCGTTGAAATTCAACCCGAAAACCTGCTGCGCGGCGCGCAGAATGGGTACCGTAATTTCATCGGGGGCAGTGGGACGGGCCACAAAGGCCCCGGCCACAAAGCAAGCGCCGCCGAGCAGCAGCGAGGGAAAAAGTTTTTTCATGCAAAACGAAGCTAAGAATACGTCTGGTTTAAATCTATTGTGCTGCTGGAACGGTGTAGAGACGCATCTTTGCGTCTCATCGTCCGCGCCGTGTGGCTGAAATCATTCACCTACGAGACGCAAAGATGCGTCTCTACACCATTCACCCGCTAACTCAAAAAGCCTCTAAAGAAACAAACCAGCAAACAGTTTCAGCAGCACTTGTTCTTCGTGCTGCCAGCTGAGCTGGGGGGCGGCGCGGCGGCAGTTTTCGGCCAGGTGCTGGTAGCGGGCGGGCTCGTCGCGCAGCAGGCGGTTGAGGGCGGCGGCCAATGTAGCGGGTTCCAGGTCGCTCACCAGCTCGGCCATGTCGAACTGGTCGTTGAGGGCGCGGTACTCGGGGAAGTCGATGAGCACCTGCGGGATGCCGGCGTGCACGTAGTCGAAGAATTTATTGGCCAGCGAATAGTAGTAGCTCAGGCCGATATTTTCCAGCAGCATAATTCCCACGGCCGCGTGCCGCGTGACTTCGCGCAGCGCCCCCGGCAGCACGAAGCCGCGAAATTCAACCTTGCCGGAAACCAGCAGCCCCAGCCGCTCGGCCCGCCCACGCAGGGCGGCCGAAAGGTCACCTTCGCCGCAAATCACCAGCCGGCCCGCCACCTGTGGCATTGCATCAATCAGACTTTCCAGGCCCCGGCCCACGTTCAGCGCGCCTTGGTAGAGGATGTAGCCGCTGGGCGGCGCGGCAGTGGGCGTGGGCGGCAGCATCTCGTCGGTGCGCAGGCGGCTCACGTTGCGCACCACGGCGAAGGACCGGCCGTAGCGCTGCTCAAACACCCGCGCCAGGGCCGGGCCCACGGTGTAGGCCAGCCGGGTGCGCGGCACGATGAAGCCCTCGACCCAGCGCCAGAGGCGCTGCACGGCGGGCCGGGCCACCACCTCGGGCACTTCCGTAAATAGCTCGTGGGCATCGTACACGAAGGGCTGGCCGCCCAGCCGGGCGCGCAGCCACATGGGCAGCGCCGTGTCGAGGTCGCAGGCGCACCAGGCAGCGGCGCGCTGGCCCAGCAGGTAAAAAAACAGCCGCAGGTTGTATTCAAGGTAAAAAAACTTTCCCTTTTGAAACCAGCCCTGCAGCCGGTGCTGGTGGTAGGGCTGCGGCGTGAGCGGGGGCGAAGTAGGCCGCTGCCAGCCCACTAGCTGCACCCGGTAGCCGGCGGCGGCCAGGCTACCACAGATGCGCTGCATGCGCTGGTCGAAGCACAAATCGGTGGTGACGGTGAAAAGTAGCGGCTTGGTTGGGAGCGGCAATGGGGGAGTGGGGCAAGGGCTGGCCGTGCGGGCACGGCTGGGGTTATTTTATTTTGGTCAAATTTACACCGCCGCCTCGCAGCGCGGTGGCTATCTTAGCCGGAAATATCAACCGGTAGTACGTGTCATTTATGGCTTCTTTTTCGGCTACTTCCACTACCCGCCCCGTGGCACCGCCCCTGGCGGCGCTGCTCGACCAGCTTGGCCAGATGTACCTGCTGGCCGATTTGAAGGGCACTATCATCGACGTAAATGAGGCCCTGCTGGCCCTCACGGGCTATACCCGCGATAAGGTGCTGGGGCAGCTCTACCACCAGCTGTTTTCCCCGCCGGCCGAGCGCGAGTCGCGGCGCCGCGAATTTTTAGAATGTATTGATAATCAGGTTTTAGATGCTAAGTACGAGCGGTCGGTACTGACGCGCACGGGCCAACTGCGCTACCTGACCTGGCAGGTCGGCTTCACGCACGATGCCGCCGGGCGCATTACCGGCATGTGGCTGGCCGGGCACGAAGTTGCCAGCCACAGCGTGGTGAGCCCGGCCCTGGCCGGCGACAGCACGCACCTGCAGGACTTCCTCGATAATGCCCAGGACCTGGTGCAGCACCTCGGGGCCGACAACGGCTTCCTGTTTGTGAACAAGGCCTGGAAGGAAAAGCTGGGCTACACCGATGCCGAGCTGGCCACCCGCACCCTGGCCGACGTGGTGCACCCCTACTACAAGGCCAAGCTGCTCTACCAGCTCCGCAACCTCTACGACGGCGAGCCGGTGAACAAGGTGGAAACCGTGTTTCTGACCAGTCAGGGCAAGCCCGTGCACCTCATTGGGAGCATGAACGTGGTGCGCGAGGAAGGCCAGCCGGTGAGCAGCCGCGCCATTCTGCACGACATTACCGACCGCATCAAGGCCGAGCGCCTGCAAAAAGTCTACTACAGCATTGCCAACCTGGCCATTTCGGCCAAGGACTTGCCCAGCCTCTACGGGGCCATTCACCGCGAGCTGAGCAAGATTATCGAAACCAGCAACCTGTTCATCGCCCTCTGCGACGATGCCCGCACGCAGCTGCAGTTCGTGTACCACGTCGACCAGCACCCGCAGGCCCGGGCGCAGGGCACGCGGCCGTTTTCGGCGGGTGTGTCGGAGTACATCATTGCCGGCGGGCAGCCGCGCTACCTCACCCACACCGACTACCAGCAGTTGGTGCGCAGCGGGGTTGTCACGGCCTTCGGGCAGGCCCCGGAGGTAATGCTGGCCTCACCGCTGAGCATCGGCGACCGCATTATCGGGGTGCTGGCCGTGCAGGACTACAGCCGCGCCGATGCCTACACGCCCGGCGACCTCGACGTGCTCCATTTTATCTCCAACCAGGTGGCGCTGGCCATTGAGCGCAAGCGCAACGAGGAGCAGATTGGCAAGCAAACGGCCCGGCTGAATGCCATTTTTGAGAGTGGCTCGCACGTGATGTGGACGGTGGATACCCGCGCCAACCTCATGAACTTCAACCGCAACTACGCGGCCCTGTTCCTGCGGCGCAACGGTATTTACCCGGTGCGCGGCCTCAACCTGTGGAAGTCCGACCTGGAGAATATGCCCGCCAATGAGCGCGACACCTTCGTGGCGCACTACGACGCGGCCGCCAATGGCCAGGCCCAGCGCTTTGAGATGCGCCTGCGCGATGCCCGCGGCTACGACGTGTGGACCGATATCTACCTGAACCCGATTTACCTGGGCGACGGCTCGTTTGAGGAAATTTCGGCCATTGCCCACGACATCACCGAGCAGAAGCGCGCCCAGCTGGCCCTGGAAGGGCAGGAGGAGAAGTTCCGCTCCATCTTCGAGTCGTTTCAGGACATCTACTACCGCACCGACGAAGAGGGCCTGCTCACCATTGTCAGCCCCTCGGTGCGCGACGTGCTGGGCTACGAGCCCGAAGAAGTGCTGGGCAAAGCCGTGGGAGACTTTTACGTGGACCCTTCCGACCGGCTCCGGGGCAACGAGGAGGTGGAGCGCAGCGGCGGCCTGCGCAACTTCGAAACCCAGCTTCGGCACAAGGACGGCTACCCGGTGAGCATGCTCGTGAATGCGCGCATTGTGAGCGAGGGTCTGGTGGGCACCCAGGGCATTGCCCGTGACGTAACCGAAATTAAGCAGATGCAGGACGACCTGCGCCACGCCAAAGACGAGGCTGAAGCCGCCCTGGAGGCCAAAACCCAGTTCCTGGCCAACATGAGCCACGAGCTGCGCACGCCCATGAACGGCATTATCGGCATGATTGACCTGCTCGACCAGACGGTGGAAACCGACGAGCAGGTTGACTACGTGGACACGCTGCGTAAGAGCTCCGACGCGTTGCTCACCATCCTCAACGATATCCTGGACTTGTCAAAAATCCAGGCCGGCAAGCTCCAGATTCACGAAATGCCCATCGAGCTGCAGGCCGTGATGGAGCGCATCCGCGCCCTGTTCATCTACCGGGCCGAGCAGAAGCACATCCGCTTCACCTACTATATCACGCCGCACACCCCGCGCTACGTGATAACCGACGAGGTGCGCCTGCTCCAAATCCTGTCCAACCTGGTGGCCAACGCCATCAAATTCACCAACGAGGGCACCGTGGCCATCGTGGTGAGCAGCGTGAGCACCGACGGCGAGCTGCATACCCTGCGCTTTGCGGTGCAGGATTCGGGCATCGGTATTTCGAGCGACAATGCCAGCCTGCTCTTCACCAACTTCACCCAGCTCGACACCACGCCCAGCAAGGCCTACGGCGGCACGGGCCTGGGCCTGAGCATCAGCCGGCAGCTGGCCGAGCTGCTGGGCGGCGAAATCGGGGTGCTGTCGGACGAGGGCGAGGGCAGCGTGTTCTGGTTCACCATCAGCGCCCGCGAGGCCCACCACGTCGACCCGCCCACCATAGCCCCGGTGCGCGAGGCCGCGTTCCAGCCCTTTGAGGCCGCCCCGCAGGTGCTGCTCGTTGACGATAACGCCATCAACCAGAAGGTGGGCCAGCGCCTGCTCACCAAGCTGGGCTGCGACGTGACCATTGCCGGCAGCGGCCCCGAGGCCATTGGGCTGGTCAGCACGCCGGGCATCGGCTACAACATCATTTTCATGGACATTCAGATGCCGGACATGGATGGAGTAGCCGCCACCGCCGAAATCCGGCGCTTGCTGGGGGCCGCCTGCCCGCCCGTGGTAGCCATGACGGCCTACTCGATGCAGGAAGACGCCGGCCGCTTCATGAGCCAGGGCCTCGACGACTACGTGGGCAAGCCCGTGAAAAGCCGCCACCTCTACGAAGTACTGCACCGCTGGCTGCGGCCGCGGGCCACGCCCGCCCTGCTGCCGGCAGTGGCCGCCCCCCAGAACAATGGTACCGCCCCCGCTCCGCTACCCGCGCCAGTCGCGGCCAAGCCCCAGGAGCCTACGCTCGACACCACTATTCTGCACCAGCTGATAGAGCTGGGCGGGGCCGAATTTGCGTCCGACCTCTACCAGGAGTTTGAGCAGGAAGCCGGCGATTTGCTGCGCGACGCCGCGCTCCTGGTGGCCGAAGCCAACTTCCGCGAGCTTCTGCCCATGCTGCACCAGCTCAAGGGCACGGCCTCTACCCTCGGCGGGGTGGCCCTGGCCGCGCAGGCCCGGCACCTTGAGCATCAGTTCAAAGAGGAGCGTCTGGACGAAGGTGCCGTGGGGTTTCAACTTTTGGAACATTACTTTGCGCAGCTCGTTGCCGAATATCCCGGCGCAGTCGAGCGCGCTGCTAACCCTTCTGCCGCCTGAGCGCGGTAAATCTCTTATCTGCTCTACCCTATGAACCCAACCCAAAACCCTTCGAAAATGTCCGCCGAACCCGCATCCAAAACCATTCTAATTGCTGAGGACAGCTCGGTAATTCTCAATCTCACCCGCAAAATTCTGGAATTGCAGAAGTATAAAATCGTGCTGGCTAAAAACGGCGGCGAAGTACTGAAGCAGCTGGAAAGCAACCAGGTGGATTGTGTGCTGATGGACATCAACATTCCGGTGAAGGACGGCATGCAGTGCACCCGCGAAATTCGCGCCCACGCCGACCCCAAAATTAACAAGCTGCCCATCATCGCCATCACCGGCAACGCCAACAACTACTCGATGGACCAGTTCCGCGAGGCCGGCGTGACCGACTACCTGCCCAAGCCGCTCGATTTCGACGCCCTGGTGCGCGTGGTGAAGCAGTACGTGGGCTAAGGGAGTTAAGAGTTATGAGTTAAAAGTTAGGAGTTGGCAACGGAGATTCCGGTTGATGACCACTCAGGATTGACCACCCAAACTCATAACTCTTTACTCATAACTCTTAACTCAACTTAATGACCGTAACATTCTTAGGTACGGGTACGTCCTCCGGCGTGCCAATGATTGGCTGCACCTGCGAAGTGTGCCGCTCGCTCGACCACCGCGACCAGCGCCTGCGCGTGTCCGTGCACTTGGAAGTGGACGGCCGCAGCTTCGTGGTCGATTCCGGCCCCGATTTCCGCCAGCAGATGCTGCGCGCCCGCATCATGCACCTCGACGCCCTGCTCTTCACCCACGAGCATAAAGACCACACCGCCGGCCTCGACGACATCCGGGCCTTCAACTTCCGGCAGAAAACCGATATGCCGGTTTTTGCCGAGCCCCGCGTGCTCCAGCAGCTCCGGCAGGAGTTTGCCTACATTTTTGCCGAGCACAAGTACCCCGGCGTGCCCCGCGTGGTGCTGCACCCCATCGAGCGCGACGACGTGCCGTTCGACGTGCTGGGTGTGCCCGTACTGCCGCTGCGGGCCATGCACCACCGTCTGCCGGTGCTGGGCTTCCGCATCGGCGGCTTCTGCTACCTGACGGATGCCAACCACCTCGGCCCCGAAACCCGTGCCCAGCTCCGCGATGCCGACGTCATCGTTCTCAACGCCCTGCGCCGCGAGGAGCACATCTCGCACTTCACCCTGGCCCAGGCCGTGGCCGTGCTCGAAGAGGCCGCGCCCAAACGCGCCTACCTCACCCACATTAGCCACCAGCTGGGCCTACACCGCGAGGTAGAAGCCGAACTGCCGCCCTGGATTCGGCTGGCGTATGATGGGTTGAAAGTGGCGGTGTGAAATAACCGCTATGCTTGCACTTGGTAGGTAATTACGGCGAGCCGTCTGGTAATCATAGCCCTATTTGTCTCCAACTTATACTCAGCTTGCGATGAAAGTTATTAATCTTGAAGAGAAATTTGGTCAATTTAGCGACCATTGGCACCCGCGTGTAGTGGCCGATTTGAACGGGCAGCAGGTGAAGCTGGCCAAGGTGCAGGGTGAATTCATCTGGCACAGCCATGAAGCCGAGGATGAGTTGTTTTATGTAGTGAAAGGGCAGCTGCACATCGAGTTCCGAGACCATACAGCCACCATCAATACCGGCGAAATGCTGATTGTGCCGCGTGGCATTGAACACCGGCCCCATGCCAGTGAGGAAACCTGGATAATGCTCATGGAGCCCCAGGCTACCCGGCATACCGGGGCCGTCGAGCACGACCTGACGCGCCACGACCAGCCCCGGATTTAAGCGGCCCCGTGCACACCAACTACTATTTTCTGCGCCAACTGGCCCCCGCCCTCACCGAGCGGCTGCGGGGCTACCGCGTGGCCGTATGCTTCACCCAGGAAAAAGACGAGCTGGTAATCGGCCTTACCAACGGCACGGCCGAGTTCTGGCTAAAGGCGCAGCTGGGGGCTAATTTCCCCGCCCTGGCCCTGCCCGAAACCTTCCAGCGCGCCCGCGCCAATTCCGTCGATTTGTTCCCGGATATGCTGGGCGAGCAGGTCGAAACCGTGGCCGCCTGGCCCCAGGACCGGGTGGTGCAACTCAATTTCCGCAGCGGGGGCCGGCTCGTGTTCAAGCTCTACGGCCCGCGCCCGAACGCCATTTTCCGCGCTGCGCCCGATAGCAAGGCCCAGCTTTTCCACCAAAAGCTGCTGGCCGATGCCGACCTGCGCCCGCAGGCCCAAACTACGCCGCCCCCATCCGAAACCCCAAATTCATCCGAATCGGCGCAATCCGACAAACCCGTTAAATCTGCGGTCCAGAAACTTCCGCCGCCGCTGGCCGACCTGCCCCTGCGCTACCTGCGCGAAAACGGCTATGACTTGGCTTCGCCCGAAACCAAAACCCGGCAAGTAAACCAGGTGCTGGCTCAGCTCGAAAAGCCCGCCCATTACTACCTCATTCAGCTCGACGGCCGCACGCGCCTCAGCCTGCTGCCGCTAGGGGAGGTGCTGGAAACCTTTGCCGGTACCGACCCCGTGGCCGCCCTGCGCCGCTTCGTGCCCATGGCCCTGGGCCGCCGCGCCCTCGAAACGGAAACCAAACAGCTGCGCCAGCTGCTGGAGCGCCGCGCCGCCGAAGCCGATACCGCCGCCGCCCATGCCCGCCAGCGCCTCTACGCTCTGGCCCACGAAGCTGGCTATCGCCACACCGCCGACCTAATAATGGCCAACCTGCACGCCATTCCGGCCGGAGCCACGCAGATTGAGGTGATTGACTTTTACACTAACCTGCCCCGGCTCATCAAGCTTAAGCGCACCGAGAAGCCCCAGTTTACCGCCGAAAACCTCTACCGTAAGGGTAAAAACCAGCAAATTGAAGAGCGCCAGCTCACCGAGCGCATTGCCCGCCGCGAGGCCGAAGCCCTCTCGGCCCTGGAGCGCCTCGAAGACATGGACACCCAGCCGGCCCTGGCCGAGCTGCGCGGCCTGCGTACCTGGCGCAAGCAGCACGGCCTCGACCCCACGCCCACGGCCGCCAAAGCGGCCACGGAGCTGCCCTTCAAGGTGTTTGAGGACCGGGGCTTCACCATTCTGGTGGGCCGCAACGCCGCGAACAACGACCTGCTCACCCAGAAATACGCCCACAAGGATGACCTCTGGCTGCACGCCAAGGACGTAACGGGCTCGCACGTCGTTATCCGGCACCGGGCGGGGCAGCCCGTGCCCGAGCCCGTGGTGGAGCACGCCGCTATGCTGGCCGGCTGGTACTCGCGCCGCCAGCACGACACGCTGTGCCCGGTCACGGTCACGCCCAAGAAATTTGTGCGCAAGCCCAAAGGCGCATTGCCCGGCCAGGTGGTAGTTGAGCGTGAGCGGGTGGTGCTGGTGAAGCCCGGCAACCCGTTTGAGCAGCAGCAGTAGTGCGAAGCAGTGCTTCGCAGCCGTGAAACAGCAACTGGGGCGCGAAGCACCGCTTCGCACTATAGCAAAGAGCCCGCTGCAATTGCTTGCAGCGGGCTCTTCTTGTTTGCGTGCGCGCGGGGAGATTCGAACTCCCACACCCGAAGGCACCACCCCCTCAAGATGGCGTGTCTACCAGTTTCACCACGTGCGCAAATAGAGCAACTAAACCGGGTATTCAGCCGAGGCCGGCGTCGCTGAGGTAGCTTAGCGGGTGCAAAGATAGGAGGTGAAATCGGCTCCTACAACCTTCTGCCACGCTTTTTCATCAAAGGCCCATCGTTCAGTCGTTTACCTTGTGGTTCCGCAGAAGAAGGCCGTAAGCTTTCTCAATCTTACCGTTCATTTGGCCATGAATTCCGCCGCTAAATCGACTTCCAACTCCTTTTTTGGCCGCATGGCCGAAGGTATTACCAAGTTTTCGGGTTCCACGGCTGCTTTTATTGGGGCGTCGGCCATTATTGTCATCTGGGGTGTGACGGGGCCGCTGTTTCATTATTCCGAAACCTGGTAGCTGGTCATCAACACGGGCACCACCATCATCACGTTTCTGATGGTGTTTCTCATTCAGCGGGCGCAGAACAAGGATTCGCTGGTGCTGCACCTTAAGCTGAACGAGCTGATTGCGGCTACGCAGGGGGCCAGCAACCGCCTTATCAACGCGCAGGATTTTTCGGAGGAAGAAATCAAGCTTTTCCACAACTTCTACTGCGCCCTTGCCGAGTTGGCCAAAAAGGACAGCGACCTCGGCAAAACCCATTCGGTAGAAGAGGCCGAAGACAACGAAAATGATAAGCTGGAGGCGCGGGTCGAAGAAAATGTCAACTAGCCATCAACTCTCACTCAGATTGCAGGACAAAAAAGGGCTGCCGCAGATTCTGCGGCAGCCCTTTTTTGTCCTGCAGCCGGGAAGGTTACTCGGCTCGGGTGAGCGGCGACTCTACTACGTGCTCCGACACGAACCACACTTGCAGCTCGTTGGTACGCATGAGGTCGCTTACGATGAGGTCGTTGGTGCCGTCGTCGCCGGACTCATCGGCCCGCTTGGCGTATTCGTGGCAGTTTTTGAGGATGGACTGGTGGGCACTCAACAGGCGCGAAACCTGAATGGGCGCCTCCTCACGGTCGCGCGGGATGCGGGGCAGGCTGGTGAGCTCGGCCACGTCGTGGGCCATGGCCACGGCCACACCGCCCAGAATCTGGATGCGCTCGGCAATGGTGTCGACTAGACCGGCCTGCTCTTCGTAGTGCTTATCGTAGAGCAGGTGCAGCTGGTAGAACGTGGGGCCCACTACCTGCCAATGGTGCTTTTTGTACATATCGCGCAGCGTGATGGTATCGGCCAGCAGCTGGTTGAGCATGGTTACACTATCGTAGCGCGTGGCCTCTTCGAGGCCGATGGGCAGGCGCTGGCTCACGGTGCCGAAGCGCTGGGTGGGCGCAGGGGCATGGTTTTGCTGGTTGAGAATGGGCTGAATATCGACAGCGGCGTTGGAGCCGGCCCCTTTGCCGGCGTTACCGGCGTTTTTGGCGGGGGCTTTTTTGGCAGCCGGGGCGGCAGCTTTTTGGGGTGCGGCGGTTTTGGGCGCAGCGGTTTTGGCAGGAGCAGCCATAATGATAAAAACGAGTGAGGTGAGGGCAGCAACCGAAACATTTCGGCAGCGAAAATTCTATGTTCTTCGTACGTAAAGCACCCGGCCGGGTTCAGGCCACATTCTTAAATTTTCCTTTATGACCGAACCAATAAAGACGACGACCCAGCTGCCCCACGACGTGCATCCCGAGCACCACCTTACCAGCTCGGCCATGTTGCAGGACGTGGTCATTGGGTTGTCCGACGGCCTGACGGTGCCCTTTGCGCTGGCCGCAGGGCTGAGTGGGGCCGTGTCGTCCTCCAGCCTGGTTATCACGGCGGGGCTGGCCGAAATAGTGGCGGGTAGCATTGCCATGGGCTTGGGTGGCTACCTAGCCGGCCGCACCGAAGTAGAGCACTACGCCTCGGAGCTGGGCCGCGAGCACCGCGAGGTGCAGGAAGTGCCGGACAAGGAGCGCGTCGAAGTAGACGAGCTGCTGGCCGATATGGGCCTTTCGGCCGAAACCCGCCGCCAGGCTGTGGCCGAGCTCACCGCCGACCCCGAGCAGTGGGTGAAGTTCATGATGAAGTACGAGCTGGGCCTGGAGGAGCCCGACCCCCGGCAGGCTCCCAAAAGTGCCGTCACCATCAGCCTGGCCTACGCGGTGGGCGGGCTGATTCCGCTTAGCGCCTACTTCATGACCGACACGCCCCAGCAGGGGCTGGCGTGGTCGGCGGCCATCACGCTGGTGTGCCTGTTCGTATTTGGCTATTTCAAGAGCCGCATGACCGGGCAGCCGCCCGTGGCCGGAGCCGTGAAAATGGCTGTGGTGGGTGCGCTGGCGGCAGCGGCGGCCTTTGGCATTGCGCGGGCCGTGGGCGGCTAGCCCGCCGCCCACGGCTTTCGCGTAGGTATTCCTTTCAATCCTTATTTTCAGCAAGCGGCTCATGAAAGTTAACTATCCCGAAACGCCTGCCGTGCAGGTCAGGCATAAGTCCTTCAAACTGGCCGATGTTGACCCGGATTCCGAGAAGCCGTTCAAGCATCGCCTCACCAACCAGGAGGAGGCCCACCCGTTTATGGATGCCCTGCGCCACCGGCTCTGCGAGCTGCAGGAGCTGCTGTATGCCGAGCACCGGCACAGCATTCTGCTGGTGTTTCAGGCGATGGATACGGGCGGCAAGGATGGCCTTATCGAGAACCTGCTCACGGGCGTGAACCCGGCCGGGGTGCAGGTGGCCAACTTCAAAGCGCCCTCCACCGATGAGCTTAACCACGATTTCCTTTGGCGCATTCATGCCCAAACGCCCAAGCGGGGCCGCATTGGGGTGTTCAACCGCTCACATTACGAGGACGTGCTCATCACCCGCGTCCATGGCCTGATTGACGACAAAACGGCCAGGCAGCGCTTCGAGGATATCAATAATTTTGAGCAATTGCTGACCCGCAACGGCACGCGCGTCCTCAAATTCTTCCTGCATATCTCCAAAGACGAGCAGGCCGAGCGCCTGCAGGCCCGCCTCGACGACCCCACCAAAAACTGGAAATTCGACCCCAACGACCTCAAAGATCGTGCCCTCTGGGACGACTACCAGCGCGTGTACGAAGACGCCCTGCGCCACTGCTCTACCGATGATGCCCCGTGGTTTGTGGTGCCCGCCAACCACAAGTGGGTGCGGGACCTGGCCATTGCCGAAATTGTGGTGGCCGTGCTGGAAGAAATGAATCCGAAGCCACCCAAGCCGAATTTCGATGTGGAAGCACAGGTGATTGTGTAAGTGCTGAATTTCAGTACTATCCCCAACTGGCCCAACTGGCACGAGTTACGCTGCGCTAAACTCGCGCCAGTTCCGGTAACTCGCGCCAGTTCCTTGCCTTACACGGCTACGGCGCTGGTTGCTTCTTCCTCCTTGCGCTCGCCGATTTGCTGGCGCCACATGGCGTAGTAGAGGCCCTTTTGGGCCAGCAGCTCGGCGTGGCCGCCCTGCTCGGCAATGTGGCCGCGCTCAAGTACAAAGATGCGGTCGGCGTGCAGGATGGTGCTGAGGCGGTGGGCAATGAGGATGGTCATGTGCTGGCGCGAGCCGGAGAGCTTGCGCACCGTTTTGCCGATTTCCTCTTCGGTGAGCGAATCGAGGGCCGACGTGGCTTCGTCGAACACCATGAGGGTGGGCTTGCGCAGCAGGGCGCGGGCAATGCTGAGGCGCTGCTTTTCGCCGCCGCTTACTTTCACGCCGCCCTCGCCAATCACGGTATCGAGGCCGAGCGGGGCGCGGGCCAGTAGCGTATCGGCGGCCGCCTGATGCAGGGCCATCAGGCATTCCTCGTCGGTAGCGTGGGGAGCCACGAAGCGCAGATTCTCGCGGATGGTGCCGGCAAAAAGCTGGGTGTCCTGCGTCACGAAGCCGATTTGCTCGCGCAGCTCATCGAGGTCGATTTCATCGCCGGGGATGCCATTGTACAGAATCTGGCCGGCCAGGGGCGGGTAGAGGCCCACCAGCAGCTTCACGAGCGTGGTTTTGCCCGAGCCCGACGGGCCCACGAAGGCAATGGTTTCGCCGAGCTTCACGCCGAAGGAAATATTGGTCAGCGCCTTGCCCTTGGCCGTGAGGTGCTGGAAGCTGACGTGGTCGAAGGCCAGGTTGTCGATGTGGGCTACCGACTTGGGCTGTGCCGGCTTCACGTCCTTGGGCGTGTCGAGAATCGTCTGGAAATTACCCAGCGAAATTTCGGTTTCGCGGTACACGCCAATGATGTTGCCCAGCTCCTGCAACGGCCCGAAGATGGAGAACGAGTAGATGAAGAACGAGAAAAACTGCCCCAGGCTGATGTGGCGCTGCACCAGCAGGTACAGCAGCAGCAGCACAATCACGTTGCGGAGCAGGTTTACGAAGGTGCCCTGCACGAAGCTCAGCGAGCGCAGGTAGCGCACCTTGCGCAGCTCCAGCTTCAGGATTTTATCGGTAGTGGCGTTCAGGCGCTCGGTTTCCTGCTGGGCCAGGCCCAGGCTCTTGATGAGCTCGATGTTGCGCAGGCTCTCGGTGGTAGAGCCGGCCAGGGCCGTGGTTTCGGCCACGATGGTCTTCTGAATAACTTTGATTTTCTTGCTTAGAAAAAAGCTCAGAATGCCCAGCAGCGGAATGGTGAGAAAGTAGCCTAGCGCAATGGGCCAGTACACCGTGATGGCGTACCACATCACGAAAATGATGCCCACCAGCGCCGTAAAAAGTACGTTCACGAAGCTCTGGATGAGCTTTTCTACGTCAATCCGCACTTTCTGGAGCTTGCCCAGGGTTTCGCCCGAGCGCTGGTCCTCAAACACTTGGTATGGCAGCTCCAGCGAGTGGCGCAGGCCGTCGGAATACATCTTGGCCCCCAGCCGCTGGGTGATGACGTTGACGTAATAATCCTGGAAGTTTTTGGCAATGCGCGACACCATGGCTGCGCCCAGCATGAGCCCGATATAGGGCAGCGCCTCGCGCAGGAATGGCCCAAATGGCACCAAGTGTATTGTACCCAAATCGCCACCCTTGGGGGAGAAGTGGTCAATGAGTTTGCGGAAGAAATACGGGTCGAGCAGCGAAAATACCTGGTTCACAGCGGCCAGCCCGAGGGCCAGCGCCAGCAGTGGCCAGTAGTTGCGCAGGTAGCTATAAAGGATTTTCATGAGAACACACAAGTGGCCCGGTCAGTGGCCCGGTTGGGCCGGCCGGAAGACAAGCAACCCGGCCGGCGCGGCAATGGTTTGGGATAACGCTCGGCCTGGGGGGCGGTTTGGTGGCTATGCAAAGAAAGGCTTGTTACTCCGGGTTGAGTGGGCCGCCGGCCTTTTCGGCACAGCGCTTAGGCTGCTGCCCGGGCTGCGGTGCGGCTGCGCAGCACCAGCACTACCACCAGCAGCACCAGCGTCACAATAGCGGGTATGCCATTGGCCAGCCCGCCGGGTATTTTGGTGGCGTGCATGAACACGGCCCCCAGCATGATGACGATGAGGCCCAGGGCCGCCGGGCGCACCGTGCGCGGCACCAGCAGCCCAATGCCGCCCAGCACCTCGGCCACACCAATGAAGCCGCCAAACCAGCCCGGCAACCCCAGGTTGCCAAACATGGCCATGGTTCCATCGAGGCCCATGAGTTTCTGGCTGCCGGCATAAATAAAGGAGGCGGCCAGCAGCGCCTGTAAAATCCAGGCAATGACGTTGCGAACAGATGGACTCATGAGTGAGGAAGGGAAAGGTGAAAAAAGGTGGTAAAGCGCGATGTGGTGGCCAGCTTGCCAGCTCCACTTTGTTTATGGTACGCTGATTTATTGCGATTTATATTTTGCCGGATGGTGTAGCAATGCATGTCTGCAGCTGCACCGTGTATCTGGTAAAGTTCAGCTACACGGCGCAAAGATGCGTCGCTACACCGATGATGGGCCCATCCAAACGGGAGGGACAGCAGGATGACGGCTGAACTGCCATCGTGTTTTAACAAAAAGAGAATTTCCGGAATTTTTGCGGCCGAATATTGTTTTAAAGCTAAATATATAATTAAATTTATTTTGTTACAATAAAGAGTGCCCCGAACCGTTCCCGTCCCCGGCTCGGGTCCGGTCAATTGAGACACTACAGCGGTTTCCAAATCACTGTACATGATATCCGCAATGGTCAAACCAGTTCTTGGCATCCTGTTCGGTTATCCAGTCGGCGGCGGTCCGGATGGCTTCCTCCAGCAAGTCGCGGGTGCGGGCTTTCGCGGTGCGCAACCAGGTCTTGAGTTTGCTAAAAGCGAGTTCAATGGGATTGAAATCCGGCGAATAGGGCGGCAGGTAGCGCAGCCGAGCCCCGTACTTTTTCACGATTTCGTCCAAGCCTTCCACCTTGTGTACCGACAGATTATCGAGCACTACTACGTCGCCCGGCCGCAGGTTGGGGCCGAGCACCTGGTCGAGGTAGGCGGCAAACACGTCGCCATTAACGGCCCCGTTAACGCTCAACAAGGCTCCGAGCCCGTCCGGGGTCAGGGCGGCGATGAGCGTCACGTTCGGGCCGCCGTGCAACGGCACGGCCTGGTCCAGGCGCTGGCCGGCCGGGGCCCGGCCGTAACGGCGGCAGTAGGTGAGGTTGGTGCTCGTCTCGTCCACGAACACGAAACGGCGCACATCTTCTTCCTGAATGGCTTCCAAAAATAAGCGGCGCATGGCTACGACGCGTTCGGTGTCACGCTCGGCGGCGTGGACGCTTTTTTTTTGCGCCCCCATCCCAGGCGCTCCACCGCCCGCCACGTACTCGTGCGGCTCAGGGCCGGACCGTCGGCGGCGAGCAGGGCCGTGGCCAGTTCGGCCAGGGTCGCGTCGGGCTGCGCCACCAGACAGGCCCGCAATAGGTCCTGGCCAGCCGGGTCCAGGCGCGGCAGTGGGCCGCCGTTCGCGGGCAGGGCCGCCAGCGAACCGCTCGTGCGCTGCCGGCGCAAAAGCTTGTCCACGAAGGAGATGGAGACGCTAAATTGCGCCGCCACCTGATAAATCCGGGCCTGCGGTGCGGCACATGCCGCCGCTACCCGTTCCCGCAAATCAATCGAATATGCTTTCATAACGCAAGGTGCATCAGATTCTGTACACTAAATTGGAAACCGCTCTAAGCAGCATAATCGGCGATACGATGAAAAATTTAATGGTAAAAGTTTAATTTAAGTACTTTTCATCATCATAATCCGTAGTTATCCATAAGG
Organism: Hymenobacter siberiensis; assembly: GCF_018967865.2. Taxonomy (NCBI): domain Bacteria; kingdom Pseudomonadati; phylum Bacteroidota; class Cytophagia; order Cytophagales; family Hymenobacteraceae; genus Hymenobacter; species Hymenobacter siberiensis. The sequence goes on from NZ_JAHLZY020000001.1 coordinate 1,494,772, forward strand.
AATAGAATTATAACATTGGCGAAATTTGTATCAACATTGTGCGGATAACTACTGTATAGTGTTAGTTTAACTTGCTTATTTCTATTCGATTAATGGCTAAATTTTGTTTGCTATGCACGTTATCTATCATGAATTACTGCCGGAGAGCTACCTGCTCATTTTAGCCCCTGGCCGGCCCGGCCAGCCGGAATCGGTGCTGGCGCGCTGGCTGCGGCGGGCACGGCGCAGCGGCAAGACTTCGGTGTGGGTCGATTGCGGCATGCTGGATTCGCTGTCGACCGAAGCGGCGCGGCTGCTGTGGGACACGCATTTCCAGCTGCAGGAGCAGCACGCGCAGCTGGTGCTGGTGCACGTGCCCGAACGCGTGAAACGCGAGCTGCTGGAGCAGGAGCTTGGCCCCGCGTCCTGCATTGTGCCCACCCTGCTCGACGCGGCCCGGCAGGCCCACTGGCACGACTGGAGCATGGAGGCCTAAGCAATTATTCAAATTGGTAGTTGAGCAGACAGCCGGTAAAAGCCGGCCGCCCGCTTGTTTTGCTTAGCCCGCCGGCGGCCGCCTACGGGCCACTAGTCTTCGGGCGTGGCAATGGTGGTGGGGCCGTCATTGAGCAGGAATTCGCGCAGGCGGTTGATGTGCTTTTTGATTTCGTCCAGCCGCTCTTCCTGCTGCGCGGAGTAGGACCCGGTGCCGCGAGCCGCCATGCCGGTGAGCAGGTTTTTGCGTTCTTCCATCATGCGCAGGGCCACCCACAGGGTTTCTTCGAGGTGCTGCTGCGAATTGTGTAGCAGGCTGCCGGCGGTGAAAGCGTGACCGGTGTGGCAGCGGTAGCGCAGCACCTTGCCCTGGTTCACTTGCCAGAGGCTGCCGCCGCAGTCGGGGCAGGTGAGGGGCACTTGGTGCCCGATTTCAGCCACGGCGGTAATGTCGCCCACTACTCTTTCGGCAATGGTGGCCTCCTGTTTAAGGTCCTCGGGAATATCGGGCTGGCGCGGGGGAGCGGGGCTGTGGGTTATTTCTTCGAGCAGGGCCGCCATCTGGCCCAGGGGCACCACGTAGTCCACGTCCACATTGTGCAAAGCCGATTCGGGCATGCTGGGAAATTCGGCCTCGCTGGGGTCTTGCACAATGGCAATGCCGCCGCAGCGCTTAATGAATTCCAGGCCGGCCGTGCCGTCGTGCAGCATGCCGGTGAGCACGATGCCCACCGTGCGCGCCCCGTAGGCCACGGCTGCCGAGCGGAACAGGGCGTCGGCGGCGGGGCGGTAGTGGTTTTCACGCGGGCCTTTGGTCACCAGCAGGTGGGGCACGCTGCCGTCCTTGGCCAGTAGGTGGCGGTCGGGCGGGGCCAGGTAAATGGTGCCGGCGGCCAGGGTTTCGCCATCCGTGGGCAGGCGGCAGGGCAGGGTGGTGTGGCGGGCCAGGCGTTCGACGAGGTGCTGGCCGTTGGAATCGGGGGCAAAATGCTGCACCACCAGGATGGCGGCGGGCAGCGCGGCGGGCAGATGGGCCACAAATTGGACCAGTGCCGGCATGCCGCCGGCCGAAGTGCCAACTACAATAAGGTAAGCAGGCGCTGACATAAAGGAAAGAAGTGTGAGAGGTGGCATTTTCTACGGGAAATATCCGGGGACGGCGAAGGGCTCGGGCTTTTTCCGGTAAATTTGTTTCTGGTCTACTCCCGGGGCGACTGCGTGCGCCAATGCAAACGGCCACCATCTGCCGCCTGGCGCGCCGCAGGCAGCATCTCCCTGCGGCCCCTTTCATACCCGTTGCCTCATGACTCCCACCGATTCAGCGCCCGTCCCCGGCGAACCCGGTATTCTCATCACCCCGCCCGCAGAAATGCCCCGCGACGGCGATGAGCCCGTTATCCCTGTACTGGCCCGCGAAGTCCGGCACCCTGATTTCTCGCCCGATAAGTTCCCGCTGGTAGCGTTGGGCGGCTCGGCGGGCGCGCTGGCCGCGTTTGAGCGGTTTTTTCGGGCCATGCCGGCCGATAGCGGCATGGCCTTCGTGGTTATCACGCACCTCTCGCCCGACCAGGAATCGGAGCTGGCGCAGGTGCTCCAGCACTTCACCACCATGCCGGTACGGGAAGCCAGCGATGGCCTGCGCGTGCGCCCCAACCAGGTGTACGTGATTCCGCCCAACCGCGACATGAGCATTCTGCACGGAATGCTGCTGCTGTTTGCGCCCACCCAGCCCAAGGGCCGGCGGCTGCCCATCGACTTCTTTTTTCAGAGCATGGCCAAGGATGCGCGCGCCCGCGCAGTGTGCGTCATCTGCTCGGGGCTGGGTTCCGATGGCACGCTGGGCCTGAAAATGGTGATGGAAAACTTTGGGATGGTGATGGTGCAGGCCCCCGAAACGGCCGAGTTCGACTCGATGCCGCGCTCGGCCCTGGCCACCGAGTTTGTGGATTTTGTGCTGCCCGCCGAGCTGCTGCCCGCCAAGCTGCTGGCCTACATGCGCCACCCCGCCACCCGCCCGCGCCGCGAGGAAGCCGAAAGCGCCGCCCGTCCGGCCCACGCCCTGCAAAAGATTTTTCACCTCATCCGGGCCAAAACGGGCCACGATTTTAGCTTTTACAAGCGCAACACGGTGTTCCGGCGCATTGAGCGGCGCATGAACTCGCACCAGATTCGGGAGTTTACGCATTACGTGCGCTACCTTCAGGAAACCCCAGCCGAGGTAGATGCCCTGTTTAAGGAGCTGCTGATTGGGGTAACCAAATTCTTCCGCGACCGCGAGGCGTTTGAGCAGCTGAAGGTGCGCCTGCTGCCGCTGCTGCGCCTCAAGCCCGCCGACAGCACCGTGCGGGTGTGGGCCCCCGGCTGCTCGACGGGCGAGGAGGCCTACAGCCTGGCCATTGCCCTGCTCGAATGCCTGGACGGCCTGGAGTCTACCGCTTACCTCAAGCTCCAGATTTTTGCCACCGACATCAACCCCGACGCCATCGACTTTGCCCGTGTGGGCATTTACCCCGACAACGTGGTGTCCGACGTGAGCCCCGAGCGGCTGCGGCACTACTTTGTCAAAACCGAGGACGGCTACCGCATCAAGAAAGAAGTGCGCGACGTGGTGGTGTTTGCTGTGCACGATTTGAACAAGGACGCGCCCTTCACCAAGCTCGACCTGCTGGTGTGCCGCAACCTGCTCATCTACTTCAGCGCCGAGCTCCAGAAAAACCTTATCCCTTTCTTTCACTACGCCTTGATTACGAATGGCTTGATTTTTCTGGGGCCGAGCGAAAACATTGCTGGCTTTCAGGACTTATTTCAGTCATTGGACGTAAAATGGAAGATTTCGCGGCGTATGGATACGCCGTCGTCGCTCATTCGGCTGGCCAATTTTCCGTTTGCCCTGGCCCGGCAGCATGCCCTGGCTCCGTCCGCTTCTGCCGCTAGTCCCATGATGGCTCATACCGCCCGCAAAGATTCTCCGTTTACTGCGCTGGTCCAGCGCGTGCTGCTGCGCCAGTACACGCCGCCCGCCGTAGTCATCAACCCCAAGGGCGAAATTCTGTACGTGAACGGCCGCACCGGCCGTTTTCTGGAGCCGGCGCCCGGCCTGGGCGCCATGAACGTGTTTGACATGGCCCGCGAAGAGCTCAACTATGAGCTGAGCGAGGCCGTGCACAAGGCCGTGGCCACCCGCCACGACGTGGTGGCCGAGGGCGTGAAGCTGCGCCTTGAAACCGGCGTGCAGCTGCTGCGCCTCACGGTGAAGGTGCTGGAAGAAGGCGAGCCCCTGGCAGGCCTGTTGCTGGTGGTGTTTGAGGAGCAGCCCACGCCCCGGCGGGTGCGCCTGGGCAAAGCCACCCTGGCCCCCGACCACGACGCTCAGGTGCAAACCCTGCAAAAGGAGCTGCAATACACCAAGCACCGCCTCCAGACCACCATTGAGGAGATGGAAATCAGCGTGGAAGAGCTTAAAAGTACCAACGAGGAGCTGCAAAGCGCCAACGAGGAGCTGCAGAGCACCAACGAGGAGGCCATGACCAACAAGGAGGAAATGCAGAGCCTGAACGAGGAGCTGATGACCCTTAACATGCAGTATCTCAATAAAACCGAGGAACTGAGCCAGGCCGCCAACGACATGAAGAACCTGCTCGACGCCACGGAAATTGCTACCATCTTCCTCGACAATGACATGGTGATAAAGCGCTTCACGCCGCCCGTGAACCGCATTGTGAGCCTGCTGCCCAGCGACGTGGGCCGCCCCATCATGCATTTTGCCAATACCCTGCGCCACGAAACCCTGGCCCAGGACGTGCGACAGGTACTCGACCGGCTGGTGACCGTGGAGGCCAATATTCAGACCACCCAGGGCGAGTGGTACGTCATGCGCATTCTGCCCTACCGCACCCTCGATAACTACATCAGCGGGGCCGTTATCACCTTCACCGACATTACGGCCCTCAAAACCCTCGAAGCCCAGCTCCAGGAAAGTGCCCGCTTTGCCGAAAGCATTGCCGAAACCCTGCGCGAGCCCCTGCTTGTGCTCGATACCGAGCAGCGGGTGCTGGCCATCAGCGAGGCCTTTGCCACGCTGTTCGGTCTCGACCGCGACCGCAGCAAGGGCCAGCTGCTGCGCGAGCTCGATGGCGGGGCCTGGCAGCAGCCCGCCCTGCGCGAGCGCCTCGAAACCACCCTGCGCCACCCGGAGCAGTCCTTCCTGGATTTTCCCTACGTGGCTGATTTCCCCAAGGCCGGCCCCCGCACGCTGCGGCTGTTTGGGCGGCCCCTCACCAGCGGCGGGGCGCGCACGGGCCGCCTGCTGCTGGGCGTGGAAGTGGTGCCCGCTTAGCCGTCGGCCTTACGTCTGCTGGGCCGTCTGGCCTGTGGCAATGAAGCCACGCAGCGCCGCCGCCAACTCGGGCCCGGTGCGGGCACGCGGCACACATCGGGCCTGGTTACCGTCGGCGGGTACATGGGCCAGCAGGTCGCGCACCTCGTTGGGCCGCACGAAGCGAAGCACCATGGCCCAGCTGGCAAAGCTGGGCTTCAGGCAGGGGCCTTCGGCCAGGATGTGGCAATCGCGGTGGCGCGGGTCCCGTACGATGTGGTTGTAGTAGAGGTGCCGCACGGCAGCTTCTGTGCCTTCGAGCAGCTGCAGGAACCGGCCGTCGGCGGTGTGGAGCAGCACGCCCGTAATGCCGTGGGTACCGTTGTAGGCCTGCGCCTGCCGATGCAGGGCCCGCAGCTCGGGTGCGTTGAAAGGCACCATGGCTTGGCTCTGGTAGATGAGGTGATATGTCCTCATAATTAAAAAAGTGCGTGGGGTACAGCGCGAAGTGGGTAATGTAGACTTCGAGAGTAGGCGCGGGGGGGGGAGGGGAGGGAACTTAAATATAAGAGAATCATAATAATTTTTGGCGTGTCTTTTATTCTTCGGTTGGGCGCCCCGCTGCGCTAGTGCCCCCAGGAAGCCCTGTGCCTGCCGGGCGTGCAATGCGGAGCGGTGCCACTGAGTAAAAATCCGTATTTATCCGGAGTACAATTGGGATAACCCACAAAGGGGAGGGCGGCGTATGACTAGCTGAATGAATGATGCCTTCCTGATAACTGAAAGCCAGCGTCGGCGGGCCGTGGATTGGGCTGTTGCGATAACAGCCAATACGACGCTCTCGCCCCAGCGCTACGAGCGCCAGCTGCTGGCCCGCTACCAGCTGGGCGACCTCACCATCGACCAGGTTATCGAGCTGCTCGATATCAGTGTGTACCAGATGCTCTACCGTAGCCGGGCCACCGCGCCGCTGAGCGACGAGGCGTTGGGACAGCTTCTCCACACGGCCCGCCGCTTTAATGCGGAGCACCGGATTTCGGACATACTGCTCTATAGCGCCGGGCACTTTGTGCAGGTGCTGGAAGGGTCCGAAGAGGCCGTGCGCAACTTGTACGTCGCCATTCAGCAGGATACCTGGCACACGCAGGTGGTGACGGTGAGCGCCGGCCCAACGGCCGAGCGGCACTTTGCCGGCTGGAGCATGGCCTTTGGCCGCGTAGCGACGCCCGACCTGGACCGTACCTTGCGGGCACCGCTGCTGCCAGCCCCGCCAGCCCCGGCCAGGGTTGGCAAGAAAGCCAAAACCAAGCCCTGCCCACCGGGGCGTACTCCTCCTGTTTTTAATCCTACACCGTTGAGCACTTATACCCTGAGCTACCGCCCCGACCTCGACATCGTGTTCCTGCGCTGGCTGTCCCCCGACACCCTGGCCGAAGCGCAGGCCTCGTACGAGGCGACCCTGGTGTTGGCGCTGGCCCACGGCTGCGGCAACTGGCTGCTCGACTCGCGCCGCTCGGGCCCGCTCAAACTGGCCGAAACCGCCTGGCTCACTCACGACTTCTTTTCGGTGGCCGTGGCGCAGCTGGCCCCGCGCCGGCTGCGGCTGGCGGTGTTCAGCTCCATGCAGCGCCTTGAGCAAATGCGCCACGATGCCGAAGTAGTTCCGGCCGTGCAGGCCGCCCTCGCGGCCACGCAGCCCTACGAGGCCGCCATCTTTATGGGCGAGGCCGAGGCGGTGACCTGGCTGCAGGACCCGGCGGCTTAGGCCACCCGCCGGCCGGGGCGCCATGTCCCGGGCCGGGAAGTATTTTTGCCGCTTCCGTTGGCACCGCCATTCTTTTTTGCCCATGCCCGATTCTGACTTTCCCGACTACGCTTACCGGCCCGACCTCGACCTTTTCACCGTGCGCTGGCCTACCCACGAGCTGGTCGCTACTTCCCGCAGCGACTACGAGGCCCTGCTGCTGCTGCCCGAAGCCCGACGCACCACCCGCTGGCTGTTCGATGTGCGCCGCCGGCCCTACACCGATGCCACCAGCGCCCGCTGGGTCATCACCGACTGGCTGCCCCGGGCGGCGGCCCTGCTGCCCGCCCCCCTGCGCCTGGCCTACCTGGTAGCTCCCACCCGCGCCGCTGAGCTTGCCGCCGATACGGCGATAGGAGACGAGGTGCGGCCGGCCACCCTACCCGGCCTTCCCTACCTGCTGCGCCCCTTTGCCGACGAGGGCGCGGCCGTGCGCTGGCTGCTGGCCTGAGCCCGGGGCTATAAACGATAGCACTTACCAGCTCTGGGGGGGTGCACCTCGGTGTAGGCGCTGGCCGCACTAGCTGAATGGAACTGGCTGAGCATACGGTGGGCGGGTAATTATTGGGAGAAGCAATACAGATGCCCGGCCACCGGAAAGCCGGTGTTTTTAGGCACTTCCGGCGGGTGCAACCCAAATTGTCGCTATGCCTGCCTGAGTGGGTTGCAGGGTTCAATGCGTTGTCGTACCAAGTGCCACCGATTACTCACCGCGCAAACGCGCAGGGTCAAGACCCGCTGTGCGCCGTTGTTGCTCCAGCGTTGCCCCGCCCGCTTTAAGCGCCGTTGCATCACCGTGCGGTGAGCGGATTCGATGGCCCCCGAGCCAATCAACAACCCGCGTTCGCGGTACGATTTATAATCCATCCGGTCGCGGTTTGATTGCAGGTACGCACCGACGGAATGGCGCAAGGCAGGGGCTATTTTCAACTGCTGGAGGTTTGCCAATACTTCGTATAACTTACTGTATAATAGTAATTTGCGTTGTATATCAAACCAGTCGGCAGCCGCTTATCCGGTCCCAAGACCCGCCTTTCCGGCTTGGCCAATGTGTTCCATGGCGTGGTAGAGGTCCAAAATCAGCGTTGCCTGCGGACACGTTTTTTCCATCAGCTGACGCAGCCACAGCGCCCCGTCGCTGATAAAAACCAGGTCGCGCCCCCGGCCGTTGTAGGGGGCGAGTTGCGTCGCTAACTTGACCCCAAACGCCGCCGCATTTCCTCGATGGCCCACAAAAACGGATGAGGCAATGTGCCCGCCCCGCTCCTCTACGGCGCTCGTTTGCAGGGCTGTAGCCGCAAAAATACGGCCCAGTTTCACTTCTTTGTAGCCTTCGTCAGTCAGCAGCATGGCCCCGTCCGCCTGCGCGTAGACGACCCCCACGGCGGCGGCATCGGCGGCGGCCAGGTCTATATCGTCGGCGATGGCCCCGCCGTAAAAGTGCGTCAGGCGGTCAATTTGGCTGGCCCCCACGGATAGGCCCAGCAACGTTTCGACCAACGCGGCGGCCTGTTGATAGACCTCGAATTGCCCCAAAAAAACCAGTTTCTCCTGTAGGTAGGGGCTGACGCCAAACCCGTTCGGATGATGGCTAAATTCCTGATTGTTCGCTATATGAATCTGACCAAAGCGGGTCGTTATCTTTTTTTACGGCGGTCAGCCGGCACAACGCCGACGTTGCGCTCCAACACTTGACGGTCCAAATCCATCCAGATGGCTTCAAAGGATTTCTCGTAACCGTAAAACGTCGGCTGGGTCGCAAGCGCCTGCAAATCGTCGTATTTTTGCTCGGTCAATGCCAGATATTCAGCCTTGCTCATGGCGGGGGTAGGTGCTGTTGTCATGACACAAGTTAATCCGAATTTAGCGACAATTTGGGTTGCACCCCACTGGCCCGGCGCGCTGCCTTGCTTACCTTCACAATCTACCTTGCTTCACCGCCATGCTGCCCCCCGATACTCCAGCGCCCCTCACCGATTTGCACGCCTCGCTGCTGGAACTGCGCACCCGGGCCGAACAGCGCCGGGCGCTGGTGACCCAGCCCACCGAGCTGCACTCCCCCGAAGAAATGCAGCGCCTGGTGCAGGAGCTGCAAGTGCACCAGATAGAGCTGGAAATGCAGTACGAAGAGCTGCTGCTGACCCAGACCGAAGCCCAGGCCGCCCGCAGCCAGTACGTGGACCTCTACGACTACGCCCCGGTGGGCTACTTCACCCTCACCGATACGGGCCTCATCGAGCAGCTCAACTTTTGCGGGGCCCGGCTGTTGGGTACTGTGCGGCAGCAGCTGGCGCGGCGGCGCTTTACCCTGTTTGTGGTTTCGGCCCGGCGCCTGGATTTTGAGCAGTTTCTGGCCCGCGTGTTCAGCAGCGACAGCACGCAGAGCATCGAGCTGAAGCTGCAGCAGGAAGACGGTACCACTTTTTTCGGGCAGCTCGAAGGCCTGCGGGTTGATAGCCCCGCGGGCCCGCAGTGCCGCCTGGCCGTGCTCGACACCACGGCCCGCCAGCAGGCCACTACCGCCCTAGCGGCCAGCGAAGCCCGCTTCCGCAAGCTGTTCACCGAAAGCTATTCTGCCGTGGTGCTCGTGCAGGGCTACCACTTTGTGGATTGCAACGCTGCTGCCCTGCGCCTGCTGGGCACCACCGACCGGCAGCAGCTGGTGGGCCAGGTGGCCTGGGCTCACTCCCCCGAGTACCAGCCCGACGGCCGCCGCACCATCGACCTGTTTCACGACACCATGGCCGAGGCCCTGCGCACCGGCTCGCAGCGCTGCGAAGCCGTGATGCGCCACGCCACGGGCAAGGAAATATGGGTTGAGGCTGTGTTTACGCCCATCGAGCTGGGTGGCTCCACGCCGGTGGTGCACACTGTGTGGCGCGATATCACGGCCGCCCGGCAGGCCCAGCAGCAGCAGCGGCAGAGCAAGGGATTTACCGAAAGCCTCCTCGATAACACCTTCGACGGTATTATTGCCGTTGACCAGGCGCAGTGCATCACGGCTTGGAATGCCCAGGCCACCACTTACTTTGGCCGCGAAGCCGCCGAAGTGCTGGGCCGCCCCCTGGCCGAGGTGTTGCCTTACCTTAACAACGAATCGCAGCAGCTCGTGGCCCGGGCGCTGGCCGGCGAGCGCATCGACCTGTTCGGCCGCGAGTTTCAGCAGCAGCCCGGCCGCTACGATGTCCACATCGTGCCGCTATACCACAATGGCAAAAGCCAGCCCAGCGGCGTGCTCACGGTGGTGCGCGACGTGACCGAGCGCGACCGCCTGGCCGAAGAGGCCACTCAGCAGCGCCTGCGTCGGCAGCAGGAAGTGCTGGCCGCCATTCTGGACACCCAGGAAACCGAGCGCAAGCGCATTGCCGAAGCCCTGCACAACGGCCTGGGCCAACTCCTCTACGCCACCAAGCTGAGCCTGGCGGGCCGGGCCGGGGTGCCGGGCCTGGCCCGCGAGTCATTGAAGCTGCTGGATGAGGCCATCCGGGCCACGCGCACCATTTCCTTTGAGCTCACGCCCGGCGTGCTCGAAGACTTTGGCCTTCAAACGGCCCTGCAGGAGTTGGTGAAGCGCATTGCGCCGTCCGGCCTGCCGGTGCGCCTGCACTTGCTTGGCCTCGGCCACCGCCTCAATTCCCAGGCCGAAATTGGGGTGTACCGCACGGTGCAGGAGCTGCTCAACAACGTGATGAAGCATGCCCACGCCACCGAAGCCGTGGTGCACGTAGCCTACGAAAACGGCCGCCTCGACGTAAGCGTGGAAGACAACGGCTGCGGCTTCGAGCCGGCCGCGCTGGTGGGACAGCCGCTGGCGGGCATTGGCCTGGCCGGTGTGCGCAACCGGGTGGCCCTGCTGGGCGGCCGGCTGGCCATCAGCTCGCGCCTGGGGCAGGGCACTATCGTGAGCTTCGAGCTGGAAGTGTGAGGCCCTGGTTGAGAGTTAGGAGTTAAGAGTTAGGAGGGAAGGCACAAGCTCATCCCTCTTAACTCTTAACTTAGCTCTTCCGCCTTCCCATTAACCACTCTTTACTCCTGAATACCCAAATGCGGAAGGCTACGAAAACAACCGCCGCGTGGCTGTGCGCCGGCCTACTGGCCCTGGTCGGCTGCCAGCACGACCGCGACACCGTGGACCCGGAAGGTCCGGTAGTGCCCCCCACGGCCTATAACCTGACGGTGCCCGGCAACTTTCCGCCCCTGCCCGCCACCCCCGCCAATAACCCCCTGACGGTGGAAGGCGTGGCGCTGGGCCGGCAGTTGTTCTATGAAAAAAGTCTGTCGGTGAACAGCACGCTTTCCTGCGCCAGCTGCCACCGCCAGGAGCTGGCCTTCACCGACGGGCTGGCCCACGCCCGGGGCGTGAACGGCGGTACCACGCTGCGCAACGCCATGCCGCTGGCCAACCTGGCCTGGGAGCCCCTGCTCACCTGGGATGGTGCCGCCAGCAGCCTCGAAGCCCAGGCCCGCATCCCCATCGAAAACCCTGTGGAGATGCACCAGTCGCTGGTCACCGGCGTGGCCCGCCTGCAAGCCACAGCGGCCTACCCGCCGCTGTTCCGTAAGGCTTTTGGCAGCAGCACGATTACGGAGGATAACCTGCTCAAGGCCCTGGCCCAGTTCGAGCGTACCCTGATATCTAGCAACTCGCGCTACGACCAGTACCAGCGCGGCAACCGTGCCGCCCTCACCAGCTACGAGCAGCAGGGCCTGGTGCTGTTCGTGACGCACCCCGACGGGCCGGCCGGCATCCGGGGCGGCAACTGCCAGGACTGCCACGGCGGCAGCCTGCAAACCGACCACGCCTTCCGCAACAACGGCCTCGACGCCACCCTCACCGACCTGGGCCTGGGCGCGCAAACCGGCAAGCCCACCGACAATGGCAAGTTCCGGGTGCCCTCTCTGCGCAACATCGCCCTCACGGCCCCTTACATGCACGACGGCCGCTTCCCCAACCTCGACAGCGTGCTGAGCCACTACAACGAGCACATTGCCACCGCCAGCCCCAACCTCGACCCGCTGATACTGAACGGCAGCAATAACAAGCTCGGGGCCGGCCACCCCTTGGGCCTTACCCGGGACGAAAAGGCCAAAATCGTGGCCTTCCTGCGCACCTTCACCGATACCACGTTCACCCACGACCCGCGCTTTGCTAAGCCGTAGTTGCCGTACCGTGGACGCTGCGAGTCCGCGCGTCTGGCGGTTCAAGCGCATAGACCGCCAGACGCGCGGACTCGCAGCGTCCACGGTACGGCAGCACGGCACAGAATTGCCACAGGTTCGGACTGCGATTTTGGGGCTGCAAGCAGCTAGTGCGGGGGAATGGGGTCATTTACGCCAGTGAATCGATGACTTTTAGGGATAGGACTTACGCAGTTGAAGCACTAACCAACTGAAAAACAGCAATACAATAAATATATGTCTTTAATGCAAGTCGTTGATTTTCAGGTTGCATAGCTTTTGAAGTGCGTAAGTCCTAAGGGATATGAAACGTCTACTCGCCGCCCTCGTGCGGTTTTTTAGTGCCCGCGCCATTGGGCTGGGGCAAAAGCAGTTTTGGGGTGGGATGTTGTTGATGGCAATGCTGGCCAGTCCATCCACTGCCCGGGCGCAGGCTAGTGGCACCGTGAGCGGCCGGCTGCTCGATGCGGCCACCAACGAGCCGCTGCCCTTCGCCGGCGTGGTGCTGCTGCGGGCCACGGACTCCAGCTTCGTAGCCGGCGCACAGACGCTGGAAACCGGCGCGTTTGTCATCGAGAAAGTGCCTTTTGGCAGCTACGTGCTGCGGGCCTCGGTGGTGGGCTACTGCCCCGGGCAGCGCGCCGTGGCCCTCACGGCTGCTGCGCCCACGCTCCAGCTGGGGCCGCTGCGCCTGCGCGTGGCCGCCACCAAACTGGCCGAAGTAGTGGTGAAGGGCGAGCGCGCCATCGTGACCGATAACCTCGACAAAAAGGTAATCGACGTGACCAAGGACCTTACCGCCACCGTCGGCACCGCCGTGGATGTGCTCCAGAACGTGCCCAGCGTGACGGTGGACCAGAGCGGCGCGGTAAGCCTGCGCGGCTCGACGAATGTGAGGATTTTTGTGGACGGCAAGCCCACCGGCGTCACGCTCGCCCAACTGCCGGCCAGCTCCATTCAGACCATTGAAGTGGTCACCAACATCGTGCTGAAAAAGGAGCGCCAGGATGGCTGGAACGGCCAGGCCAGCGCCACCGCCGGCACCGGTCAGAAGTACAACACCTCCCTGGGCCTGAACTACCACAAGGGCAAGGTGAACGTGTTCGGCTCCTACGACTTTCGCGACGACCGGCGCACGGGCTACGGCTCGGTGCGCCAGCGCACCACCCGCGCCGATACCACCGTGGTGCTGAACCAGGACCGCACCAGCGTATCGCAGGGCATTTCGCACGCCGTGCGCCTGGGCCTGGACTACGCCCTCACGCCCGACCAGACCCTGACCCTGACCGTGCAGCCGCGCTTCAACACCCAGGATAACCGGGTAAATATCCTCTCGACCCAGACCAACCTGAGCACCGGCGCTACGCCGCCGCTGGGCAATACAGCCGTTACGTCACCAACGCTGGCACCGCGAAGCCGGCCGATTTCAGCCTCGACTACCGCCGCCTGTGGCCCGCGCAGAAGCGCCGCGAGCTAACCGCCAACGCCATCTACATGCCCGTGCAGTACAATGTCGGGGTGAATTCGGATGTGAATTTTTGCGACCAGACCACCGGCTCCCAGCACCAGCAGTTCAGTATCTAGTGGTCTGACTCGATTTGCAGCTCTTGGCCAACTACCGCTCGCCGGTGGTATCGGCCCTGGGCCAGCGCCTCACCCAGTTCAGCGCCGACTTTGCCGCCAAGCAGAGCGTGCTCAAAGACAAGGGCAACATCACGCTGCGGGTGTCCGATATCTACAATACCCTGCAATTCAACTTCAACGCCTACGGCCCCGGCTTCGAGTCCTTGGCCCGCAACAAGCGCGAGTCGCGCATTGTGTACCTGGGCTTCACCTACCGCTTCGGCAACGCGGGCGACACGCCCCGCAGTAAGCGCAAAGACGAGCAGCCCGACGACGCCGGCGGGCGCGGCTGCGAGTAAGCGGCCGTTGGAAAATGGCGTTTGTCATTCCGACGAAGGAGGAATCTGAGCAAAACCAGGCAAGAGCCGTCGTCAGAGTTCTCCTTCGTCGGAATGACAAACGCCTGTTCGAATAGGTGCTAAGCCGCCGGCGTGAGCAGCCCAAACGGAACCTTACGCCTTAAATTTGCCGTTCGGCTGCCGCTACTGCCGCGGCGGTAGTTTCCTTGCTTTTTCTTCTTCCGGACTCCCTGATGTTTCCAAAAATTCCCGCTTTCCTGCTGGCTGCCCTTTGTTCAGCCCCCCTGCTGCTGAGCAGCTGCGAGAGCCCGAAGTCCGCCGCCGCCCCGGCTACGACTACGCCCGCCGCCACGCCCGTGGCCGAAGCCAGCTATGAATGCCCGATGGGCTGCGCCGGCAGCCAAAGCAGCAAGCCCGGCAAGTGCCCCACCTGCGAGATGGAGCTTGTCAAAAAATCGTAGCTGCAAGCCGCTCGTGTCAGAATTCTGCAGCTTTGCATAGGAATTCTGTGCCCGCCAGCGGGGGCTGTAGTCATAATTTTACAGTGTCGTCCCCATACCAAAGGTCGGGCGCTTTCCCACTGCTTAACTGGTCAATTCCATGTCTACTCTACCCTACTATTTTTAGTAATTGATTTTTAGCAAGTTGCCTCGTAATCCAGTTCAGTAGCGTTTCAACCAAGCGGGCCAATGGGTCCTCGGGCAGGGTCAGCGGGCGGGCGAGTTGGCGGAGCAGATTGAGGCCGTGGCGGCTCAGGCTGGCGGCCCGGTAGCCGTGGTTTTTGCGGGCAATGGGCTGGCGGCCGCCGTGGGCGGCCGCGCCCACGCCCAGACAAAACGCGTAGGCCAGGCTGACCAGGGCCACGAGCTTGCGCAGCTTTTGGAAACAGCGCAAGTGGGTGGCTTCCAGGTTAAAGCCCCGCCCTTTCAGATTTTGAAAGCATTGCTCAATCGTCCAGCGCTTGGCATAGAGTTGCTCGAGGTGGTTCAGACCGGCCGTGGCAAACAGGAAGACAAACGCGTCCGCCGCCACGGCCTTGACCCAGACCTGCCCCCAGACTCCGTCGACCTGCACGTGGGCGAAGCGGCGCACCTGCCCCGGCACCAGGCCCAGGTCGGCCACGGCCTGCCGCCGGCCGTCGGCGTGGGTCAGGCAGTGGTGCTTGGGCAGGCGCATGACAAAATTAAGCCCATTGTCTTTGAGCCACTTGAACCACGCATGGCCGACAAATTCCCGGTCGCCCACGACCAGGCCGATGCGGTCTTTGCCCAGCAAGGCCAGGCACTTTTCGAGCACCGCGATGCGGTCGGCGGCGTTGGAGTTGCCGCTGCGGTTGTCGAGCAGGTGCCAATAAAGGGGCACGTGGACCTCGCCCGTGCCGACGGTGACGAGCAGGATGTTCACTTGGCACTGGCCGAAGTCCCACTCCGTGCGGTCGAGGCATAAGCGCAGCTTGCCCTGCGCAGGCAACAAACTCAGTAAAATCCTGGCCACCAGTACGTAATTGAGGTCTACTTCGCGGAAAAAGTCCTGAATGCGCGTTTCGTTCGAGGCGGGCTTGGCCGCGTCATTGAGGTGCTGGGCCACCTCGCCGAATTGCACGTTGCGGCTCTTTATCAGGCCAAGAATAAACTGGCCCACAAACTTTTGGCGGGACAAGTGGCCCACAAACGGGGCCTGCTGCAAAAGCGTCGTAATTTTAGCGGCGAAGTGTTGCTTCACGGGGCAGAACGGGTTTTTGGTGGTGTCGTAACCCCAAAGGTCGGGCTGCCCCGTTTTTGTACCTGAAAAATAGTAGGGTAGAGTATTCCATGTCAACGCTTCGTTTCAAAACCACCATCAACTGCGGCGGCTGCATCAAGGCCGTCACGCCCGGGCTCAACCAGGAAGTTGGGGCCAACAACTGGCAGGTTGATACCGCCAATGCCGATAAAATCCTCACGGTCAATTCCCCTACGGCCATCGCCGCCCAGGTTGTGAAAGCCGTGCAGGACGCCGGATTCGAGATTCAGGCCCTGGTGGCCTAATCCTTTCATAATCAGTAAAAAAGGCGGCTCCGTAGTGGAGCCGCCTTTTTTGCCTTTTGACCTTGCCAAAGCTACTGCACCACCACTTTTCGGCTGGTGAGCTGGTCGCCGATTTGCAGCCGGACCAGGTAGGTCCCGGCGGGCAGGCTGCCGAGGGCAAACTGCTGGTTGCCGGCCTGCTCGGCATCGGCCAGGGCGCGCACGCGCTGGCCCAGGGCGTTGTACACGGCCAGCGCCACGGGCTGGCGGCCGGCCGGCACGGTGTAGGCAATGGTGGACGTGGCCGAAGTGGGGTACACCTGGAAATGGAGGCTGCTGGCCACGGCGTTGCGGCTGGCCAGCCCGCCCGCGCCCAGCGAGAACGCCACCGACTGCGTGCCGGGGATGGTGGTGAAGTTCGGGTCGGCGCCAAGGGTGGTGGTGCGGCCGGTGATTTGTGGGATTACATCGGAGAAGAAGATGCCGTCGCCGTCGGTGTAGGCGGCAAATAGGTCGAGGCGGCTGCCGGCGGTGAGCAGGGGCGTGCCCAGGGCCGCGAGCGGAATCTCAATCTCAAACCCCGCATTGCCGGTGTTGGCCGTGAGGCTGGCCGTGTTCAGGTAGGCAAATCGGGTGCCGGGCAACACGGTTGCCGAGGAGGTAACCACGGTACCGTTCTTGTTGCCCGAGCCGGTGTACGTATCGGTGCCGGCCGTGGGTGCCCCGGTACCGGTGATGTACGAGGCGTTGCTGAAATAGACATCGGTAGCGCCGGGCCCAGCCGACACGCGGAAGCCGTAGTCCGTCTGCATATCCAACGTGGGCCGGTGCTTCAGGGGCGATTGGTTATCGGCCCCGCCCAGCTGCACCCCCGCCGGAGCACCGCTGCGTAGCGGCGTGTTCAGGTACACTACGAGGGCGCGGTAGCTGCCCGAAGTGGCTGCTTCGGCCGAGCCGGCCACCAGAATATTCAGCGTGGTGGCGGTGTAGCCCATGTACAGGGCTTTCAGGCCCCGGTCGGCGAGATGATTGCCGATTTAGCTGCCGGCCAGCTGGTATTTGCCAGCTCCAGTGCCAATTTCCGCAGCCGTAGCCTGGCCATCGAGGGTGAACTGCGCGTGGGCAGTGAGCGAGGCGACTGTGAGGGCGCCCATCGCTGCAAGCGTAAAGATTTTCATGATGGTGGGTTTTTAAAAGTGGGTTTGAGGATGAAAATGATGGAAAGCGGTGGGCGTGACAGGCGGCTACAGCTGCACGTATTGTCGCATCGTAACCTGGTCGCCATGCATTATTTTCAGGAGGTAAGTGCCGGGCGCAATTCCGGTTTCGTGGGTCGAAAGCTGATGCGCGCCCCGCGTGAGGTGCTGGGCCGGCGTGAGGGTGCGCACCAGCTGCCCCGTGAGGGTGTAGAGCGTGAGCTGCACGGTCTCGTCGCGGTCGAGCACCAGGGCTACGGTGCGGGCCCCTGGGGCCGGGTTCGGAAATACTTGGGCCGTGAAGCCTGCCCCGGAAGCACCAGGCAAAGAAGAGGTTACGGATGAAGATACGAATTCTACGTCATCAATGCCAGCCGTTTCGCCGGCGTGGGCATCGGAGCGCAGCCCGATTTCGCACTGCCCGTTGCTCACCACAATGCCGCTCACCAGCACCTGCGTCCAGGTGCTGGTGGTGGGCAGGGTGGTAGCCAGCTCGGTGCCGCCGAAGCCGTTGGCGTAGAGCTGGCACTGGGCCTGGCCGCCGCTGCTCTGGGCCCAGGCGCGCAGGGTGTAGGTGCCGTTGGGTACGTTGGCGAGCAGCTGGTAGGTGCGCACCTGGTAGGCGGTGGCTTTTTGGTGGGCCAGCTGGTAGGTGCTGGCGTAGCCGTAGTTCTGCGTCAGGTCGGCGTCGGCATCGGCGGTAGTGGCGGTGCTCCAGCCCAGCGGCGTTTGGGTGGCAGCGGTGTACTCCAAGCCCGGGTTGTAGACCAGGCCGGGGCTAGGCGGGTTGTTCAGAAAGGCATTGATGGCCCCGGTGGGCTGGCCGTTGCTGTTCCAGATGCTTAGGCCGTAGCTCATCCAGTTATACGCCTGGGGCTCCCAGTAGAGCACGCCCAAGCTCTTGTTGTTGGGCACGGCGCGGGTTTTGGCCATCAGGTCGAGCAGCATTTGCTGTGCGGGAATGGGCACGTTGGCGGGCATGCCGGTTTCTACCACCATCACTTCCTTGCCGGGGTAGCGGCTTACCATGTCATTCATATTGGTGAGGCACTGCGCCGTGAGCGTGGGCCAGTTGGCGGCCGTGGGGTAGAGCGACATGCCAATGACATCGTACCGGGCATTGTTATTCCGCAGCCCATCGAACAGGTAGCGAAACAGGCTGTTATTGAAGCCGTTGGAAATATGCACGATAACCTTGCTGGTGGGGTTCACGGCCTTCACGGCCGCGTAGCCCCGGTCGACGAGGCTGGCGAAGTTGGCCATGTTGGTCGAGGCGCGGCCTTCGGGCCAGAGCATCCCGTCGTTGGTTTCGTTGCCCACCTGCACCCATTCGGGCACGATGTTGTTAGTCTTCAGCGAGTCGAGAATGCTGTAGGTGTGGTTATACACGTCGGTTTGCAGCTGGGCCAGGGTGTGGCCCACCCAGGCGGCGGGCTTGGTCTGCTGGCCGGGGTCGGCCCAGGAGTCGCTGTAGTGAAAGTCAATGAGGAGCCTGAAACCCAGGTTGTGCGCTCGGATGGCCTTGGCGATGACGTCGTTTTTGCCGTTCCAGCCGCCGGCCGGGTTCACCCACACCCGCAGCCGGATGGTGTTCATGTTGTGGTCGTGCAGCAGCTGAAACAGGTCCTGCTGCGTGCCGGCCTCGTTGTAGAAGCGGTAGTTGGCGGCCTCCATCTGGCTCACCCAGCTCACATCGGCCCCTTTGGCAAAAGCAGCGGGGGTTTGGCCGGCCGCGTGGCGCGGCAGCTCGGTAAGGGCCCCCATTATCAGCAACAAAAGTAGGCTTCTCATCATAGCGGTGGGGATGGTTGGCGAGCTAATTAGCTAACGTAGAGGGTTTTATGTAATCATTGAGAAAAGTATTCGTTCAGTCTGACAGAACCGCTATTGCAGCGAAATCGACTCTATATCCACATTCGCCGGGCTGCCGGTAACGTTGGCCGCATCCCAGGTCAAATGCAGCACTTCGGCCTCCGCAATTTTCAGGCTGCCCGCGCCGGGAGCTTGGTAGTGCAGCGGCAGAAAGCCGGGGTAGGGCCGGGGCATCAGCAGCAGCGCCGCCGGCCGGAAGGCACTGAGCGGCAGCCGGATTTCCCGCACCTCCGTGCTCAGCGCCAGCGGCGCGGCGTAGGCCACGGCATCTTTCGTGGTCAGGGTGAGGCTTACGCTGGTATTGGGCTGGCTGCTGCGGGCCCGCACGACGACAGTCGTAAAATCCGCTAAATCGGTGGTGCGGCCAGCCAGCTTATCGCCGAAAAATGCCCGCAGACTAGCGGCCGGGCCGGTAGTAACGGGCTGGTTAGGCCGGGGCGGGCCTTGCACAAGGCGCAGGGCGAGGGTGCCGTTGGGCAGCGTCACGTAGTCGGTCCAACTCATCGGAGCCAGCCCATGGGCCTCAATGCGCTCTTGGTCGCGGCTGGCCTGGAAGAGCGGCAGCGGCGCGCCAGCCGCCACAATGGGTACTTCGTAGTGCTCATTATGGGCAAAGTCCCAGTCGCGCGGCTGGCCATTAAAGCCGCCGGGAAACGTAAGCGCCTGCGCACCTTTTTTCACCACCAGCCAGTAGCGGAGCTGGCCGGGATAGAGCAGCTCGGCGGGCACGGTGGCCTCTAAATTGGCGTAGCTCCGGGTGGTCATGGGTAGGGTGCGCGTGGGGCCATAGTAGTGCTGCGCCACCAGAAACACGCTGTCGGTGGGCACGAGGCCGCTGATGGTAGCGCTGATGCGCAGGGGCTGGCCCGCCGTGGCCTGGGCCGGCGCGGTGTGCCGCACCTGCGGACCCAGCTCGGTAGGTTTCGGGGCCACAAACTCGCCCAGCTTGATGTGATTGAAGGCTGTTTGGGCCGTGAAGGCGGCCGTGGATTTGCCGGACGCGGCCAGCAGGTACACACCGGGGCGCACGGTGGCGCAGCCCTCGGCGGCTTGGGTCTGGATGGCGTTGCCCTCGTTCAGGCCTTTTATAGTGAAGCTGCGGCCGAGGTCACTCAGCGACACTTGCAGCGGCTGGTCGTTCCACGAAATCTGCGTTACTGGCTTGCTCAGTGAGGCTTTCTCGAATGGGTCGCGGATGGCCACGGCATCGGGCATTACCTCCAGCCGCCACACGCCGGGGGCCAGCTTATCCAGAAAATACGCGCCGGTGCCGCCGTAGCGCACCACCGGCGACGAGCCCACGCCCGCCAGGTGCTGCAACCGGGCCGGCTGCCGGAGCGCGGTGCCGGTGTTGGCAGTGTAGTAGAATTCTTCGGGCGAGTTCAGCTCGCTCAACCCCAGCCGGTAGCTGACGTGAAAGTTGCCAAAAACCGAGTCTTGCGGGTAGCGCCCGAACGATTGCCCGCGCCCCACGCTCCGAAACGCCTTGCCCGCGATGAGCAGGCTCAGCGCCTTGGCCGGCGTGTAGGCCAGGTTCAGGTAATGGGTTTGGTACTCGGTGTTGGCGTAAGCAATGGCCATGGGGTCGTAGGCAAACTGCGTGGCCCACTGAAAACCGGCCTCGCGGAAGCTGCGGGCCATTGCCGGGTACATCACCGGCTGAATAATATCAGCCGACTCGAACTCGTACACCATCTTCGTCTTGCTCCGAAAGCGCGCGTCTGTGCGGTACGGAATGGGGTACTGGTCCACGTAGGGCAGGAAGTTGCCGTGCAGCGTGTGGTTGCTCACCAGGCCCTGCGGGTACCATTGGTAAGTCAGGCCATCAACTTTGGCGTTGAGGATGGCCTGGTACACATCGGGGTTTTCCGAGATGTTGTAGAACACCGGCTTGCGGCAGCCCGTGGCCCGAATGGCAGCGGCCATGCGGTCGGCAAAAATGGTTACCTGGGCTTCGGGCTTATGGTAGCGCGGCTCGTTGCACACCTCAAAGGCCAGAATATCCGGGTCTTCGCGGTTGAGGTTTTTGGTATAGGGGTTGCGGTGGTTGAGAAACTGCTTGAGGTACCGCTCCTGAGCCGCGATGGCGCGCGGATTGGTGTAGGCTTCGCCCTTGGAATAGATGCTGGAAAAGCCAGTGCCCGAGTCCTTTTCGGGGTAGCCATTATTCCAGTAGGCAATGGGTGTAAGGATGAGTTTGATGCCGCGCTGCTTCAGCTCATTCACCAAGAAATCGAATAAGTGCAGGTGCTCATTTTCTAGCAGATTTCCGGTCGTATCGGTAATTTCCACATCCCAGACGTGCACCCGAAATGCATCGACACCCAGCCGGGCCAGGTGGTACACATCCTGCCGGATGGCCTGCTCCACGTTCACGCCCAGCTTCTGGTGGGCCCGGTAGGAGTAGGCGAAGGGCGCGGTGTAGTTCACCCCGAACAGGGCTACTTCCTGCCGGGTTTTCTGCCAGCGCAGCACGCCCTTGCTGTCCACAAAAACATCGCCCGAAGGCAATTTAGCCGCCTTTTGAGCCGTGGCTGCCGGAGCGCTAAGCACCTGAAGAAAGCCGCCGAGCAGCAGCAAAAACGAAAGGCGGAGAGGCATACGCAAAGGGAAATGTCGAAAAACAGACAAGCGAAAAACGTCGGAGAAACGAAGCTGCGCCAACTGGGCAGCCGGCCCGATGTTGAACCGAAGGTTATAAAAACGGTTCGCCGTAACAGCCAGTACACTGCGCAGGAAGGACCGGATACTTTACACAAACGATTGTGCAAATGTACGCGCCAAGCTGTACTTTTCGGCTCGCAAAGGCGTCTGGCTGTCCACTTGGTCCGCCGTTGCGTAATTCCATAGCCTCGTTTGCATTCGGTTTTTGTCTGGTCTTTTTCCCACCGATTTTCCATGCCTACTCCACTCATTCAGGCCGTTCAGGCCGATTTTCAACAACGCTTTGGCTACGCGCCGCTGCTGGTGCGCGCCCCCGGCCGCGTCAACCTCATCGGCGAGCATACCGACTACAACGCCGGCTTCGTGCTGCCCGCCGCCGTGGACAAGGAAATGAGCTTCGCCGTGGGCTTGAATGGGACCGAGAAAATCCGCCTAGTGGCCTATGATTTGGGCGAGGATTTTGAGCTGGCCAAAGCCGTCGAAATCAGCTCCAGCGCTACGCATTGGGCCAATTACCTGCTGGGCGTGGCGGCCCAGTTCCAGCTGCGCGGCCACGCCGTGCCGGGCTTCGACTGCGTGTTTGCCGGCACCGTACCCATGGGTGCGGGCATGTCGTCGTCGGCCGCCGTGGAGTGCGGGCTGGCCTTCGCGCTCAATCATTTCCTGGGTACCAACCTCGATAAAATGGAGCTGGCCCGCATTGCGCAGCTGGCCGAGCATACCTACGCCGGTGTGCAGTGCGGCATCATGGACCAGTTTGCCAGCCTGTTTGGGCGGCCCGGCCATGTCGTGCGCCTCGACTGCCGCTCGCTTGACTACGAACATTTCCCCTTCGATACCACGGCCTGCCGCATCGTGCTCTGCAACTCGGGCGTGAAGCACAGCCTGGCCAGCACCGCCTACAATACCCGCCGCCAGGAGTGCGAGCGCGGCGTGGCGGTGCTTCAGCAGCATTACCCCCACATCGCAGCCTTGCGCGATGCCACGCTGGCCCAGCTCGATGCCCACCGCGACGAGCTGGGCCCCACGGTGTTCCGCCGCTGCGCCTACGTGGTGCGGGAAAACACTCGCGTAGTAGAAGCCTGCCGCCACCTCGAAGCCGGCGACCTGGCCGCCTTTGGCCAGGAGATGTACGCCAGCCACGCCGGCCTGCGCGACGACTACGAGGTAAGCTGCGAGGAGCTTGACGTGCTGGTAGAGGCAGCCCGGAAAGCGCCCGGCGTGTTCGGCTCGCGCATGATGGGCGGCGGTTTTGGCGGCTGCACCATCAACCTGGTTGCGCCCGATAAGGTGGCGGCGTTTATTGCCAGCGTGAGCGCGGCGTACCGGGAAAAATTCGGGATGACGTTGGAAACCTGCCAGACTACGATTGTGGGTGGAGTAGGGGCGGTGGCGGTGTAGTGACGCAACATTTTGCGTCTCGTCGTTGAACGACCCGCGTTGAACGGCCGGAGCCGTGCCGTTCGCACAAACAACTAAATAACATCAGCAACGACGAGACGCAAAATATTGCGTCTCTACACCGTTCTAAAAATACTTGTTAAGAAGCTGTTTAGAAAGTCCCCGAACGGTCATGCAGCGCGCAGCATCTTGCTCGCATCGTCAGGCCCGTTCAACGATGCGAGTAAGATGCTTCGCTGCGCGCTGCATGACCGTTTGAGTACCTTTTGTGACTTTCTAAACAACTCCTATGTCTTCTTTCGACTCCACCGAGCACCCGCACCGTCGCTTTAATGCCCTTTCGGGCGAATGGGTGCTGGTGTCGCCGCACCGTTCCAAGCGCCCCTGGCAGGGCCAGCAGGAAGAAACTGCGCCGGACCAGCGCCCCGCCTACGACCCCACCTGCTACCTCTGCCCCGGCAACGTGCGCGTGGGCGGCGAGGTGAACCCGCAGTACACCGATACCTTCGTGTTCAATAATGATTTCGGCGCGCTGACCCCCGACGTACCTACCGGCGGCATCACCAAAGGCGGCTTGCTGCGGGCAGAGGCGGAGTCGGGCATCTGCCGCGTCATCTGTTTCTCGCCGCGCCACGATTTGACGCTGCCGCAGATGGAAGCGCCCGCCATTCGCAAGGTGGTGGACCTTTGGGTGGAGGAATTCACGACGCTCGGGGCGCGGCCGGATATCAACTACGTGCAGATTTTCGAGAACAAGGGGGCGATGATGGGCTGCTCGAATCCGCACCCGCACGGCCAGATTTGGGCGCAGCGCACCGTGCCCGGCGAGCCCGCCAAGGAAACGGTGCAGCAGCTGGCCCATTTCCAGCAGCACGGTCGCACGCTGCTGAGCGACTACCTGAAAATCGAGCTGGAGCAAAAGGAGCGAGTCGTTATCGAAAACGAGCATTTTGTGGTGTTGGTGCCGTTCTGGGCCGTGTGGCCGTTCGAAACCATCGTCATTGCCCGCCGCCCGGTGCAGGACGTGACCCAGCTCACGCCCGAGGAGCGCGACGCGCTGGCCGACATGCTGCGCCGTCTCACCATTCGCTACGACAACCTGTTCAGCATCTCCTTCCCATATTCGGCCGGTCTGCACCAGCGCCCCACCGACGGCCAGGAGCACCCCGAATGGCACCTGCACATGCACTTTTTCCCGCCGCTGCTGCGCTCGGCCACGGTGCGCAAATTCATGGTGGGCTACGAGCTGCTGGGCGACCCGCAGCGCGACATCACGCCCGAGTTCAGCGCCGGGCGGCTGCGCGAGCAGTCGGAAGTACACTATAAGGCCGCTCAATAGGCTTATTGCCGCCGGGCGCCGTCCCCCGGTCTGACCGCCCTAGGCGGTCAGACCGGGCGGCGTCGTGAGGTCGTTCCCGGTCAGCCCGGCCCAGGCGCGTAGCCCGCCCGAAATCAGAAACAATAATTGCCGTTAACGTTCCGCGCTTCATCGGTGTTATGGTACCAGTGGGTTACATTTAGCCCCGCACTCACTAATTTATTTCCGCTTTGGCTCAAAAACGCGCCTCTATCTCGGACATTGCCAAGGAGCTAAACTTGGCCGTTTCTACTGTTTCGCGGGCGCTCAGCGGCCATTCGCGCATTAGTGAAGCCACCCGCAAGCGCGTGTGGAAACTGGCCGAACAACTCAACTACCAGCCCAACCACCTGGCGGCGGCCCTGCGCAAGGGGCGCAGCAACACGCTGGGCGTTATCGTGCCGCACATCGATGGGTACTTTTTTTCGCAGGTGATGAAGGGGGCGGAGGCCGTGGCCAACCGCGCCGGCTTCAACGTGCTGCTGTGCCAGTCGAACGAGGACTACGGCCAGGAGCAGAAGAACGTAGATACGATGATTAACGCGCAGGTCGATGGCATCATGGTGTCGGTGGCCCGTACCACGCACGACTACAAGCACTTCGACAAGATTAAGAAGCGCGATATTCCGCTGGTGTTCTTCGACCGCATTCTGGATAGCCCGGAGGTGAACGCCGTGGAGCTCGACGATTTCCAGGGCGGCTACCAGTCGACCAAGCACTTGCTGGAGCAGGGCTGCCGGCGCATTGCGCACTTCGGCGGGCCGCAGCACCTCAATATCTACATCAACCGTTTTGGCGGCTACCGGCAGGCCTTGCTGGAGTACGGCATTCCGGTGGAGGAAGAGTTGGTGCTGTTCAGCGAGATGTGGGAGGCCGATGGCCGCACCGGCATGGAGCAGCTGCTGGCCCTGCCCAAGCCGCCTGAGGCCGTATTCTCGGCCAGCGACTTTTCCATGGTAGGGGCCATGCGCGTGCTCAAGGAGCGCAAGCTGCGCATCCCCGAGGACATTGCGCTGTCGGGTTTCAGCAACGAGAGCTTCACCCTGCTCACCGAGCCCAACCTGACTTCGGTGGACCAGTGCTGCGAAGAAATGGGCCTGGCCGCTATGCGCCTGCTGCTCGAAATGGTGCAGGAGCACGAGCAGGCCCCCCGCAAAATCGTGATTCAGCCCCGGCTGATGAAGCGGGAATCGTCGCTCTGGCACCAGCGGCCCTAACGTCGCGCCCGGTTCCCGTGAGCAACTACCTGCTGTTCGTCGATACCGAAACATCGGGCATTCCGCGCGACTGGACGCAGCCGTACGCCAGCCGCCACAATTGGCCGCACATTGTGCAGTTGGCTTGGGTAGTATGCACCCCCGATGGCCAGGAAGTGAAGGCCGAAAACCACTACATCCGCCCCAGCGACTACGACATGAGCCCGGAGTCGGGCAAAATCCATGGCCTCACGGCGGCGTTTTTGCAGGCCAACGGCCGCTCGCGCCACGCCGTGATGCAGCGCCTGCACCGCGACCTGCTGCATTATAAGCCCCGCGTGGTGGCCCATTTCATGCAGCTCGATTTCCATATGCTGGGCGTGGGCTTTCACCGGGCCGGGCTGAAAAACCCGTTGCTGGAGCTGCCCCAGTTTTGCACCATGCGGGCCACGGGGCCGCTGCTGCGCCACAGCACCCAGGGCTTTTTGCGGCTGGGCGAGCTGCACCAGCGCCTGTTTCAGGAGCCGCTGCTACGCGAGCATGATGCCCTGGTGGATGCCCGCGCCACGGCCCGCTGCTACTTCCAGATGCAGGCCCAGGGCGTGATTACCGACGAAATAATTGCCCAGCAAGTCCCCATCGGGCTGCCCACGCAGCCGGCCCGGCTGGCGCGCCGGCTGCGGCGCCGGTTGCGTATTGGCGTGGCGCCGTGGCTGCTGCTGGCCGGCGTGGCGCTGGTGCTGCTGGCGGTGTTTTTGTTGATGTGAATGAAGATGGAAGACCGTCATGCAGAGCGCAGCGAAGCATCTCGCTTGTGATAGTGACTCAATCGAATGAATTAGTAATGCACGCGAGATGCTTCGCTGCGCTCTGCATGACGGTCTACTTTTACCCATTAAACCTTCGATACTCTGCCCCATGAGCGAAAAACTCGATTTCCTGCGCACCGTGAAGCCCTTCGACCGCCTGCCCGAAGATGTGCTGGCCGAAGTAGCCGAGGGCCTGGAAGAAGTGCGCCATCCCCGCGAGGGCGTCATCTACTACCAGGACGAAACGAAACTGCGGGGCCTCGACATCATCGTGGAGGGCGAGTACGAGACGTTTTTCTACGACAGCCAGCAGAACCGGCGCGTGGTGGAATTCACCCGGCGCGGCGAGTGCTATGGAGGCATCTCGCTGCTGCTCAACAAGAAGAAGTCGCTGCGCACGGTGGTGGCCAAGCGCCACACCCGCGTGTACTTCCTGCACCGGCGCGAGTTTCTGGCGCTGTGCCAGGGCTACGAGAGCTTCTTTCACTTCTTCACCACGCGCTACGGGCAGCGCATGCTGAACGAGGAGTACGCCCACTTTGTGCGGCCCGCCACGAGCAGCGGCTCCAGCTACCTGGCTTCGGACCAACTGTTTTCGCGCCGTATCGAGACGCTGGAGCTGCGGCCCCTCGACGTGTGCGCGGCCTACACGCCCATCCACGAAGTGGCCCGGCGCATGGCCGCCGCCCGCACCAGCTGCTACTTCATCACCAATGCCGACGTGGACGGCCACATCATTGGCTACGTCACGGATATTACGCTTCGCGACAAGGTAGTGGCCGCCTGCGCCGATGCTAGTCTGCCCGTCGAAACTATTGTGGACGCGCCGGTGGTCAGCATCAGCTCGCGGGCGTTTGTGTATGAGGCTATTTTGCTGATGTTCAGGACTAAGACGCGCTATTTGCTGGTCGAAACCGATGG
This sequence comes from Hymenobacter siberiensis, assembly GCF_018967865.2. NCBI lineage: Bacteria > Pseudomonadati > Bacteroidota > Cytophagia > Cytophagales > Hymenobacteraceae > Hymenobacter > Hymenobacter siberiensis. Next base: position 1,521,887 of record NZ_JAHLZY020000001.1, read on the forward strand.
CGAGTACGTGGGTTTTCTGAGCCGCAACAAGCTGCTGACCGACGACCAGGCGCAGTCGCCATTCATCTTCATTCAGTCGGTGAAGCAGGCGCAGGCCGTGCCCGAGCTGAAGCGCCGCTGGGAGCAGGTGCCGGAAATGGTGTACCAGCTCCTGAACCGGGGCGTGAAGCCCGAAATCGTGAACCAGGTCATCACCACCGTGTCGGATGCCATTGCCCTGAAGTTGATTGAGGGGGCTATTGCCGAGCTTGGCCCACCGCCGGCCAAGTTCGTGTACATGGTGCTGGGTAGCGAGGGCCGCAAGGAACAAACCCTGCTCACGGACCAGGACAACGCTATTATCTACGAAGACAAGGCCAACGAGCAGCGCGAGCTGGTGCGCGACTACTTCCTGAAATTCGCCGAGATGGTGAGCGACCAGCTCAACGAAATCGGTTTCAGCTACTGCGAGGGCGGCTTCATGGCCAAAAACCCGAAGTGGACGCACTCGCTCTCGCACTGGAAGCGCAACTACGTGGCGTGGATGACCGAATCGAACCCCGAAACCGGCATGCAATTCGCCGCTTCCTTCGACTGCCGCTACCTCTACGGCGACCCCGCCATCATGGACGAGCTGCACGATTTCCTGGCCGTGGAGCTGCAAAAGCCGGTGGAGCGCTTCTTCCACCACATGGCCGTGAACGCGCTGCAATACGAGCCGCCCCTCACGTTTTTCAATAATATCCGCACCTTCGCCCACGGCGCGCATCAGGTGTTCAACCTCAAGAAAACCATGTCGCCCATCGTCGATTTGGTGCGGATGTATGCCCTCAAGCACCGCATTTTCGCCACCAACACCGGCGAGCGGCTGGAGGCCCTCAAGGTGCTGGGCATCTTCACCGAGCGTGAGGCCCACGAGCTGCTGCAATCGTACTACTACCTCATGGGCGTGCGCCTGAAAAAGCAGGCCGCCCAGATTATCAACGACAACGTGACGCCCGATAATTACCTCGACCCCAAGACCCTAACCAAGGTAGAGCAGGTGACGCTGAAGGAGATTTTCAAGGTCATTGCCGATTTTCAATTGAAGATTAAGGTGGGGTTCACGAAGTCGCTGAGCTGAAAAGTAGCCGCGTAGCGGCGACAGGTTTGTAGAGAATCACGATTCAAGTGATTCAAAAGCCGCGTAGCGGTGACAGATTTGCGGGCGTTTCTGTCACCGCTACGCGGCTTAGTGGGTAAACGGTTATCGGAACTACAAACCTATCGCCGCTACGCGGCTGTTGCTTTACTTTTGCCGCATTTCCTCGCGGCGCATGGGCATTTTATCCACGGTGCCGAACAGGATGGCGGTCTGGATGGGATGGCTGCTTCGCTCCTTCACGCCGCCGTCTTTGCCGATGAGCACGGCCGCAAATGCTGGGGGCGAAACCCCGGTTTTCTTCGTGAGAAATTGCTGGTCGGTGGTGGAAAGCTGGTTGTAGAATACTTCCAGTACGACGAAATCGCGTGCCGCCATTCCGGCTTTTTCGGCAGCGAGCAGGGCTTTCTGAGCTTTAAAATCGGCTTGTTCGGCTGTAGGGGCGGCCAGCAGGAGCACGCGTTTCTTCCAGCGGTATTCGCGCAGGGTTTGTTCCAGCGGCATGGGTTTGGAGGTTTGGGCGGTGAGTAGGAGCAGACCCAGCAGCAGGAGCGGGGCCGGAAGCAAAAAACACAGTCGTTTCATAGGGAGTTGATTAAAAGCAGCGCGCTCATGATAACGGCTGGACGTGTTATAAGTGCCGTGATTTGTGCGTTCCCGCTACTTTCGCTGCCTTTCGCCTTGATGAAATCAACTTCTCTCGCTACTGGTTTCCTGCTCACCCTCGGCTTTTTCACGGCCTGCCAGACCATGGAGCCTACCACCACCACTACCCCCGCCGTGCAAACGCCCATCTGGCAATCCGATGCCTACCGCCTGTACCGCGATAAAGTGGTGCAGGGCCCGCACGAGGCCCGCGCCCTCTCCGCCACTGAGCTGGTATCCAACTACGTGAGCCCGGCCAACGACCGGCAGAGTCCGCGCATCGAGTTCAAGTTCAGCATCAACGGCAAGGATAATGAAATGACTCCCGGCCTCAACCATTTGTTGGTGGCCGTGCCCCGGCCCGGCGGCGGGCCCATCGAAACGCCGCCCATCGTGTTCGGGCAGCGCTACGTGGATGCCGTGCCGGCCACCGCCGATACTTATCTGGCCCCCAATACCCCGATTAAAATCCGGCTGGATTTGCGGCCGGTGCTGGCGGATTTTAAGAAGCAGGGTTTCTACACCATGTTCAAGGGCGACAAGCTATATCAGCAGGATTTCAAGCACGTTTACGTTGCCGGGGGCACTGCGCCGCTGAGCTGGGATTTCGACAACCTGACCAACAAGCCGGAGCTGGAAATGAAGGACCCGGACGGCGACGGCATCTACGAAGCCACGCTGACCCTGAACCAGCCCGCTGCCACCAAAACCACTGCCGCCAGCTGGAAAAAGGTCATTAACACCGCCGATTTCCCGCAATATTCTTCCGACCATCCCCTCGCCGATGCCCTCTACAACCTGGCCCTGGAGGAAGCCCGCCGCGCCGTGGAGCCGGATAGCACCTTCCGTACCGGCAAGGAGTGGGCCGGCGTGTGGACCCGCGATGTGAGCTACAGCATTATTCTGGCGCAGGCTTCTTTGCAGCCGAAAGTGGCCATGAAAAGCCTGATGCGCAAGGTGAGCCCCACCGGCCGCATCATTCAGGACACCGGCACGGGCGGGGCCTACCCGTGCTCCACCGACCGCATTATCTGGGCCACGGCGGCGTGGGAAGTCTACCAGGCCACCGGCAATGAGGCCTGGCTGCGCAAGGTATATCCTATCATCCGGCAGAGCATTGCCGATGATGTGCAGAACGCCTACGACCCCGCCACCGGCCTGGTGCGCGGCGAGTCGTCGTTTCTCGACTGGCGCGAGCAGACCTACCCGCGCTGGATGCAGCCCGTGGACATTTACCAGAGTGAAAACCTGGGCACCAACGTCGTGCACTACCAGGCCAACGTGGTGCTGGCCCAGATGGCCGCCCGGCTTGGCCAGCCCGGCGTGGCCGCCCAGCACAAGCGCCAGGCCGCCAATATTAAAGACGCCATCAACCAGCACCTTTGGCAGGCCGACAAGGGCTATTACGGCCAGTTTTTGTATGGCCGTACTGCGCTGGTGCTCTCGCCCAAAGCCGAGGCGCTGGGTGAGGCCCTGTGCGTGCTGTTCGGCATTGTCGAGGGCGAGCGGGCGCAGCAGGTAGTGAGCAAAACTCCCACCGTGCCCTTCGGTATCCCGTGCATCTACCCCCAGATTCCGGGCATCCCACCGTACCATAACGATGCCGTGTGGCCCTTCGTGCAGAGCTTCTGGGCGCTGGCCGCCGCGTAGGCCGGCAACGAGGCGTCGCTTACTGAGAGCATGGCTGCTATCTACCGGCCGGCAGCGCTGTTTCTTACGAATAAGGAGAATTTCGTGGCTCGCACCGGCGACTATGCCGGCACCCAAATCAACTCCAGCAACATGCTTTGGAGCCTGTTGGGCAGCTTGGGGCTGGTGTATAAGGTACTGTTTGGACTGCGGTACGAGGGTGAGCGGCTGGTGTTTCGGCCCTTCGTGCCGCAGGCGTTTCAGGGGGCGCGCCGGCTCACTGGTTTCAAGTACCGCAAGGCCGTGCTCGACGTGGAGATGATGGGCTTCGGCAACGCCATCAAAAGCATCACCTTGGATGGCCAGCCGCTGGTTGATGCCGCCGTGCCGGCCAGCCTGAGCGGGCGGCACGCAGTGAAAATCGTGCTCAGCAGCGAAGTGCCCGTCGTTCAGCCTGTGAACCGCGTGGTCGATGCCGTGGCCCCCGAAACGCCCACCGTGACTTACCGCGACGGCAAGCTGCACTGGGAGCCAATAGACGGAGCCAACTTCTACTTAATCTTGCGAAATGGGAAGGTGGTTGGTGATAGCGATACCGCCGACGATGCAGTACTTGACTATTTTTCTGTCCCGGACCTTGCGGGCTACCACGAGTATCAGGTTATTGCGAGGACTCGTGCAGGTTTACAGTCATTTGCCAGCGAGCCGCTGGCCGTCGGCCCCGGCCTATTCACCCACGAGAATCAGCTCGAAACCTTGGCTCCCAAAGCCACCCAGCCCTACAAAGGCTACGCCGGCAAGGGCTTTATCGAAATATCGACGACCAAAAACCCGGCCCTCACCATTCCCGTCACGGTGCCCGAAACTGGCCTTTACGCGCTCGATTTCCGCTACGCCAACGGCAACGGCCCCATCAATACCAACAACCAGTGCGCCATCCGCACGCTGCGGCGCGGCCCTGCGCTGCTGGGCACCGTGGTGCTGCCCCAGCGCGGCGTGCAGGAGTGGAGCAGCTGGGGCTTCTCAAACCCCATTCTCGTGCGCCTCGAAAAAGGCACTCACCCCCTCACCCTGGCCTACGAGCCCGCCAACCAAAACATGAACGGCGAGGTGAACCAGGCCATGCTGGACTATCTGCGCGTGCGCCGGGTGGAGTAGTTTAGTGCTTTGCTCTTTTGGGGTTGTACTCCAAAAGTCGCCTTGTTGCGGAGTTATACGCCGCCCGTGGGTGGGCAGCGACTGGGGACTACAAGTCCCCGGCAGTTGGAGCTTTCGGAGTGCAACTCCGAAAGAGCACCCGAGAGCACCAAGGCGCAATTGGACGGGGCAGCTACCGGACAGCTTTTACCGTATGCTGGTAAGCTTCGCCCACGTTCCGGCTGCTGAGCCCTTCCCGAATCTCATGAAAAAACCACTCCTTGTTGCCTTGGTCCTGTTGTTGATTGTTGTGGCCGTGGCGGGCCGCCGCTGGTGGTGGAAATCCACGGCTGAGGTCGCGACCCTGGCCGCCGGCCCCGCGCCCGCCGCTGTTGTGCCCGATTCGACGGTCGTCATCCTAACGGGCCGCGTGGGGGCTGGCGGCACCGAGCCGGTACTGTCGCGCAAGCGCGGCCGTATCCGTAACGTGTATTTTAGTCCCGGCGAGTACATGCACCGCGGGGCCGTGATGGCCAAGCTGGCCGACTACAACTTCGTAGTAGCTCCGCACGACGGCTTTCTGGGCGAGCGGCAGGTGACCGTGGGCCAGTACGTGACGCCTACAACTGTGGTCAGCACCATCTCGAAGAAGGGCTTCCTGCTGGTGCCGGTGGGCCTGCTGGCCAAAAGGACGACCCACGTGCAGCCCGGCGACTCGGTGCGGGTATGGGCCACGGCCCGGCCCACCCGCGTGGTAACCGGTGTGGCCGCACCTGCCACCGACACCACCGGCGGCATCACCCTCGAAATCCGGCTGCCCTCGCGCTCCCCGCTGCGCCTGGGCGAGGTGGCTAGCGTGCTGCTAAAGCGCTGAGCTACTTTGCTGTTAGCTTAAACGGCACCATCTGCACATCGCGCGAGTTGCCGCCCACCATCACCTGGAAGTCGCCGGGCTCGGTCATGAATTTCAGGTCGTTGTTGTAGAATTTGAGGGCATCGGGTGTGAGGCGGAAGGTGAGGGTTTTGCTCTCGCCCTTCTTCAGCATCAACTTCTGGAAGCCTTTCAGCTCCGAAACCGGGCGGGAGATGGAGCCCACCAGGTCGCGGATGTAAAGCTGGGCCACTTCTTCGCCGTCCATCTGGCCGGTGTTCTGCACGGTCACGCTCACGGTCAGGGTTTCGGCGGGGCCGATGGTGGGGTTGCTGAGCGTGGGCTTGCCGTAGGTGAACGTGGTGTAGCTCAGGCCGAAGCCGAAGGGGTAGAGCGGCTCGTTGGGCACGTCGAGGTAGCGCGACTTGTACTTGTCGAGCTTCACGCCGGTGTAGGGCCGGCCGGTGTTTTTGTGGTTGTAGTAAATGGGTTCCTGGCCCACGGCCACGGGGAAGGTGGCCGTGATTTTGCCGCTCGGGTTGTAGTCGCCAAACAGCACGTCGGCGATGGCATGGCCTGCCTGCGTACCCGCAAACCACGTTTCGAGGATGGCGTCGGCGTTCTGGTTTTCCCAGGGCAGGGCCAGCGGCCGGCCGTTCATGAGCACCAGTACCAGCGGCTTGCCAGTGGCTTTCAGGGCCTTGAGCAGGGCCAGCTGCTGGCCGGGCAGGCCGATGTCGGCGCGGGCGGCGGCCTCGCCGGTCATGCCCTGGCTTTCGCCCACTACGGCCACCACCACGTCGGCGGCCTGGGCCACCTGCACGGCTTCTTTTATCATGTCCTCGGCGCTGCGTTTGTCCAGCTCCAGCTCGCCGCCGTGGGCTTGCAGGCGGTCCAGCATCTGCTGGTCGTCGGCAATGTTGGCCCCCTTGGCATAGGTGATTTTGAGTGCGGGCGCGGCGGCGCGCAGGCCCTGCTCTACCGACACAGCCTGGTGCCAGTCGCCGGCTCCGCTCCAACTGCCAATTACATCGCGCTGCCGGTTGGCCAGCGGGCCGATGAGGGCAATGCTGCCGGTTTTCTTCAGCGGCAGGGCGCTGCGCTCGTTCTTCAAAAGCACCATGCTGCGGCGGGCAATGTCGCGGGCGGCGGCAATGAACTCAGGTTTCATCAGCGTGCTGGTGGCGCGCTCGGTGCTCACGTTGCGGAAGGGGTCTTGGAACAGGCCGAGCTTGTACTTGGCCTCCAGAATGCGGCGGCAGGCGGCGTCGAGCTGGGCCTTATTTACCGCGCCCGACTGCAGGTTTTTGGCTGTGTAGTTCAGAAATGACTCGCCCACCATGTCCTGGTCGATGCCCGCGTTCAGGGCCAGGGCAGCCACTTGCTCGGGGGTGCCCATGCCGTGTTCCACCAGCTCGGGAATGGCGGTGTAGTCCGTGGCCACGAAGCCCTGAAAGCCCCACTGCGTGCGCAGCAGGTTGGTCATTAGCCACTTGTTGGCGGTGGCGGGCGTGCCGTTCACGTCGTTGAAGGACGACATCACCGAGCCCACGCCGGCCGCTACGGCGGCTTTGTAGGGCGGCAGGTACTCGTTGTACATGCGCTGCTTGCTCATGTCTGTGGTGTTGTATTCGCGGCCTGCCTCGGCGGCGCCATACAGGGCGAAGTGCTTGAGGCAGGCCATCACGGTATTATCCTTCGTCATATCGTTGCCGGGGCCCTGATAGCCGCGCACCATGGCCTCGGCAATGCGCGAGCCGAGGTAGGGGTCTTCGCCGGCACCTTCCGAAATGCGGCCCCAGCGGGCGTCGCGGGCAATGTCTACCATCGGCGAGAACACCCAGTTCAAGCCATCGGCCGTCGATTCCTCGGCCGCGATGCGGGCGCTCTGCTCAATGGCTTTCAGGTCCCAGCTGGCCGACAAGCCCAGCGCAATCGGAAAAATGGTGCGGTGCCCGTGAATAACATCGTACCCAAACATGAGCGGAATGTGCAGCCGTGATTCCTTGATGGCCATTTCCTGTAGCTTGCGCACGGCAATGGGCGTGTAGGTATTAAACACGCCGCCCACCAGTCCCTTTCGGATGTTGGCATCAACGTCCTTGCTCACCACCGGCCCGGTCACGTCGAACCCCACGGAAACCAGGTTTAGCTGGCCGATTTTTTCCTCCGTCGTCATCTTCGCCATCAGCCCATCGATGTACTGCTTCATCTTCTGGGCGGAAGGGGTGGCGGGTGGCGTAGGCTTTTTCTGGGCCTGGGCGGCGGGAGCCAGGGCGAGGGCGAGGAGGAGCAGGGGAATTCGTTTCATGTGGGAGGGGGAGGTTGATTTCTGAGCTAAATTGTCATGCAGAGCGCAGCGAAGCATCTTTACCGCTTCGTTGCAACAGCATTAATTACTATCGAGGAAGCTGTTTAGAAAGTCAAAGGACTCCCAAAAAAGCGCGAAATTTGAGGTGTAACACTCCTTTTTTCGCATTTTAATGGAAGTCCTGTCCAAAGATATGATTCGCCAATGGATTCTGCCCGCGCTCCCTTTCTCGGCCCACGGCCGCCCCTCGGTCGTGGAGCCGGTTGAGTTGGTAGAAGTCATTCTCTACAAGCTCAAAAGCGGCTGTCAGTGGCGCTTATTGCCGGTCAAACAGTTTTTTACGGGCGCATCCCTGACCTGGCAGGGCGTGTACGCCCACTTTAATGCCTGGCGCAAGGACGGGTCCTGGCAAGGGTTCTGGCTCAGGATGTTGCGCGAAAACGGGGCCCATCTCTACTGTTCCAGCGTCCAGCTCGACGGCAGCCACACGCCCGCCAAAAACGGGGGGGGGGAGCCGTCGGCTACCAGGGCCGCAAAAAAGCCCGCACCACCACGGCCCTGTTCCTCTCCGACAACCGGGGCCAGTCCCTGGCCTGCGCCAGCCCGCAGGCGGGCAATCACCATGACACCCACCTGCTCAATAACCTGTTCGGCGAAATCTACGCCTCGCTCGAAGCGGCCAATATTCCCGTCGCCGGGCTGTTTCTGAACGCCGACAAAGCCTTTGACACCAAGGACTTTTGCCGGGAATGCGCCCGGCGCGACATCGAGGCCAACATCCCCCGCAACCGCTGCGCCGCCGCCTGGCAGACCGCCGACGACACTCCCTTCAACCCCGAGCTCTATCGCCACCGCGTCGTGGTCGAACACGCCAACGCCTGGCTCGACGGCTTCAAAATCTTGCTCGTGCGCTACGAAACCAGCGTCGGCAACTTGCTGGCCTGGCACTGGCTCGCCTTCGTTGTCATCATTTTTGCGAAAAATCAACCGAAAACCGACTTTTTAAACAGCTTCGTTGTTCCGGTCCGACCGCCCTAGAGCGTGAGGACAATTACCTTTGCTTTGGCAATCGTTTATAACGAAGAAATTATTTATGAGAAGACATGAGATTAGCGATGCTCAATGGCTGGCGGTGAGTCCCCTTTTGTCGGGTAAAGCCACGGATTGCGGGGTAACGGGCAAAGACAACCGCTTGTTTTTCAACGCGGTCGTGTGGATAATGCGCACCGGTTGCCCGTGGGCCGACCTGCCCGAACGCTTCGGCAAATTCAACACCGTGTGCAAGCGCTTCCGGCGCATGGCGACCAAAGGGGTTTGGGAGCGGGCCTTCCAGGCCCTGCAAGCCCCCGAACTGGACTGGGTCATGCTCGATTCGACCGTCGTGCGGGCGCACCAGCATTCAGCGGGCCAAAAAAAAGTAACGCCGCCACCGAGTGCCTCGGACGCAGCCGCGGGGGCATCGGCACCAAAATTCACGCCTGCGTGGAGTCGCTGGGCAACGCCGTGCGGCTGATTGCGACCGAAGGCCAGGCGGGCGACAGCCCGCAGGCGCTGCCCTTGCTGGCGGACCTGCAGCCGGGCAAAGTGCTGGCCGACACGGCTTACGACAGCGACGCAACCCGCGCCTATTGCACCGAAAGGGGCATCGAAGCCGTCATTCCCAGCCATCCCAACCGGGTAGAACCCTTGGCAATGGACGAAGAAACCTGCCGCGACCGCAACAAAGTCGAGCGCTTTTTTGGCCGCCTCAAGCAATACCGCCGCCTGGCCACCCGCTACGAAAAAACCGCCGTTTCCTTCCTCGCCTTTTGGTATATTGGTGCTACGCTAGATTGGTTTAGATAAATAAATAAATCTTTTATTGTCCTCACGCTCTAGGCGGTCGGACCGGTTGCCGCGAGAACGGCGCCAGTGCTTGTTGGGCCGATGCCAACGGCAACCGGTCCGGCCGCCTAGGGCGGTCGGACCGGCGCAACCCGATTTTCTAAACAGCTTCATATGTTCAAAAAATCCTCGTCTGTTCTGGGCGAGGATTTTTTTGTGCGTGTTAGGGGAGGCGTTTCAAACCCCGGCACCTGATTTTATGCAGCAGCTGCGCCGCTCTGCCGGAAAAGCTGTCGCTCATCGCAACCAAAGCCGCTTTTCGAAGCGCTGCGGCATTTCGTGCTTCGTATCAGCTGGCACAATTGAAGCCGCATGAGCATTGTAACCTTCGCCCAGCTGTTGCCAGTGATGCTATTGGGTACAATAAAAAAGGCCCTTACATTGCTGTGAGGGCCTTTTTAGTAGTCCGTAGGGGAATCGAACCCCTGTTGGTAGAATGAAAATCTACTGTCCTAACCCCTAGACGAACGGACCGTTGTTCGTTTTGATGATGCAAAGGTACGGCGCGCTTCGTTTCGTGCAAGTTCTGGGTGAAAAAAAAGTGCTATTCAGAGCAAAGTACCCTGTTTTTCAGGCTGAAAAATTTTCACGGCGTCCTATCGCGGGGCTGTCGTGGGGCCTGGGACCGGACAACTGCCCGTTGAATCGGGTCGGAGGCCGGAGAGGAATCGGGCTTTATGTAAGGTCGAAGCAGAATGTGGGCTAACCCGCGCCGGTTTGCTATCTTCGCCCCGCGTTTCAACCGGCCGCCAGCGTGGCGGCTGGCCACTAATCCCCACCTGTTTTACAATGGCAAAAATTAAAGTCGCCATCAACGGCTTCGGCCGCATCGGCCGTCTCACCTTTAAGTCGCTGCTTGGCCGCGACAACGTGGAAATCGTTGCTATCAACGACCTGACCGACAACAAAACGCTGGCCCACCTGCTGAAGTACGACTCCGTACACGGCCGTTTCGACGGTACTGTGAGCTACGACGAGGAAAGCCTGACGGTGAACGGCGTGAAAATCGCTGCCCTCGCCGAGCGCGACCCCAAGCTCCTGCCCTGGGGCAAAATGGGCGTTGATGTAGTTTTGGAATCGACCGGCCGCTTCGTTGACGAGGCCGGCGCTGGCCAGCATATCACTGCTGGTGCCAAGAAAGTTGTGATTTCGGCCCCCGCTACGGGCAATATTCCGACTGTGGTATTGGGCGTGAACGAGGAAATTCTCACCGGCTCGGAAACCATCATCAGCAACGCCAGCTGCACCACCAACTGCCTGGCCCCCATGGCCAAAGTGCTGGATGACGCGTTCGGCATCGAGAAAGGCTACATCACCACGGTGCACGCCTACACGTCGGACCAGAACCTGCAGGATGCGCCTCACAAGGACCTGCGCCGCGCCCGCGCCGCTGCCTACAGCATCATCCCTACCAGCACCGGTGCGGCCAAGGCCGTGGGCCTGGTGCTGCCCCAGCTGAAGGGCAAGCTCGACGGCCTGGCCATGCGCGTGCCCGTGCCGGATGGCTCAATGACCGACCTGACCGTTATCCTGAAAAAGGAAGTGACCAGGGAGCAAATCAACGCTGCCCTGAAGGCCGCCGCTGAAGGCCCCATGAAAGGCATCATCGAGTACACCACCGACCCGATTGTGAGCATTGACATCGTGGGCAACCCCCATAGCTGCATTTTCGACTCGGAGCTGACTTCGGCCAACGGTACGCTGGCCAAGGTCATTGGCTGGTACGACAACGAAACCGGCTACTCGACCCGCACGGCCGACCTGATTCAGAAGCTCGGCGAGCAGATGAACGGGTAAGTTTTGATGTGAAAATGTGCTGAATGTGAAAATGTGCGCAACAGCGGATTTTCGGCAAAGCAACAAAAAAGCCTGCCTTTTGGCAGGCTTTTTTGCTTTGTATCCGTAGCCTATACATCCTTCCTTTTGCACATTCTTCCTGTTTTCCGTCTCCTTCATATTTAAAAAAATTGCCCAAAACCTGCTTCGTTCTGAACCCCAAGGCCGGCCCCAGCCAGCGCCACGACATGCCCGCCCTGATTGCGCGGTACTTCGGTGCGCGGGAAACCGACTACGAAATTTGGCCCACGGAATACGCCGGGCATGCTGTGGAGCTGGCCCGCACGGCTGCCGCCGAAGGCTTTGCCGTGGTGGCTGCCGTGGGCGGCGATGGCACCGTGAACGAAGTGGGGAGGGGCTTGTTGGGCACCGAAACTACCCTGGGCATCATCCCGCAGGGCTCGGGCAATGGCCTGGCCCGCCACCTAAAGGTGCCGCTGGGCCTGGCCGATGCGCTGCGCCGGCTGGCCGCGCCCACCTTCAGCCGCATGGACGTGGGCGTGATAAACGGCCACCCGTTCTTCTGCACCGCCGGGCTGGGGTTTGATGCGCACGTGAGCCAGCACTTCGCCCAGGCCGGCTCGCGGGGCCTGAGCACGTACTTGCAGGTAACGCTGCGCGAGTATCGCCGCTACCGCCCGGTGCCCGTGCAGGCCAACCTCAATGGTCAGGAAATCAGCACCGATTGCTACGTGCTGGCCTTCGCCAATGCCTCGCAATACGGCAACAACGCCTATATTGCCCCCCTGGCCGACCTGCGCGACGGCCTGCTCGACGTGTGCCTGATTGATGTCCTGCCCGTGGGCCGGGCCTTCCGCGTGAGCCTGGCCATGGCCCTCGGTACCCTCCCGCAAAGCAAGGCGGCCGAATATTTTCGGGTGCCGCGCGGCCGGGTGGTGGCCGCCGCGCCCATCGGTTTTCACGTCGATGGCGACTACCTGGGCCATGCTACCGAGTTCGACGTAGAGCTGCTGCCGCTGGCCTTGGCCGTGGCGGTGTAGGTCATCTAACAGGTGTCACTTAACATTTAACAAATTTTGGATGATACCTCGATAAACTGATGCCGGCCCGGCTTTCCCGAATTATTAAATGCTAAATGTTAATTATTAAATGAAACAGAACCGTACCGGCGTGGTCTATTCCACCAATCCCGATTTCTCCTTCCAAACCGATGAAGCGGCGGCGGCCACCACGTTGCCCCCCCAGCAGCAGCAGCTGCGCGTGCAGCTCGATAAAAAGCAGCGCGGCGGCAAGCAGGTCACCCTCGTAACTGGTTTTATGGGCACCGACGGGGACTTGCAGGCGCTCGGTAAGCTCCTCAAAACCAAGTGTGGCGTGGGCGGCAGCGCCAAGGACGGCGAAATAGTGGTGCAGGGTGACTTCCGCGATAAGGTGCTGGAAGTGCTGATTAAGGAAGGCTACAAGGCCAAGAAAGCCGGCGGCTGATTCGGCTTCGGGCGTGGGTTTTCCGTATTCCGCCTCGCGTTCCTGCTTCGCTTGCGCCTATGATTTTGCGGCTTACTCCTGTTTTTTCGGCCCTGCCCGAAACGGCCCGCGACGTGACTTCTGTGCACGGCCGGGCCGAAAGCACGATTATCGACGCCGTGCTGTGGCTGAAGCTGGGCGTGGAAACCGTGGGCGCGGGCATCATTGCGCTGGGCATTATCAGCGCGGGCTGGCTGTTGATAAAGGCCCTGAGCCGGGGCCAGACGGCCGATTTTACGGCTATTCGGCTGGCACTGGCCCGGTACCTGGCCCTGGCGCTGGAGTTTCAGCTGGGGGCCGATATTCTTTCGACGGCCATTTCGCCCAGCTGGGAGCAATTGGGCAAGCTCGGGACCATTGCCATCATCCGCACGGCCCTCAACTACTTTCTCTCCCGCGAAATGCGCGACGAGCGCCACCAGACCAACACCGAAACGCCGGCCGTGGCAGACCGCGCCGATAGCTAAACGCCCAGCCGCGCCCGCGCCCGCGCCACATCCTCCGGCGTGTCAATACCGAACGCATCCAGTTCGGTTTCCGCGCAGCGAATCTGGAAACCGGCCTCCAGCCAGCGCAATTGCTCCAAGCTTTCGGCGGCTTCGAGGGGCGACACGGGCAGGCGCGTGAGCTGCGCCAGTACCTGCGGCTGGTAGGCATACAGGCCGAGGTGGCGCAGGTAGCGGTGGTGGGCCAGCCACTCGGCCGGCTCGCGGCCGCGCTGGTAGGGCAGGGGGTGGCGGCTGAAATACAGGGCGTGGCCCTGCTGGCTGAGCACCACTTTGGGCAGGTGCGGGCTGAATAACTCTTCCGCCGTGAGCACCGGCTTCACCAGCGTGGCAATGGCGGGCGCGGTGGCGGCATCGGCGAATAAATCGGCCAGGGCGTTGATTTGGGCGGGGTGAATGAACGGCTCATCGCCCTGAATATTGACGATGCAATGCACGTCGGCCGGGCTGCCGAGCTGCTGGAAGGCCTCCCACAAGCGGTCGGTGCCGCTGGGGTGGTCGGGGTGGGTGAGCACGGCCTCGCCCCCAAAATCCTGTACGTGACGCAGGATGCGCGCATCATCGGTGGCCACCACTACGCGGGCCAGGTTGGCTTGCTGGGCCTGCCGCACCACCCGCTGAATCATGCTCTGGCCGCCCAAATCGACGAGCGGCTTGCCGGGCAGGCGGGTGGAGGCAAAGCGGGCGGGAATCAGGCCAAGTACCATGGATGGAAGTGGGAAGTGAGGAGCGGGAAAATGACTGCCAACAAGCCCCAAATAACGGAACTGGGCAGGGTTGAAACCGGCCGGGTTCAATTTCCCACCGGTTATTGCGTTATTTTGCCTCGCGGGCTGCCTGAGCCGGCGCTTCCGGGCGGGGGCAAAGTGAATTTTGGAAGGCTATTTTCTATGACTGTAATTCTTTCGTTGCTGACGCTGCTGGCCCTGGGCGGTCCCGGTCCGGGCAAACCCGGCCACGCCAAAAGTGCCCCTGCCGACTCCATTGGCCAGGAAATGCGCGGCGGCCAGCGCTTCGTGAAGCACCGCGTGGCGGCTGGCGAAACCCTCACCGCCCTCACGCGCCGCTACCACGTCACCCTGGCCCAACTCACAGAGGCCAACCCGCAGATTAAAAACGGGCTCGGCGTGGGCCAGATTGTGTACGTGCCCCGCCCCGCCGCCGGCCGCGCTACAACTGCTGCCGCGCCCGATAAAACCCCCACGGCCGTCGCGCCCGTGGCCGTGCCTGCTCGCTACACCGTGGTGAAGGGCGAAACTCTGTTCGGTATTGCCCGCAAGTTTCAGCTCACGCCCGATGAGCTGATTAAACTCAACAAGCTGCCCGCCGGCGGCACCGTGCGCGTGGGCCAGCTGCTCATCCTCACCGGCACGGCCGAAACCGCTGCCGCCCCGGCCACCGCCAAAACCGCGCCCGTGCGCCCCATTGAGGTAGAAGCCGTGCCCGCCACGCCCGCCAAGGCCCCGGCCCCCGATAAGCCCGCCCAGGTAGCCACCGTGACGCCCGACCGCGAGGAAGAAAAGGAGGACCGCACCCCCAGCCGCGCCAGCGAAGTACTGGCCCGCGTGGTGGAGTCCGGCCTCGGCGCGCCCATCGAAAAGAGCATTACCGATAAGTACCTTGCCCTGCACAAAACGGCCCCCGTGGGCACCATCATGCAGGTGAAAAATGCCATGAATGGCCTCTCGGTGTACGTGCGCGTCATCGGCAAGCTGCCCGATACGGGTGAGAACAACAACGTGCTGGTGCGCCTCTCGCCCCGCGCCGTGCAGAAGCTCGGCACCGCCGACTCCCGCTTCCGCGTGGAGACGAATTACATCCCGCAGTAGGGCTGGTCGTTCAAACAGAACGTCATGCAGAGCGTAGCATCTTGCCCGCAGTAAGTAATTCATTCGATTGAGTTAGTTGCTGCGGGCAAGATGCTTCGCTGCGCTCTGCATGACGGGCCTTACTCCTCCCACCCAAACGCTGCCATTCCCGTGAACATCGCCCAGCTCCGCCGCCAGCTCGATGCGCAATACGAGCGCTACAACCGTCCCGAGTTCATCAAAAACGACCCCATTCAAATTCCCCACCGCTTCACCCAGCGGCCGGATATTGAAATCGCGGCCCTGTTTGCGGCGCTATTGGCCTGGGGGCAGCGGCCAACCATCATCAATAAGTGCAACGAGCTGCTGCGCCGCATGGACGATGCCCCGCACCAGTTCATCACCCAGCACCAGGACGAGGACTTGAAGAAGCTGCTCGGTTTCTGCCACCGCACATTCTGCGATACTGATTTGCTCTATTTCGTGCATTTCCTGCGCCATTGGTACGGGCAGCACGACACGCTGGAAACCGCGTTTCTGGTGGGCCACACGCAGCGCGAGCGGCTGATAAACTTCCACAACCATTTCTTCAGTCTGCCCGATGCGCCCCAGCGCACCCGCAAACACGTGGCCACGCCGGCCCGCAAATCGGCCTGCAAGCGGGTGAACATGTACCTGCGCTGGTTGGTGCGCCGCGACGAGCACGGCGTGGATTTCGGCCTCTGGACCCGCCTCTCGCCCGCCGACCTCATCATGCCCATCGACCTGCACGTCGAGCGCCAGGCCCGCCCCCTGGGCCTGCTCACCCGCAAGCTCGTGGACTGGGAAGCGGCGGAGGAACTGACGGCTAACCTGCGTTTGCTGGACCCCAGCGACCCGGTGAAATACGATTTCGCGCTCTTTGGGGCGGGGGTGGATAAGTGATACTCAAACCAATGGCAAAGCAATAATGCTGATGCGGTAAAGCTAGTTTATGTTATCCCGTGAGGCGAGGCCGTATTTTTGAGGATGAATTATGTGGCCCTGCGCGAGCGGCCGACGCAGTTTTTGGCCTTGACCAGCCTGCTGCCCGCCGAATTTGATGACCTGCTCACTGACTTTACGCCCCGTTGGGAGCGCTACCACCGCTACCATACCCTCGACGGCGACCGGCGGCGCATCCCGGCGCACCGGGAACGGGCCAACGCCACCTTAGCGGGCACCGGCACGAAGCTTTTTTTCTTGCTGACCTACCTCAAAACCAATTTCTTGCAGCAGCACCAGGCTGCCAGCTTCGGCGTGTCGCAGACCCGCGTGAGCCGCCTGGCGGGCCCCTTGCTCGACGTGCTCAACCAGACGCTGGCCGCCCGGCACCTGCTGCCCGTGCGCGACGGGGCGCAGCTGGCCCAGCGCCTGGCCGCGCACCCGGTGAAGGTCTTCACCTGCGACGGGGTGGAGCGCGGCATTCCGCGCAACGCCGACCGGGCAGCACAGGAAGAAGAGTACAGCGCCAAAAAAAAGTCCACGCCCTGAAAAACATCACCTTATCCGACGATACGCAGTACCTGCACGATCTTTCGCCCACCGAGTCCGGGCGGGTGCACGACAAAAAAAGGTCGACCTCTACCCCCTGTGCCTGCCGGTCGGCAGCGTGCTGCGGCAGGATTTGGGCTTCCTCGGCCATCGGCCGCCGGGGGTGCTCATCGAGATGCCCCATAAGAAGCCGCCGAAAGGCGAGCTGACCTTTTCCCAGCTGCTCTACAACCAGTTGCTCAGCTCATTGCGGGTGGTCATTGAACACGTCCACAGCGGCATCAAGCGCTTACGGATGGTCCGCGACAAGCTGCGCCTACGCGGCGACTGGTTTCGCGACACCGTGATGGTGGTGGCTTGCGGACTGCACAACCTGCGCGTCCGCAGCCAACACCGGGCTTATCTCACACACGCACCCGCCAATCTTGACAAGTAGACTTGTTGCGTAATGTTTGTGCTCAAAATCAGCCTATTACAGGCATGAAATCGCGCTAATTTTATTGGCAATGTGGCTTAGACGTTCTCTTTGCAATTTTTGTCGGTTTTTATTTTTGACATAATTAATTAATTATCAAGGCTTTTTGCTTCGCAACAACTCTATTATATAAAAATGAATGTGTGGAAATTATAGTCGGGGCCAAAGCTACGGGCCGGCTTGGATAAACGCTATATGCCGGTGCTTCCGGCCACAGGTATTTTTTGACTTTCTGGTCCTATTGAGAGCGAAGCTTTTCATTAATCCGATATTCTGAGCGTCTGTCAGCCTGAGCGGAGCGAAGGACCTTCTCAAGTTTGCACCTATCGTTCGGCGGTGATAAGGTCCTTCGCTCCGCTCGGGATGACAGACGCTCATGAAACAGCATCAACTTGAGCGGCCTCCCGCGAATCTTTCCCGCCCCGCTCGCTGTTTACCTTCGTACCCAATTCTGAAATCCCGCAAAGCTCAATTTCTTGCTGTTACCCCAACACTTCGAACAAAAAATCGGCTTCACCACCCTGCGCGAGCAGCTTGAGGCCAATTGCCTTTCCGCCCTGGGCCGGCACTACGTGGCCCGCATGGAGTTCCAGCCCAAGCACGAGCCCCTGCTGAAACTGCTCCAACAGGCCGACGAATTCACTTACCTGCTGCGCTCCGGGGCCGATTTTCCGGCCTCGCACTACCACGATGCCCAGGCCCACCTCAAGCGCGCCGCCCTGCCGGGCGCCTACCTCGACGTGGCCGCCTTCTTCGAGGTAAAGATGAGCCTGCGAACCATCCGGCAGGCGTTGAGCTTCTTCTCCGATGCCGACCCCGGCCTGTACCCCTCGCTGCGCCTGCTGGGCATCGGCGTCCAGGTCGACCGCAATTTGCTGGCCG
The DNA here is from genome assembly GCF_018967865.2 of Hymenobacter siberiensis. Lineage (NCBI taxonomy): Bacteria > Pseudomonadati > Bacteroidota > Cytophagia > Cytophagales > Hymenobacteraceae > Hymenobacter > Hymenobacter siberiensis. The sequence continues at coordinate 1,539,988 of NZ_JAHLZY020000001.1, forward strand.
CGCTGGACAAAGTGGTGGACGACGACGGCGCGGTGCGCGACGACGCGAGCCCGCTGCTGCGCCAGATTCGGCAGGAGCTCATTGCCCGCCAGGGCCAGCTGCGCAAGCAGATTGCCGGCATCCTGCGCCACGCCAAAAACGAGGGCTGGATTCCCAGCGACTCCGAGCCTACGATACGCGGCGGGCGGCTGGTGCTGCCCGTCATCGCCGAGCACAAGCGCAAGGTGAAGGGCCTGATTCACGACGAATCGGCCTCGGGCCAGACGGTTTACATCGAGCCGGAAGCCGTTTTTGAGCTCAATAACGACATCAAGGACCTCGACAATGCCTATCACCGCGAGCTGATTCGCATCCTCACGGCCCTCACCGACCAGCTGCGGCCCCACATCCCGGACCTGCGCAAAGCCTATTCCTACCTCGGGCTGATTGACTTTATCAGAGCCAAAGCCCGGCTGGCTGTCACCCTCGACTGCCGCCTGCCCGTGCTGCACAACAAGCCCCTGCTGAAGTGGGTGAAAGTGCGCCACCCGCTGCTCCAGCTGGCCTTTGCCCAGCACAAGCGCGACACCGGCGACCCCCGCGAAGTAGTGCCCCTGGACCTGGAGCTGAACCACGAGCAGCGCATCCTCATCATCTCCGGCCCCAACGCGGGCGGCAAATCGGTGAGCCTGAAAACCGTGGGCCTTGTGCAGTTTATGCTGCAGATGGGCCTGCTCATTCCCTGTGCCGACAACTCCGAAGCCGGCGTATTCGAGGATATTTTCCTGGACATCGGCGACGAGCAGAGCCTGGAAAATGACCTTTCGACCTACTCCTCGCACCTGCTGGCAATGAAGCAATTCATGCTGCTGTCCGGTAAGAAGAGCCTGGTGCTGATTGACGAATTCGGCACCGGCACCGAGCCCAGCCTGGGCGGGGCCATTGCCGAAGCCGTGCTCGACCAGTTGAACCGCAGCCGTGTGTACGGCGTCATCACCACCCACTACACCAACCTCAAGAACTTCGCCGAGCGCACCCCGCACCTCGTGAACGGGGCCATGCGCTACGACCCGGAGAAATTGCAGCCGCTCTACCGCCTCGAAGTGGGCAAGCCGGGTTCGTCGTTCGCCATCGAAATAGCCCGCAAAATCGGCCTGCCGAAGGAGGTAGTGGAACGTGCCACCCAGCTGGTGGGCAAGGACAAAATCCGCTACGACCGCCTGCTCGAAAGCCTCGAAAAGGAGAAAACCGAGCTCGAAACCCGTACTGCCGAGGCTGCTAAAGCCGAGCGCCGCCTCAAAAGCGCCGCCAAGGAATACCAGGACCTCAAGCAGCACCTCGAAGACACTAAGCTTGAAACACTGCGCACGGCTAAGCAGCAGGCCAAAGCCTTGTTGGTGAACACTAACCAGCAAATCGAAGCCACCATCGGCGAAATCCGGCGTGGCAATGCCGACAAGGAAATCAACAAGGCCGCTCGCGAGAAGCTTGATAACTTCGTCAAGAAAGAGCTACAAATAGAGCCGCCCAAGCCCAAAGCCACCCGCGAGCGCGCCGAGGCCGGCGACCTCAAGCCCGGCGATAAAGTGGCCCTGTTCGGCCAGGAAGGCCACGGCGAAGTAGTGAGCGTGAAAGGCCAGACCGCCGAAGTCATGTTCGGTGGCATGAAGACGCTGACCAAGCTCGGCCAGCTCGAAAAGCTGGGCCGGGCCGAAATCCGCGAGCGCGAGCAGGCTGCCAAATCCAAGAAATCAAAGCTCAGCGGCGGCAGCTCCGGCGGTGGCAACGGTGTGAACATCACTGACCGCATGGCCGGTTTCAGCCCCACCCTCGACCTGCGCGGCGAGCGTGCCGAAGACGCCCTCACCAAAACCATGAGCTTCGTCGATGACGCCGTGATGCTGGGCATGCCCGAAATCAAGCTCCTGCACGGCCGCGGCAACGGCGTGCTCCGCCAGGTGGTGCGCAACTACCTCCGCTCCCAACGCGCCGTAGCCAGCGTGGCCGACGAGCACGCCGACCGGGGCGGCGATGGCGTGACCATTGCCGTGCTGAAGTAGGGGAGAACGGTTTTATGACAGACCGTCCGTCATGCAGAGCGTAGCGAAGCATGACGGTTCAGATAATTTTCTGACGTTCACCAACAATAAAAAAGGCGGCTCCCGATTCGGGAGCCGCCTTTTTTGTATCAGTTTCGCGCAAGCTATTCCACTACCACGCGGCTCGTCTGCACGGCCTCGGGAGTGGTTACCTGCACCATGTACAGGCCCGATTTCAGCGACGTAGCGTCGATGTTCAGGTCGGTGCCGGTGAGGGGCTGGGTCTGGGTGAGCACCACGCGGCCGGTTACGTCGCGCAGCACGATGGTGGCGGTGCGGGCCGAACTGCTGGCCAGGTGCAGCTGGAAGCTGCCACGGGCCGGGTTGGGGTAGGCTTGCATTGTGCTGGCCTGCACGGTGCCGGCGCGGGTGGCCAGTACCAGGCGGCACACCGTGAAGGCCGTGGTGTTTTCGGCGATGCGGGCGGCGTACTCCTGGTAGTAGCGGTTGGTCACGCGGGCATCGTGTACCACCAGCGTGTTTTCGTCATTCTCGGTGTCGGCCGAAGCCGTCCAGTTGTGCGAGCCCACGAATACCGTGGGGTCCGACTGGCTGGCGCCGGCATCCACAATCAGCGTTTTGTGGTGCATGATGCCGAAGCCAGCCGCCGTACGCTTGATGATGAGACGGTTGCCCAGGCCGGCCTGCGCGAGGCGGAAGGCGTAGCCGGCCGTGCCGCTGGTGTCGTTCACGAGGCCGTCGGAGCAGCCCGTGATGCCGCGCTGGGTGACCTGGTTGGCAATGGCGCGGCCCAGGTCGGCACGGGTCACGAGCATGGACTCGAAGTGCAGGTCGTTGTCGGCCGAGGCGATGGCGGTGAGCAGACGGGCGTTCACGTTGTCGGTGGGCGAGAAGTACGACTCGACCGATTTGCCGCCAATGTTGAGGATGTGCGGCGTGTTGTCGGACTTGCGCGAGCCAAACAGGCTGGTGCCGGGCGTAGCCGTCTGCGAGCCCCACATCTCATTGAACTCCACCGCGTAGACGCGGGCCAGTGATTGGTCCTGAATGGCAATCACGTTGTTGGCGTCGGTGGTGAGCTGGGCCGGGGTCCAGTTCATAGAGCCCGTCCACACCCACGGCACGTTGGGGTTGGTGCTTTCGGCATCAATAATCACAAACTTGTTGTGCATGATGCTGCTGCCGCTGCTGCCGGGCTGGGCCGGCCGGGGTACGCGGGGAATAGAAGCCAGCAGCTGGCCCACGCTCACGTTGGCGTTGTCGTCTTCGAAAATAACGCGCACCTGCACGCCGCGCGTCTTGGCGGCATTCACCGCGTTCAGAATAGTCGTGTTGTTCCAGTTATAGATGGCAATGTCCAGCGTCTGGGTGGCGCGGTTGATGTAGCGCACCAGCGTATCGGGGGCCGCGCCGTTGAGCATGGTCACGGCCGCATTGCCGGGCAGGGCCAGGGAGGCATCTACGGTCCGGTTGAAGAAGTTTTTGATAACGCCCGACGACAGCGAAGCCGTAATCATGGGCACCGCGCGCGACTCCGACCGGCCCACGCTGTTCACCGACACGGCTTGCACGTAGTAGATGGTAGCGGGCTGCAGGCCCGTAATAACCTGGCTATGAGCCGTGGTAAGGGCCGTGGAACCCGGCACTGTCGTGAACGTGCCGGTAGGCGAGGTTGAGTACGACAGGATGGTATTGCCGGCGTTCTGGGTGTTGAAGCTGACCGTGAAGCCGGTGGTGGTGATGTTGGAGGGCACCGGGCTGGTGGTCAGGTTAGGCGTGAGGCCCTGCACGAAGTCGGCATATTTGCGGCTGAGCATCTGGTAGCCGCCCACAATGCTGGTGGCCGAAGGCGAATACTGGCTCATGATGCCAATGGCATCGAAGGTACCCGTGGGGCTGGGCTTGCCAATGAGGCCATCGGGGCCGTTGGAGTTGGTCGGTACATAGTTGACCAGCGTGGTATTGTTGTTCAGCCGGTAGGTGGTGTTGGCCGTGAAGGCCGATACCGCGCCGCCGCCGGTAGTATTCACCGAGGTCAGCCCGTTGATGCGTACCAGCATGCCTTCGTACTGCTCGGCGTAGGCCGAAGCAGCCTGGGCCGCCGTGAACACTACCGGGGCCGGCACCGGCCGGTTGCCAGCCAGCACGGTGAGGGAGGCAATGGGGTCGATTTCGAGCAGGCCGCGATACATTTTCAGGCTGCCGGTTACTTCAATGCTGTCGCCGGGAACCAGCGGCGCCACCAGCGGCCCCGTGGCACCGCCCGTCGTGTACACGGCAATGCCCGCCGTGCGGTCCTGGATATAACGAACGATGCTCACCGTGGAGCCCAGCTCGTCGCCGTTGGTCACAATGCCGCGCACCGTTACGGTGGGGCCGGCCACGTTGTTGGCCGTGGGGGCCTGAGCGCGGGCCGCCGCAATGGTGATGGCCGTTTGGGCGGAAGCCGCGTGCCACGACGTAGCACACGCCAGCAACGCCAGCAGAGTAAGTTTCTTCATAAGAAAACTAGAATGTAAAGAAATGATTAAGTTAAAGTTGAAGCACTGGGCCGAAATACAAAGATGCTGAATTTTGGGCAAACCAACGCCCGTGTCGGGCCGCCGGTTTGCGTGGCGGCCCAACACGGGCGTTGGCGTATTTAACGTTCCCGATTTAGTTTTTGCCGCTGCTACGGTTGCGCTTGCCGGTGCTCGTGATGAAGGGCACCGGCGTGGCCGTTTCGGTACCGGCTTCATTGCGCGACCCCACCTCCACGTAGTAGGTAGTGCCGGGAATCAGGTTGTTCAGCGTGAGGCTGTGGTGGGTGGTCAGGCTTGCATCCAGGCGGCTTTCTTTCAGCTCTTTGGCATTGAGGCCGTAGCGCACGCGGGTATCACCGGGGTTCAGGGTGGAATACACCACGGTGAAGCCCGTAGCACTGACATTGACGGGCACGGGCTCTTCGGTGAGGCGGGGCAGGCCGCTGCCGCGCACAAAGTCGGTGGCCAGGCGCGGCAGCAGCTGGTAGCCGCCGGTGCCCCCCGGCGAGTACTGGCTCATGATGCCGCGCACGTCGAACGGCTCGCCGGTGGGCGGAGTGGTCCCGATAAGGCCGTCGGGCCCGGTGCTGGCGGCCCCCACGCGCAGCAGCGCGCCGGCCGTGCCGTCGAGCAGGTAGTTGGCGTTGCCAACCAGGGCCTCGGCGGGGGCGCTGGTTGGGGTGAGCAGCCGCGTTACGCCGGTTATTTCAACAAGCCGGCTTTCATTCGCCTCGGCATAAGCCGTGGTAACCTGGTCTGCCGACACGCGCAGCGGATGCAGCCGCCGGCCGCCGGCCAGCTTATGAAACGAAGCGACGGGGTCCATTTCCAGCAGCCCGTTGTAGGCCTTGAGCTGGCCCGTAACCTGAATGCTGTCGCCGGCCTGCAAATCGCCGAAGCCCGGCAGCTTAGCGGGCTGGGCATAGAGGGCCAGGCCGGCTTCGCCATCCTGCACGTAGCGAATGTTGCCCATCTCGGTCCCGTTCAGTACTACGGCCCGTATCGTAACCGTGCTGCCCGGCCCCAAGGCCCGGGCAGCTTTCAGGGTGAGAACCGGGGGCGTAGGGGGCGTGAGCAGGGAAGCCGGAGCTGCCCACACCGGGCCGGCGAGCACCCCGGCAAGCAGAAGGAAAGTTGGTTTCATAAATTGAAGAATAAGCAGACCGGCCGCGAAATGGCTGATGTAAAGAATGCGACAAATTACGCATCATTTCCTGTTTTCAGCAATATTATCGACTGATTGGCCGGGTGCCATTCAATCACAAAATATTAACTTCCGGGTGAAGGTCGACGCCGAACTGCTGGCGTACGGACGAGATTATCTCTTCGGCCAGCTGGCGTACTTCGCCGCCCGTAGCCCCGCCGTGGTTCACCAGCACCAGGGCCTGGCGGGCGTGCACGCCGTGGGTGCCCGCGCCGGGGCCGCGCCGCAGCCCCTTCCAGCCGGCCCGCTCGATGAGCCAGCCGGCGGGCACTTTCACGCCGCCGGGCACGGGGTAGCCGGGCAGGTCGGGGTACTGGCTTTTGAGGTGGTCGAACCGGGCCTGGGAGATTTCGGGGTTCTTGAAGAAGGAGCCGGCGTTGCCGATTTCGGCCGGGTCGGGCAGCTTGGAGCGGCGAATGTGCACCACGGCCCGGCTCACGTCCTGCGGCGTGGGCTCGCCTTCGATGCCGAGCTCGGCCAGCGTATCGGCAATGGCTCCGTACTGCAGGTTGGGGCGGGCCTGGCGGTGCAGGCGCAGCACCACGGCCGTCACCACAAACTGGCTCTTGAGCACGTTTTTGAACACGCTTTCGCGGTAGCCGAAGCCGCACTCGCCGGCCGAAAACACGCGGCCTTCGCCGGTGGCTATTTCCACGGCCTCCAAGTGGTCGAAGGTATCGCGCAGCTCGGCCCCGTAGGCGCCGATGTTCTGCAGCGGTGCCGCGCCCACCGTACCGGGAATGAGGGAGAGGTTTTCGATGCCGCTGAGCTGCTGGTCGAGCGTGTATTCGACCATGCCGTGCCAGCTCTCGCCGGCTCCGGCCCGCACCAGGGCCGTTTGGGCATCACCGTCTTCGCTGATAATTTCCAGTCCGCGAATCTCATTCTTAAGCACCACGCCGGCGAAATCCTGGGTGAACAGCAGGTTGGAGCCACCGCCCAGAATGAGCTTTTCAGCCGCCTGTACCTGGGGTAGCTTTAGTAGCGCGCGCAGCTCATCGGCCGAGGCGAAGCGGGCGAAGTAGCGGGCCCGCACATCGAGGCCGAAGGTATTGTAGGGGCGGAGGGAGACGTTTTCTTCGAGCTGAGGCATCATGCCCGCAAAGGTAGCGGACGATGTAGCGCGGACTTTTAGTCCGCGCATATTTCGGCGCTGCCAGCAAGCTCGGTGGCTGGCCGGCACTCGCGGACTAAAAGTTCGCGCTACATTATTTCAGCTTGGCTTTCACGTTGAAGCGCGAGTCGGCGCGCACGGTGGTGTTCTGGCGCACGGGCTGGGCCAGGGTCACATCGGTAAACAGCGAGTAGTAGCCGCTGCGCAGGTACAGGTCGAGCTTGGCGCCGGAGGGCGTCAGGGTGATGGCCGTCTGGCCGGTGGGCACGGGGTCGAGGGAGGCCAGCAGGGTTTTGTTGGTGCCCTGGTTGTCGCTGGCAATATAGATTTTTACGCTCTTCAGGAAGTCAAAATTCTGCCCGGCCGGGTCGGTCACGGTCAGGGCGAGGCGGTCGAGGGTCACGTCCTGCACGTAGTCAGCGCTGGTGTTGTTGGCCGAATACGTGCCCGACGACGAGGAGCTAACCGTAGCGCCCGGCAGCGAGAGTACCGTGGTATTGAGCAGGCCCGAGGCCGGTATCATGAAGCTGCTGGAATCGTTGACCTGGAATGTGAGCAGGTCTTCAATTTTCTTGCAGCTGCTGGTGCCTAGCAACACAACAAGCAGAAACAGCGATAGGACTTTGGAACTGTTAGACGGGTTTTTCATGACAAATAAGCAGTTGTAATAAGATAACAGAAAGAACCAGGCCGGTAAATTTACGGACCACGGCGCAATCTACGGCCAACCTCAGCTCCTGGTTTGAAAGCCCCATTCATCTCGCTGCGTCGCTCGCTCTACCGTACTCGGTAGCCGCTCACGGCATAAAACAACAGGTATAGGTAGCACAATGCTGGCACTACAAACGCCACCCGCAGGCCGCCGCCATGCGTAGCCAGCCAGCCCATGAGCGGCGGAATGAGCGCCCCGCCCACAATGGCCATAATCAAATAAGAAGAGCCCTGCTTGGTGAAAGACCCCAGCCCGGTGATGGCCAGCGGGAAAATAACAGGCCACATAATGGAGTTCATCAGGCCGCAGAGCACGATGAGCCACAGCGCCGTTTCGCCGGTGCTGAGAATGCTGGCTCCCACCAGCGCGGTGCCGGCCGCGCACACCGCCACCAGCAGCACCCGGTTGTGGAAGCGCAGCAGCAGCGGAATGCCCAGCAGCCGCCCCACCAGCGAGCCAAACCAGTACGACGACACCAGCACCGCGCCCACCGCCTTGGTGAAACCCACCGTGGTATCAATGGCCGACGGCTCCTTGCCGAACAGCACCAGCGCGTAGTTGGTGGCCACGTTGAGCCCCTGCACCAGGCTTTGGGTGAAGCCGGAAAGCTGCCGGATGCTCTGCGACTCGCCGTAGCGAATCAGAAACGAGCCCAGCCCAACCTCCACGCCCACGTACACGAAAATGG